>DASTVB010000041.1:0-10235 GCA_035759315.1 Telluria sp. | reverse complement strand
CCGCAACCGCTAACACCCGTCATCCCAGCGAAGGCTGGGATCCATGCGGCGCCTGCGGTCCGATAGCTTCCGGGCTTCGCTCCACTCAGTATGGATCCCCGCCTGCGCTGGGATGACGGTCTTCAGCTTAGCGGGAGATCGTCCGGAATCGGCACCGTTCGGCACGGATCGGCGCGGATCGTTACAATTGACCCTGGATACATCATCTTCGGCCACGATCGCCGCAGATCGCAGCAAATAGCGCAACATCGGACAAGAACCATGGACATCGCCGCATATATGAGCAGGATCGGGCAGCAGGCCCGCAGCGCATCGCGTGCGATTGCCCGTTCCGACAGCGCCACCCGCAACCGCGCCCTCGAATTGATCGCCGCGGCGATCGAACGCGAAGCCCCCGCCCTGCGCAGCGCCAACGCGCAGGACATGGATGCAGCCCGCGCCGCCGGCCTCGGTGCCGCGATGCTGGACCGCCTCGCCCTGTCCGATGCGGCGATTGCCGGCATGGTCGCCGGCCTGCGCCAGGTCGCCCAGCTGCCCGACCCGGTCGGCGAAATCTCCAACCTGAAGGTGCGTCCCAGCGGCATCCAGGTCGGCCAGATGCGCGTGCCGCTCGGCGTGGTCGGCATCATCTACGAAGCGCGCCCGAACGTGACGGTGGATGCCGCCGCCCTGTGCCTCAAGAGCGGCAACGCGGCCATCCTGCGCGGCGGCTCCGAAGCGATCCGCAGCAACCGCGCGCTGGCCGCGCTGGTCGCCGAAGGACTCGCGGGCGCCGGCCTGCCGGCCGAAGGTGTGCAGGTGGTCGACACCACCGACCGCGCCGCGGTCGGCCTGCTGGCCACGATGCCGGAGTACGTCGACGTGCTGGTGCCGCGCGGCGGCAAGGGCCTGATCGAGCGGCTCGCCGCCGAAGCCACGGTCCCGATGATCAAGCACCTGGACGGCATCTGCCACGTGTACATCGACGATGCGGCCGACACCGCCAAGGCGCTGGGGATCGGCTTCAACGCCAAGTGCCACCGCTACGGTACCTGCAACACGATGGAAACGCTGCTGGTTGCGCGTTCGGTGGCGGCAAATGTGCTGCCGCAGCTCGCGCGCCTGTATGCGCAAGAGCAGGTCGAGCTGCGCGCCGACCCGGAAGCGTACGCGATCCTGCAAGGCTACGCAAAGCTGGTCCCGGCCACCGACGCCGACTGGTCGACCGAATACCTGGCGCCGGTGCTGGCCGTAAAGGTCATCGCCGGGCTGGACGAAGCGATCGAGCATATCAACACGTATTCGTCGCGCCACACCGATGCGATCGTGACCGAGAACTATTCGGATGCGATGCGCTTCCTGCGCGAAGTGGATTCGGCCTCGGTGATGGTCAATGCCTCGACCCGTTTCGCCGACGGATTCGAATACGGGCTGGGTGCGGAGATCGGCATCTCCAACGACAAGCTGCACGCGCGCGGCCCGGTCGGGCTGGAAGGCCTGACCTCATTGAAGTACGTCGTGCTCGGGCACGGCGAAGTACGCAAATAAGAAGTTAATAAATCAAGGATCACAATGCTCTGGATTAAATCGATTCACATCGTCTTTGTCGCCTCCTGGTTCGCCGGGCTGTTCTACCTGCCGCGCATTTTCGTGAACCTGGCGATGGAGACCGAACCCGCCGCCGTCAGCCGCCTGCTGGTCATGGCGCGCAAGCTGAAACGCTTTACCGGCATGATTTCCATCTTCGTGGTGCTCACCGGCGGCGCGCTGCTCGGCTACGGCTTCAACGGGGGCTGGCTGCATGCCAAGCTGGCGCTGGTGTTGCTGGTGTTCGGCTACCAGCATGCCTGCGGTTCGCTGCTGAAGAAGTTCGAGGGCGGCAGGAACGTGCGCACGCACACCTGGTATCGCTGGTTTAATGAAGTGCCGGTCGTGCTGCTGGTCGCGATCACGATCCTGGTCGTAGTCAAACCATTTTGAATAGGCGGGGACTGTCCCTTTGGGACTGTCCCCCGCCTTTGTTTTTAACTGCCGTAAGGCAGGGGACAGTCCCCGAGGGACAGTCCCCAACGGATAAAGGGTACTCCCAATGACGTCATTTTTCTGCCCATGCCCACGCGGCATGGAAGCCGCACTGGCCGAAGAGCTGGGCGAGATCGCCCAGCAAGCCAACGCCACGCTGCGCGTCCACAACCAGGTTCCCGGCGGCGTGCACTGCTCCGGCTCGATGCAGGACGCCTGGCGCGTCAACCTGCATTCGCGCATCGCCTCGCGCGTGCTGATGCGCATGGCGCAAGGCAGCTACACCAACGAGAACGACATCTACGACCTGGCGCTGGCGCTGCCGTGGGAAGACTGGTTCAGCGTCGACCACACCATCCGGGTCGACATCACAGCGGTCAAGTCGCCGTTGAAAAGCCTGGAATTCACTACGCTCAAGATCAAGGACGCCGTCTGCGACCGCTTCCGCGACCAGTTTGGCTCGCGCCCGTCGGTCAACACGCGCGAGCCGGACATGCGGGTGTTCGGCTTCCTCGACCAGCGCAACTTCACGCTCTACCTCGACACCTCCGGTGAAGCGCTGTTCAAGCGTGGCTGGCGCGAAGAGACCGGCGACGCGCCGCTGCGCGAGAACCTGGCCGCGGGCCTGCTGCGCGTGGCCGGCTGGAAGCCGGGCGTGCCGCTGTTCGACCCGATGTGCGGGTCCGGCACCATCCTGATCGAAGCCGCCCAGATGGTGCAGGGCATCCCGGCCGGCGCGCGCCGCCGCTTCGCGTTCGAGAAATTCGCCGACCATGACGCCGCCGCCTGGAGCCAGATGCGCACCGACGTCAAGCCGAACCCGCTGCCGGCCGAACCGACCATCTTCGGCAGCGACATCTCGGGAGACATGGTCGCGATGACGCGCCATAACCTGCGCGCCGCGGGCATCATGTTCGACGTGCCGCTCAAGCAGATCGAAGCGCAGGAAGTCAAGCCGCCGACCGAGCAGCCCGGCATCCTGCTGACCAATCCGCCGTACGGCGAGCGTATCGGCGTGCGCGGGGACTCCACCATCCCGGCGGACGACATGGCGGCCGGCTTCTATACCTCGCTGTCCAAGACGCTCAAGCAGCGCTTCGCCGGCTGGACCGTGTACCTGTTCACCGCCGACCTGTCGGTGCCGAAGCTGCTGCGCCTGAAGGAATCGCGCAAGACGCCGTTCTTCAACGGCGCGCTGGAGTGCCGGCTGTTCCGCTTCGACATGGTGGCCGGGTTCAACCGCCGCGAAGAAGCGATGCCGAAGACCGACGCGCAATAGCGTCATCCCGGCGAAGGCTGGAATCCATACTGAGCGTCCGTAAAGGCGCAGTCGTTGAGCGACATCAGCATGGATCCCAGCGTGCGCTGGGATGACGGTTCCACATTTAGCGGTGAAACAGCACCAAGCAAAGGCCAGCTCACATGTTCCCAGCCCAACCGCCCAACGCCCCACCCGACGAACCGCTCGTCCCGGTGCCGCCTCCGCCGCCGCCCGCGGTCAAGGTGCTGACGGCGACGGGCCTGGCGGTGGTGCTGGCCGGGCTGTCGATGCTCGGCCCGTTCAGTATCGATACGTACCTGCCGGCCTTCCCCAACATCCAGGCCTCGCTGAACGCGTCGCCGCTGGAAGTCCAGCAGACCCTGACCGCCTACATGCTGGCGTTTTCCGGCATGGTGCTGTGGCACGGTTCGATCTCCGACGCCTTCGGCCGCCGCAACGTGATCCTGGTGTCGCTGGTGGTGTTCGCGATCGGCACGCTGGGTTGCGCCTCCGCATACACCGTGCATTACCTGTGGGTCTTCCGTATCCTGCAGGGCGTGTCGGCCGGCGCCGGGGTGGTGGTGGGGCGGGCGATCATCCGCGACCTGTACCACGGCGCGCCCGCCGCGCGCCTGCTGTCAATGGTCACCATGATTTTCTCGATCGCGCCCGCGGTCGCCCCGATCCTGGGCGGCTGGGTGGTCAAGTACACCAACTGGCGCGTGATCTTCCTGCTGCTGCTGGCCTACACGATCGTGCTGTTCTGGGTGTGCTGGCGGCGCCTGCCCGAGACGCTGCCGAAGGAAAAGCGCCAGCCGTTCAACCCGCGCTTCCTGGCGCACAGCTACAGCAGCATCTTCCGCTCGCCGCTGTTCCACATGAAGGCGGGGCTGGTCGCGCTTAATTTCGCGGGGCTGTTCCTGTACATCACGGCCGCGCCGGTAATGCTGCCCCAAAGCCTGCACCTGGGGCCCGACCAGTTCGGATGGCTTTTCATCCCGGCGGTGTCGGGGATTTTCTTCGGCGCGCTGCTGGCCAACCGGCTGGCCGGCCGCCTGGCGGTGCCGACCCAGATCAAGCTCGGATTTATATGCATGCTCACCGCGGCGGCCGCCAACGTGCTGTTCCACACGCTGCACGCTCCCGAGCTGCCGTGGACGGTGCTGCCGCTGTTCTTCTACACGCTGGGGATGTCGGTGGTCGCCCCGGGTGCGACGCTGCTGGCGCTCGACCTGTTCCCCCACATCCGGGGCACCGTGGCCTCGGCCCAGTCGTCCGCGACCACCCTGCTGGCGGCGGTGGTGGCCGGCGTGATCGCCCCGGCCCTCTCCCATTCCGTGCTGCTGCTGGCGGTCGGCCAGCTGGTCTGCGCCCTGGGCGGCGTCGCCCTGTGGGTTGCCTCCAGGAAATACAAACGCCCTCTTGTTCAAGAAGTCCAGCGTTAACGGCAGTTGCGTGGCAAACATGAAACGTTTTTTTCAGCACTGTTGTACTGAATCAATTATTGAGTGTATATATGCTAAGATGGTTTAGTAAACGCTAAATAAGAGAGGGATTTACCCTTCTGCCTGGCGCATCACCCACGACAATAAAATGCACGGCGGCTCAAGCCGCTGACGGAAAACCCTCGGGCGACTAGTGCTGACAATGCATCAATCGGACCACGACATTCGCAATCGCTTGCTCATCGCGCGCCTGCCGGCGATGCCGCAAATACTGATCAAGCTGATCGAGCACCTGCAAGCCGACGACCTCGGCATGCCGGAGCTCGCGGCATTGATTGCGAAAGACGCGGGGATGACGACCAAGATCCTGTCGGTGGCCAACAGCTCGGCCTATCACCGCGCCAGCCGCAGCCCGGGGCTGGAACAGGCGCTGGTGGCGCTCGGCACCGACATGCTCAAGACGCTGGTGATCAGCGAATCGGTGTATCAGACCTTCTCGAATTTCCCCCATTCCGGCGCCACCGTCTTGCGCGCGTTCTGGAAATCCTCGCTCTCGGCCGCCGTGATCGCGCGCGACATCGCGCGCCGCATGGAGTACTCGCACGCCGAAGAAGCCTACCTGGCGGGCCTGATGCACAACGTCGGCCGCCTCGCGCTGCTGGCCACCGCACCCCAGGAGTACGCCTACAATTTCACCGCCCGCGACGACGAGGACCTGTGCGCGGTCGAGCAGCGCACGCTCCAGATCACGCACACCGAAGCCGGCGCCTGGCTGGTCGAACGCTGGAACCTGGACTCCTTCCTGGCCGACTCGCTGCTGTACCACCATGAGCCGAGCGAACGCCTGGAGGCTGCCCACCCCCTGATCCGCATCGTGCGCGTGGCGCACCTGCTGGCCTGCCATCCGGACAACGACGAGCAGGTCGCGGACGCGCTGCCGCTGTGCGGCCTGACGGTCGCCGAAGCGCAGGAGCTGACCGCGAACGCGGCGCAGCAGGTGGAAAATGCCGCCGCCTGCCTGGGCATCGACCTCGAAGGCGCCGACGACATCCCGCAGCCGCCGGCCTACGCGCCGCCGCCTGCAGACCCGGTCCAGCAGCGCCTGTCCGAAGAAGTGCGCAACCTGGTGATGGTGTCGGAAGTAGGCCAGTCGCTGGCGCGCCAGCAGGGCGAGCACGGCCTGATCGAAGCGATGACGCGCTCGGCGCGCATGCTGTTCAACTTCGATACCGCGGTCGTGCTGCTCGAGAACCCGACCGGCCAGGCGCTGGTCGGCACGCCGAGCGGCGTCGACCAGCAGCGCATCTCCGAATTCTCGATCCCGCTCGCCAAGGGCGGCGTGGTGGCCGAAGCCGCCCTGGAACGGCGCCTGGCCTTCGTCGACCGCAGCACCCCGGGCATGGGCCTGGCCGAAGAACAGCTGCTGCGCATGCTGGGCAGCGACACCATGGTCTGCGTACCTCTGGTCGCCGGCGCGCGCTGCCTGGGCGTGATGCTGGGCGGCGTGGCCGCCTGGCAGGTCGGCGCCACCCAGCGCCGCGAACGCTTCATGCAGGCCTTCGGCGTACAGGCCGCAAACGCACTCGAAACCGCGATCTCCGAACGCGGCCATGCACGCCGCCAGCTGGCGCACGTGGCCGAGGAATACCGCGAAGCTTCGCGCCGCGTGGTGCACGAGGTGAACAACCCGCTGTCGATCATCAAGAACTACCTGTCCGTGCTGGACAATAAGCTGGCGCGGCGCGAGCCGGTGGTCGGCGAGATGTCGATCCTGAACGAGGAAATCGACCGCGTCGGACAGCTGATCAACGGCCTGGCGGACCTGCAGCCCTCGACCACCGTGCGCGCGACCGACGTCGCCAAGGTGGCCGACGATGTGCTGCGCCTGTTCAGCGCGAGCGACTTCGTGCCGGCCAAGGTCGAGGTCGCGCTGGAGATGGGCGAGCATCCGGCCGAAGTCGAAGGCGACGCCGACATCCTCAAGCAAATCCTGGTCAACCTGGTCAAGAACGCGGTCGAAGCGCTGTGCGACGTGCCCGAAGGCGGGCGCATCGCGATCGCCAACCGCGGGCTGGTCAACCGCGACCGCAAGCTGTACCTCGAAATCGCCGTCACCGATACCGGTCCGGGCATGCCGCCGGAAGTGCTGGCGCACCTGTTCTCGCCGGTGCGCTCGTCCAAGCCGGGCGCGCACCACGGCCTCGGCCTGTCGATCGTGCACAGCCTGGTCCGCAAGATCGGGGGACTGGTCAGCTGCCGCAGCAGCCGCGCCGGCACCACCTTTGAAATCCTGCTGCCGGTGCGTGCAAACACCGCAGTTGCCGGCCCCCAGCCGCGCGCACTAGATTCTGTTTAAGGCTTCACAATGATCCACGAACCTGGCTCGGCCACCCCAGCGGCAATCGCGAACAACGTGGCCACGCCCATTGACGGCGAAGCGCTCCCGCGCCTGCTGCTGGTCGACGACGAGCCGCGCCTGCTGTCCTCCCTGTACGAACTGCTCAACAACGGCGCCTACCACCTGGTGACTGCCACCTGCGGCAGCGAAGCGCTGTCGCAGCTGTCGCGCGCGCACTTCGACCTGGTGCTGCTGGACCTGCGCCTGCCGGACATGAGCGGGCACGAGATCATGGACTTCATGAACTCCAAGGGCATCGACTCGGACGTGATCGTGATGAGCGGCGACGTCGGGATCGAAGCGGCGATCGGCGCGCTCAAGCGCGGCGCCTACGACTACCTGCGCAAGCCGTACAGCCGCGAAGAACTGATCAAGACCGTCGGCAACGCGCTCAAACAGCGCCGCCTGGCCGAAGCCAACTCGCGCATCGCCTCGCAGCTCGAGACCTCCGAGAAGATGTACCGCTACCTGGTCGACTCCTCGCCGGACATCATCTACACGCTGAACCACGAGGGCAAGTTCACCTTCGTGAACGACCGCGCGCAGCAGTTGCTCGGCCTGTCGCGCGACGAAATGATCGGCAAGCACTACTCGATCCTGGTTCACGACGAAGACCTGGAGCGCGCGCGCTACGTGTTCAACGAGCGCCGCGTCGACGAGCGCGCCTCGCGCAACGTCGAACTGCGCCTGAAATGCTTCAACGGCAGCGGCGGCGAGCGCACCTTCAACAACACCCTGATGACGATCTCGCTCAATTCGATCGGCATGCACGTGCCGAACGCGCAGGTGAAGACGCTCGACTACTTCGGCACCTACGGCGTGGCGCGCGACATCACCGACCGCAAGCGCGCGGAAGAAGTGATCTCCTACCAGGCCTACCACGACATCCTGACCGACCTGCCGAACCGCATGCTGTTCAAGGACCGCCTGGGACTGGCCCTGATCCAGGCCAAGCGCAAGATGGCGGAACTGGCGGTCATGTTCATCGACCTGGACCGATTCAAGCTGGTCAACGACACGCTCGGCCACGTCAAGGGCGACGACCTGCTGACCCAGGTGGCGCAGCGGCTGAAGGAATGCCTGCGCCGCGGCGACACGCTGGCACGCCAGGGCGGCGACGAATTCACCATCGTGCTGCCCGAACTGCGCGAGCGCGGGGACGCCGGCGCGATCGCGGACAAGTTCCTCGAGTGCCTGCAGCGCCCGTTCGACCTCGACGGCCACCAGGTGCACATTTCGGCCTCGATCGGCATTGCGATCTACCCGCACAACGGCGAAACTATCGACGAACTGCTGCGCCACGCGGACATCGCGATGTACCAGGTCAAGGCGGAGGGCAAGAACGGCCACGCCTTCTACGACGACTCGATGCAGGACGTGTCGCACCAGAAGATCGCGCTGGAGCAGGCATTGCGCCGCGCGCTGGAGCAGGGCGAGCTGGAGATGTACTACCAGCCGCAAGTCGACGTGGCCACCGGCCGCATCGTCTGCGCGGAAGGCCTGATGCGCTGGAACCACCCGACCCGCGGCCTGCTGACCGCCGGCGAGTTCCTGCCGTTCGCCGAAGACAACGGCCTGATGCTGCCGATCTCCGACTGGATGCTGGGCGCGCTGTGCCGCGACCTGATGGTGTGGAACGCCAACGGCGGTTCGGACGTGCGCCTGTCGCTTAACCTGTCGCCGCAATACCTCGATCGCGGCGACTTCTTCGAGAAGATGCGCGGCGCGCTGGTGCGCTACGGGATTTCGCCGACCCAGATCGAAGTCGAGATCACCGAGAACATCGCGATCCGCAATCCGCAGCATGCGATCGAACAGCTGAACCGCCTCGGCCAGCTGGGCGTGTCGGTGGCGATCGACGATTTCGGCACCGGCTACTCGTCGCTGTCCTACCTGCACCGCTTCCCGGTCAACACGATCAAGATCGACCAGTCCTTCGTGCGCGAGATCCACGACGAGTGCAGCCACTATCCGGTCATCCTGGCGATCATCTCGATCGCGCGCGGGCTGGGCCTGAACCTGGTGGCCGAAGGCGTCGAGACCGAAGTGCAGTCGCGCTACCTGCAGTCGAACGGCTGCACCACGATGCAGGGCTACTACTACCACCGCCCGATCTCGCTCACCCAGTTCGTCGCCGTGCTGCAGCAGCAGGCCGGTCCCGCGGCGCAGGAAGCGCCGCTGGTCGCCAACCAGGCGTAAGGCATCGCGAAGACAATGGCATCGGCGGCCACCCCACCGGACGGATACACCGCGGAGTACCTGCGCGTGAAGGCGCTCGCCGAACGCGGCGTGCCCAACGCGCAGCACCGGCTCGGCTTCATGTATGTGAACGGGCAGGGCGTCGCCAAAAACGAAGAACTGGCGCTGCTGTGGTACCGGCGCGCGGCTGACGCCGGCGTCGAGCAGGCGCAGTACAACCTCGGCGTGATGTACCAGAAGGGCCAGGGTGTGGCCTGCGATTTTGCCGAAGCGGCGCACTGGTACCGCGAGGCGGCCGAGCAGGGCTACGCGGCCGCGCAGTACAACCTCGGCTGGATGTACGCCAAGGGCCAGGGCGTGGCGCAGGATCCGCAGATGGCGATGCACTGGTTCAGCCGCGCGGCCGAACAGGGCGACCCCGGCGCGCAGAACAACCTGGGCATGATGTACGAAACCGGCAAGGGCGTGCCGCAGGACCTGGACCTGGCGTTGTCGTGGTACCGGCGCGCCGCGGGCCAGGGGTATGCGCGCGCCCAGTTCAACCTGGCGCTGCGCTACGATTCCGGCCAGGGCGTGCCGCGCGACCCGGCCGAAGCGGTGGCATGGTTCCGCCAGGCCGCGACGCAGGGCTACGCGCCGGCCCAGTTCAACCTCGGCCTCAAATACGACAAGGGCCAGGACGTAGAACAGGACAGCCGCGCCGCGATCGAGTGGTACCGCCGCGCCGCGGAGCAGGACCATGCCAGCTCGCAGTTCAACCTCGGCCTGATCTACGAGAGCGGCCACGGCGTCGAGCGCGACGAGCAGTCCGCATTGGGCTGGTTCGCGCGCGCCGCCGCGCAGGGACACGCCGGCGCCCAGGACATCATGGGCATGCGGCACGAACATGGCCATGGCGTCCAGCGCGACTACGCGAAGGCCGCCGACTGGT
>DASTVB010000040.1:0-5879 GCA_035759315.1 Telluria sp. | reverse complement strand
CTATGTTTTCCAGGACGGTCAGGTCTGTTCATCCTTGCCGCCTGAGCGGAACAGCTCCTCCCGCACTTGCGTCAGTTCGCCGTGCAGCTTGGCCAGCGCGTCGGCTTCGCGCCGGCAGGCGCACGCGATCTGGTCGGGGATGTCGCGAGCGCGGTCGCGCAGCGCGCGGCCGGCGGGTGTCAGCGAAATGCGCACATGGCGTTCGTCGTCCGGGTCGCGGTTGCGGACCAGCAGGCCCGCCGTCTCCAGCCGCTTGAGCAGTGGCGTGAGCGTGCCCGAATCGAGATAGAGGCGGGCGCCGATATCCTTCACCGGCACCGCATCCTGCTCCCACAGCACCAGCATCACCAGGTACTGCGGGTAGGTCAGCCCGAGCGCGTCGAGCAGCGGCTTGTAAGCCTTGGTCATCGCATGCGACGCCGAGTACAGCGCGAAGCAGAACTGATGCTCCAGTCCGAGCGGATTTGCCGCCTGCTTCGCTTCGGCGTTCATTCGCGAACCGGTACGGTGTAGTTCAGGCCAAGGCGGCCGCCGTCGACATACATGGTTTCTCCGGTCATGTACGAGGCATCGTCGCTGGCCAGGAACGCGACCACCGATGCGATTTCTTCCGGCTCGCCGCAGCGGCCCATCGGGGTGCGCGACAGGATCGTGCGGCGCGCTTCAGGGCTCGCCATCACGGCCTTCTTGGCCAGTTCCGTCAGGATCGTGCCCGGCGCGACGCCATTCACACGGATCCCGTGCGGCGCCAGCGCCAGAGACGACACGCGCGTGAGCTGGTTGACGCCGCCCTTCGAAATCACGTACGGCACCTGGTTCGGGATCGCCAGCGTCGAGTTCACGCTGGACATGTTGATGATGCTGCCGCCGTTGCCCTGTTCGACCATGGCGCGCGCCGCCGCCTGGCTGCACAGGAACATCGACTTGAGGTTGATGCGCAGGACGCGGTCGAAGTCTTCTTCGGCCAGGTCCAGGAAGTCCGCCGCGTGCGTCACGCCGGCGTTGTTGACCAGGATGTCGATACGGCCGAACGCGCGCAGCGTCTCCGCCACCAGCGCGTCCACGTCCGATTTCTGGCTCACGTCCGCCTCGAAGAAGCGGGCAGCGTCGCCCAGCGAGGCCGCGGCCTCGGCGCCTTCCGGCTTGACGTCGGCCAGCATCACGCGCGCGCCTTCCGCCACCAGGCGCTGTGCGCATGCGAATCCGATACCTTGCGTTGCGCCGGTTACGAGCGCCACCTTGTTTGCTAATTTCATGCTCTGTTCTTTCGTGTGTTGTTCACCATCCGCGATTTTACAGAGAGCGGCCCGGGGCCGGGCAATTCAGATCATGACTGGATGATCGGGTAGTTCATTGATGTCCGCGCCGCGGCTTCCGTCGGCTGGGAAGTGCTCGCGCAGCAGCGCGTTGACTTCCCCGATCGCCTGCAGCGTGGCCGGGCCGTACTCGCCGCGCCGGAAGCCCTGCGTCAGGGTGTCGCAGATGGCCTGCCACTGGGCGGGCGTGACCTTGCGGTTGATGTTGCGGTCCGCGACGATCTCCACCTTGTGGTCGGCCAGGTTCACATATAGCAGCACGCCGCAGTTGTCCTCGGTGTCCCAGATCCCGTGTTCCGCGAACAGCGCAATCGCACGCTCGCGGATCGTCAGGCCCGCCCAGATCGCCTCGCCCGGAAGCGCCGCTTCCACGATCAGGCGCACTTCGCCGCGATGCGTCAGTTCGCCTTCCACGATCGCCGCGGTGATCGAGTCGATCACTTCGGGCGGGAACAGCTTTTCGCCGACGCCGGTACCCGACTGCAGGTGCCGCAGCCGGCGCGAGAATTTATTCATGAAGTCGCCCATGTCACCAGTCCCCCGAGGCGCCGCCGCCGTCGAACCCGCCGCCGCCGCCGGAGAAGCCGCCGCCGCCGGAGAAACCGCCGCCACCGAAACCGCCGCCGCCAAAGCCGCCGCCGCGGTGACTGGTCATCGCGCCGATGGCGTTACCGAGGATGAAGCCGGTGGCGCCGGAGCCCCAGCCGCCGCGCCGCACGCTGCGCGCGCCACGGCCGCCGCGCGAGCGCAGCATCGACATCAGCACCAGCGCGCCGAACAGCACGAACGGCCAGATCGAACCCTCGTCGGACTCCTGCTGGCGCGCCTGGCGCTGTTCGGGCGGCGCGAATTTTTCCTGCTTGAGCAGGGCCGCGATGGCGGAGACGCCCGCCACCATGCCGTCGTAAAACTGGTTCTGGCGGAAGTGGGGCGCGATCACGTCCTGCAGGATGCGCTTGGACTGGGCATCGGTCAGTACTCCCTGCACGCCGCGCCCGGCCTCGATTCGCAGGCGCCGCAGGCTGCTCGGATTGTCCTTGGCCACCACCAGCAGCACGCCGTCGTCGATGCCCTTGCGGCCCAGCTTCCATGCGTCAACCACGCGGATGCTGTACTGCTCGATCGCTTCCGGCTCGGTCTTGGGGATGGTCAGGATCACGATCTGGTTGCCGGTCTGCTGTTCGTAGTCGGCCAGCACCGCCTCGAGCTGGCTGCGCTGGGCGGCGCTCAGCATGTTCGCGGTGTCGTTGACGCGGCCTTTCAGCTCCGGCACCGGCACGAACTGCTGCCCCGATGCGGCGCCCATCCAGAGCGCCAGCACGGCCAGCCACAGCAAACGCAGTATGCGCATCCTTATTTCTTCTCGCCGCCGAAGTCGACGGTTGGTGCGGTCGAAATGGCTTTCTCGTTTTCGACCGTGAACGATGGACGCACTTCATAGCCGAACATCATGGCGGTCAGGTTGGTCGGGAACTGGCGCACCGAGACGTTGTAGTCCTTGACCGATTCGATGTAGCGGTTGCGCGCCACCGTGATGCGGTTCTCGGTGCCTTCCAGCTGCGACTGCAGGTCGCGGAAGCTGGCGTCGGCCTTCAGGTCCGGATATTTTTCGGACACCACCATCAGGCGCGACAGCGCGCTGGACAGCTCGCCCTGCACCTGCTGGAACTGCTGGAAGGCTTGCGGGTTGCTCAGCACCTCCGGCGTGATCTGGAAGCTGGTCGCCTTGGCGCGCGCCTGGGTCACCGCTTCGAGCGTCTCGCGCTCGTGCGAGGCGTAGCCTTTGACGGTGTTCACCAGGTTGGGGATCAGGTCCGCCCGGCGCTGGTACTGGTTGACGACTTCGCCCCAGGCGGCCTTTACGGTTTCGTCCTTGGTCTGGAAGGTGTTGTAGCCGCAGCCGGACAGCAGGGAAGCGGCAAAGAACATGGCGAACACGAGGCGCATACCACGCGCGAATACCGAATTGGTCATAGCTTGTTCCATCCAGGAAGTTGTCTTGAAGTCAAAATATACCGTAATTCGTAATGTGCTGGCGCAACTGTTCATCTGTGCGAAGGAGCGGTGAATCGGCCTGGCCTCAGTCCCCAAGATCGTCATCCCAGCGAAGGCTGGGATCCATGCTGATTCTTCGAAGCTGGCCACGCAAGCGCATAGCCAACGGGGTATGGGTCCCAGCCTTCGCTGGGACGACCGATGGAGTTGTTACAATACCGGGTTCGTAACGAGGAGGCGCTGCCGTGAATTTCATCAACAAGCTGTCCGCGGCGTGGTCCGCCAACAATTCCCTGCTGTGCGTCGGCCTGGACCCGGACATCGCTAAAATGCCGGCCGGCCTGCAGGACCTGCACGGCATCACCACCTTCTGCAAACAGATCGTCGACGCGACCGCCGACGTGGCCTGCTCGTTCAAGCCGCAGATCGCCTACTTCGCGGCGCTCGGCGCCGAACGCCAGCTGGAGCAGGTGTGCGAATACATCCGCAGCAACTATCCCTCGATCCCGCTGATCCTGGACGCCAAGCGCGGCGACATCGGCGCCACCGCGCACCAGTACGCGCGCGAAGCGTTCGACCGCTACGGCGCCGACGCGGTGACCGTCAACCCCTACATGGGTTTCGATTCGGTCGAGCCTTACCTGGAGTGGCCGGACCGCGGCGCGATCGTACTGTGCCGCACTTCGAATCCGGGCGGCTCCGATCTGCAGTTCCTGGAATCGGGCGGCCGGCCGCTGTACCAGCACGTGGCGGACCTGGTGGCGAACAAGTGGAACCGCAATGGCCAGTGCGCACTGGTGGTGGGCGCCACCTTCCCGGAGGAGCTGCGCCGCGTGCGCGAGATCGTCGGCGACATGCCGCTGCTGGTGCCGGGCGTCGGCGCGCAGGGCGGTGACGTGAAGGCCACGGTCACCATGGGCAAGACTGCGGCGGGGACCGGCATGATGATCAATTCTTCGCGCGCGATCCTGTACGCGATGCCTGGAGCGGGCGAGGACTACGCGGCTGCCGCGCGCCGCGTCGCGATTGAAACGCGCGACGCCATAAACCTCTACCGCTAGAAAAAATCCGCCAAGCGGGATGGGGACTGTCCCCGAAGGGGACCGTCCCCCGGTGTTTGGCCGTAGCCTCGGTCATCCCCGCGTACGCTGACTCATTCTGAACACCCAGCATGGTTAGCGTAGATACCCGCAGCAGCTGCTCGGCATAGGTTCCCGCTTTCGCGGGAATGACAGGCTGGCGGCGGCGATCGAACACCGGGGGACTGTCCCCTGCGGGGACGGTCCCCATCCTCTTGCTTAGTAGCGCTGGGGTGCGATGTGCTCGGCGTAGTCGTACAGCGCGCCGAGGATCTGCTCCGCGCGCTCGTCCGCCGTCTCGGACAGCGCGTCGATCTCGCCAAACAGCTGCTCCACCGTGCGCGCCCCCGCTTCGCCATCGAACAGGCGGTTGGCGCGATGCTGCTCCCACTGACCCTGCTCCGCTTCCGACAGCGTGTGCGGGAAGTTGCGCGCCCGGTAGCGGAACAGCAGCTCGTGCAGGCGCGCATCGTCGAACGACGGCGTCGCCGTGGCCAGCTTCTCCGGCTTCTCCGCGCGCAGCGCATCGAGCTTGCGCCGGTCGCCGTTGCCGATAAAGCCGCCGTACAGGTCCTCGTCCACATCGACCGCGGTGCCGGCCGCCTCGCGCCTGAACACCTGTGCCCACACCGCCGCCATGTCCGGCCCGCCTGCGATCAGCGCCGCATGCGCGCGCCCCTCTTCCAGGTCGATGCCCCAGCGTGCGGCCATTTCGTCCGACAGCGTCTTCAGGTTCGACACCAGCATCGGCGACTTGTTGAGGTGAATGCTCTTGACCGGCAGCCGCGTCACGCCTTCCGGCAGCGCGTCGCTGCGGGTGAACATGCGCAGGCGGATGGTGTCCGCGTCGAGCGTGAACAGCTCCGACGGATCATGGCTGCAGTCCCACACGATCACTTCGTTCTTGTTGGTCGGGTGCGATGCCAGCGGCCACACCAGGCCGATGCAGCCCCGCTCGGCCGGGAACATGCCCGATACGTGCAGGAAGGGCTGGCGCAGTTCCGGCGCCAGGTGCATGCCGGTTTCCTGCGCTGCGCGGTCCTTCTTGTGCAGCGCGAAGCAGAAATCGAACAGACGCGGCTGCTTCGAACGGATCAGGCGCGCCAGCGCGATCGTGGCGCGCACATCGGACAGCGCATCGTGCGCCGCCTCGTGGACCAGACCGTTCGCGCGCGTCAGGTCTTCCAGCCTGAAGCTCGGGCGGCCATCTTCCTTGCGCGGCCACTCGATGCCCTCGGGGCGCAGCGCGTAAGTCATGCGCACCACATCCAGCAGGTCCCAGCGCCCGCAGCCGTTCTGCCATTCGCGCGCATACGGATCGATCAGGTTGCGCCAGAATAAAAAGCGCGTGATCTCGTCGTCGAAACGGATGGTGTTGTAGCCCACCCCGATGGTGCCAGGCTGGCTGAATGCGGCTTCGACGGCGGCGGCGAATTCGTGCTCGGGCACGCCCAGTTCCAGGCAGTGCTGGGGCGTGATGCCGGTGATC
>DASTVB010000039.1:0-8851 GCA_035759315.1 Telluria sp. | reverse complement strand
AGCTCCGCGAAGAAGCGTTTTCGCGTGCGCCCAGGTGGTACCGTTAAATCGGGTATGGCTTTCAAGCGCCACATCCTGACCAAGAAAACCACCAAAAACAAGCGCCAGCTGCGTGGTACCCGTAACATCAGTGCGGCAGACGTCCAAGGCGTCCTCCGTATGATGCCGTCCGCTTAACTCTCACATAAACTAAAGGAGCAATAATGCCTCGAGTAAAACGTGGGGTTACAGCCCGTGCCCGTCATAAAAAAGTCCTCGACCTTGCAAAAGGCTATCGTGGTCGTCGCAGCCGCGTATATCGCGTAGCCAAGCAAGCAGTGATGCGTGCTGGCCAGTACGCATATCGCGATCGCCGTAACAAGAAGCGCGTCTTCCGCGCCCTCTGGATCACCCGTATCAACGCCGCTACCCGTGAGCATGGCGTGACCTACAGTGCATTCATGAACGGCATGAAGAAAGCCGGTATCGAACTGGATCGTAAGGTCCTGGCCGATATGGCCGTGATGGACAAGCCTGCATTCGCAGCGATTGTCACCGCGGTGAAAGCAAAGCTCGCTGCAATCTAAGCGATCCAAGCTGTAACGCCCTGCGCAGGCAGGGCGCGAAAAGAGCGGGACATCGGTGCAGACCTGTGTCCCGTTTTTGATTTCCCAGACAGGAAAAACAAAGCATGAACTCCCTGGAAGAACTCGTCGTCTCCGCGCAGGCTGATTTCGCCGCCGCCGCAGACGCAGCCGCCCTGGAAAACGCCAAGGCCAAATACCTTGGCAAGACCGGCCAGATCACCGAGCAGATGAAGGGCCTGGGCAAGCTGGACCCCGAGCAGCGCAAGCAGCAGGGCGCGCTGATCAACGCCGCCAAGGAGCGCATCGAGTCCGCGCTGACCGCCCGCCGTGACGCGCTGGCAAACGCGCAGCTGGAGCAGCGCCTGAACGCCGAGGCGATCGACGTCACCCTGCCTGGCCGCGGCCGCGCCATGGGCGGCATCCACCCGGTGATGCGCAGCTGGGAGCGGGTCGAGCAAATCTTCCGTTCGATCGGCTTCGACGTGGCCGACGGCCCCGAGATCGAAACCGACTGGACCAACTTCGGCGCGCTGAACAGCCCCGAGAACCATCCTGCGCGCTCGATGCAGGACACCTTCTACATCGAAGGCAACGACAGCACCGGCAAGCCGCTGCTGCTGCGCACCCACACCAGCCCGATGCAGGTGCGCTACGCGCGCACGCATACGCCGCCGATCAAGGTGATCGCGCCGGGCCGCACCTACCGCGTCGACAGCGATGCGACCCATTCGCCGATGTTCCACCAGGTCGAAGGCCTGTGGATCGGCGAGGACATCAGCTTCGCCGACCTCAAGGGCGTCTACCTGAATTTCGTCAAGGCCTTCTTCGAGACCGACGACCTGCAGGTGCGCTTCCGCCCGTCCTACTTCCCGTTCACCGAACCGTCGGCCGAGATCGACATCGCGTTCGGCAGCGGCCCGCTCAAGGGGCGCTGGCTGGAAGTGTCGGGCGCCGGCCAGGTGCACCCGACGGTGGTGAAGAACTTCGGACTCGATCCGGAAAAATACATCGGCTTCGCGTTCGGCTCCGGCCTCGAGCGCCTGACCATGCTGCGTTACGGGATCAACGACCTGCGCCTGTTCTACGAAGGCGACCTGCGTTTCCTGAAGCAGTTCAACTAATCCGAGGGGCACGAACACTATGCAATTCTCCGAAAACTGGCTCCGTACGATGGTCGATCCGAAGATGACTTCGGACGAACTGGCGCACCTGCTGACGATGTCCGGCCTCGAAGTCGAAGAAGTCGAACCGGTCGCGCCGCCATTCAACAACGTGGTGGTGGCCGAAGTGCTGGAAGTGGTAAAGCATCCCGACGCCGACCGCCTGAACGTGTGCACGGTCGATGTCGGTACCGGCACCCACCTGAACATCGTCTGCGGCGCGCCCAACGTGCGCGCCGGGATGAAGGCCATCTGCGCGATGGCCGGCGCAGTGCTGCCGCCGGGCGCGGACGGCAAGCCGTTCGAAATCAAGGTCGGCAAGCTGCGCGGCGTCGAGTCGCAGGGCATGATGTGCTCAGCGAAGGAGCTGAAGCTGTCGGAAGAATCGAGCGGCCTGATGGAACTGCCGGCCGACGCGCCAGTAGGCATGAACCTGCGCGACTACCTCGCGCTGAACGACCTCAAGTTCACGATCAAGCTGACCCCGAACAAGGCGGACTGCCTGTCGGTGCTGGGCGTGGCGCGCGAAGTGTCCGCGCTGACCGGCGCACCGCTGTCGGTGCCGACCGCGCGCGCGGTGCCGGTCACCACCGACGAAGTGCTGCCTGCGAAGATCAGCGCGCCGGACCTGTGCGGCCGCTTCACGGGCCGCGTGATCCGTGGCCTGAACGCCAGGGCCGAGACCCCGGCCTGGATGAAGCAGCGCCTCGAGCGCAGCGGCCAGCGTCCGCTGTCGGCGCTGGTGGACATCTCCAACTACGTGATGCTCGAACTGGGCCGCCCGTCGCACGTGTTCGACCTGGCCAAGATCCACGGCGGCCTCGATATCCGCTGGGGCAAAAAGGGCGAAACGCTCAAGCTCCTGAACGGGAACACGGTCGAGGTCAGCGAGTGGGTCGGCGTGATCGCCGATGACAAGGAAATCGAATCGCTGGCCGGCATCATGGGCGGCGACTCCACCGCCGTGTCTCTCGACACCACCGACATCTACCTGGAAGCGGCGTTCTGGTGGCCGGACGCGATCCAGGGACGCGCCCGCAAGTACAACTTCTCGACCGACGCCGCGCACCGCTTCGAGCGCGGCGTGGACTACGCGACCACGGTGGAGCACATCGAGCGCATCACCGCGCTGATCGTCGAAATCTGCGGCACGCCGGAAACGCGCGTCGGCCCGGTCGACGACCAGGTCGTCAATATCCCGGTGCGCGCACCGGTCAAGATGCGCACCGCCCGCGCGCAGAAGGTGATCGGCGTCGAGATCACCGATGCGATGGTGGCCGACATCTTCAACCGCCTGCACCTGCCGTTCACGATGGAAGAGGGCGTGTTCGCGGTGACCGCGCCGTCCTACCGCTTCGACATCGAGATCGAGGAAGACCTGATCGAGGAAGTCGCGCGCGTGTATGGCTTCGAGAACATCCCGGCCAAGCCGCCGGTGGCCGAGCACAACATCCTGCTGGAGCCGGAAAACACCCGTTCGCTGTTCGCGGTGCGCCACCAGCTGGCCGACCTCGGCTACCAGGAAGTGATCAACATGAGCTTCGTGGAGTCCGCGTGGGAGAGCGACTTCGCCGCCAACGATGACCAGATCAGGCTGCAGAACCCGATCGCCAGCCAGCTGTCGGTGATGCGCTCGACGCTGATCGGCAGCCTGATCGCCAACGTGCGTTACAACCTGAACCGCAAGGCGCCGCGCGTGCGCGTGTTCGAAGCCGGCGCGGTCTTCATGCGCAATGCCGAAGTCCAGGACGGCCCGCTGTCGGTGGCCGGCTTCGAACAGCCCAAGCGCGTGGCCGCGATCGCCTACGGTCCGGTCGCCGACGAGCAGTGGGGCCAGCCGACCCGCAACGTCGACTACTTCGACGTCAAGGGCGACCTCGAGGCGCTGTTCGCGCCGCGCCAGGTGCGCTTCGCCAAAGCCGAGCATCCGGCGCTGCACCCGGGCCGCTCGGCACGGGTCGAGCTCGACGGCAAGGCGGTCGGCTGGATCGGCGAACTGCACCCGCGCTGGATGCAGAAATACGACCTGCCGAACGCCCCGGTGCTGTTCGAAGTCGACGCTGTTGCGCTCCAGCAACGTGAAGTTCCGCACTACGAAGAAATCTCGAAGTTCCCGGGCACCACGCGCGACCTCGCGGTGGTGGTGAAACAGTCGGTGCCGGCACAGGAGCTGCTCGATCGCTTCGAGGCGGCGCGGCAGTCCAGCCCGGAATGCCGGATCGTGCAAGCCATTGTTTTGTTTGACGAATATCGCGGCAAAGGACTGGAATCGGACGAAAAAAGTCTTGCGTTCCGCTTTAGCTTGCAAGATACTCAAAACACTTTGCAAGAGACCATCGTGGAGGCCGTCATGGCCAGGATGGTCGAGGCAGCAAGCTTGAGCGGCGGCAAGCCGCGCTCCTGAAATTCTGAATAGGCAGGGCTTGAAAATTACTAACAACGACGTGGATTCCACCGTCCTGGCCAACCTGCAGCGTGCCATGCAGGTGGCGCAGACGCGCCAGGCGGCGGAAAAAGACCTCCCAACCTTGACCAAGGCCGAGCTGGCCGAGCTGCTGTTCGAGCAGGTCGGCCTGAACAAGCGCGAAGCCAAGGACATGGTCGAAACTTTCTTCGACGAAATCCGTAACGCGCTCGAGCGCGGCGAATCGGTGAAGCTGTCCGGTTTCGGCAACTTCCAGC
Source organism: Telluria sp. (assembly GCA_035759315.1). Lineage (GTDB taxonomy): Bacteria > Pseudomonadota > Gammaproteobacteria > Burkholderiales > Burkholderiaceae_D > Telluria. The sequence continues at coordinate 4,443 of DASTVB010000039.1, read as the reverse complement.
TGCGCGACAAGCCGCAGCGTCCGGGCCGCAATCCAAAGACCGGCGAAGAAATCCCGATCACGGCGCGCCGCGTCGTCACCTTCCATGCCAGCCAGAAGCTCAAGGGCATGGTGGAAGAAACCAATCCGCTTGCCCGCGCCGCCTGATAATCCATGAACGACCGTGCCGTGAAGGCCGAGGCCAGGGCCGCCCTGTCCGCGTTGCCGTCGATTCCCGCCAAGCGCTACTTCACGATCGGTGAAGTGAGCGAGCTGTGCGGGGTGAAACCGCACGTGCTGCGTTACTGGGAACAGGAATTCACGCAGCTCAAACCGGTCAAGCGGCGCGGCAACCGGCGCTACTACCAGCACCACGAAGTGCTGCTGATCCGGCGCATCCGCGAACTGCTGTACGAGCAGGGCTTCACCATCAGTGGCGCCCGCAACCGGCTCGACAGCCGCATCAACGATGTGTCGATCCAGATCGCCGACGAGGCGATCGAAATGGCCGAAGATATGCATGCCGCCGACGTCCACGACGGGCTGCTGGACCGCCCCGCGATCCGGCGCGAGCTGGCTGCCATCCTCGACCTGCTCAAGGGCCGTTCCTGATCCGGCCGCGATTGCGTCAACTCTACACAAACGTGCATTGTGAAATGCGCTTCGAGTGCTAGAATTACATAGTTGCCAGAATACTGATACAACGCATATGCAATCCCGGCATGGGGAATTGGCTGGGAACGCTTTCCTACCCAGGAAAAACTAAGGGAAGATATGATTCGCGTTGCCATTTGTGACGACCATCAAATAGTAAGAGCAGGCTTCAAACAAATATTTTCGGAGTCCGAAGACTTCAGCGTTGTTGCCGAAGGCGCTACCGGCCGCGAGGCACTGGACATCGCACGTCGTGAGATCTGCGATGTGCTCCTGCTCGACATCGCCATGCCCGACCAAAGCGGCATCGATATCCTGCGCACGATCCGCCAGGGCCAGCCCAATTTGCCGGTCCTGATCCTGTCCGGCTATCCGGCGCAGCAGTACGCGCTGAACCTGTTCAAGATGGGCGCGAACGGCTACCTGAACAAGGAATGCGACGCCGACGAACTCAAGACCGCGGTGCGCACCGTGTACCAGGGCCGCCGCTACGTCAGCTCGACCGTCGGCGAACTGCTGGCGCAGAGCTTCGACCGCGACCCGAACACCGCGCTGCACACGGAACTGTCGGACCGCGAGTTCCAGGTGTTCCTGCGGCTGGCCAAGGGCGCGACCGTGTCCGACATCGGCCAGGCGCTCTCGCTGAGCATCAAGACCGTCTCCACCTACCGCACCCGCATCATGGAAAAAATGGGCCTGCAGTCGAACAGCGACCTGACCTACTACGCCATGAAAAACAACCTGCTCGACTAGCAGGAAGGGACTGTCTCCGAAGGGACTGTCCCCGGCTTCCTTCGCTCAGCCTTACATTAAAAGGCAGGGGACAGTCCCGAAGGGACAGTCCCCGATCACCAACACTCCGTTACACTTTAGCTTGGCGGCACGCAACACCATCGCGGTCTATAATGGCCCGGACGGGGTTTCGCCGGCTACAGGGAACGACGATGTACTTCACCACGCAACTGCACGACAGGCCGCGCCTGCCAATTTACGCATCCTTGCTCCTGCTGATGTGCGTGCTGATCCTGATCGCAAACGCGATCAGCCTGTCGATGAACCTGTATTCGCTGCGCGGCGCCAATGCGTCCCAGGTGCAAAGCGCACGCGCGGTCGACAAGCTCCAGTACCTGAACGTGATCGTGACCGACGCCGAGAGCAGCCTGCGCGGCTACTTCCTGTCCGGTTCCGAGGCATACCTCGGCCCGTGGCGTGCCGCGCCGGTCGAAATCGACACCAAGCTGCGCGAACTCGACGCGCTGCTGGCCGACAGCCCCTCCCAGAAACGCAACCTGGCCCAGCTGCGCACGCTGCTTGCCCGCAAGCTCGGCAACCTGAACGACATCCATGAGGTCTACCGGGCTGGCGGCCTGGACGACATCGTCAAGATCGCCCGCACCACCGACGACAAGTCCGTGATGGACGAGATCCGCCTGCTGACCGTGATCATGGTCGAAGAGCAGAACGAACTGATCGAGCGGCGCGGCGACAGTTTCTATGCCGACTACGAATACGCGGTGCTGATCGGTATCGGCATCAACGTGTGCGCGATCCTGGTGCTGCTGCTGTTCAACAAGCTGGTGCGCGAAAGTTACTCGACCCGCGTCGAAGCCGAACGCGCGCTGCAGGACGCGAACGAAAACCTTGAATCGATGGTGGCCACCCGCACCGAGCAGCTGTCGGTGCTGTCGCGCCACCTGATCAGCGTTGCGGAAGTGGAAAAAGCCAAGCTGGCGCGCGAACTCCACGACGAGATGGGCGCCAACCTGACGTCGATCAGCATGAACATCATGTCCGTCAGCGGCAAGCTGAAACACTCGCATCCCGAACTGTCGGCGACGCTCGACCATGCGCGCGCCACGCTTACCGAAACGGTCGAACTGAAACGCCGCATCATCGAAGACCTGCGTCCGAGCCTGCTCGACAACCTTGGCCTGTCCGCTGCGCTGGACGCCTACACCAAGGACTTCGCGGGCGCGACCGGGCTGGCGTGCGACGTGCTGGTTGACGGCGCGGTCGACCAGGCCGGCCCGTCCAGTGCGATCGCGGTCTTCCGCATCGTACAGGAGTCGCTCAACAACGTGGCCAAGTACGCGTCGGCGCGGCACGTTACCGTGCATCTCGCGCGCGAGGGCGAAACGCTGGTGCTCGAAGTGGTCGACGACGGGGTCGGCATCGAAAACGATGCGGTCGCCAAGCCGCGTTCACATGGCCTGGTGGGCATGCGTGAACGGGCCTTGCTGCTGGGCGGAACCTTCAGCGTGGAGCGCGGAGTGAACAACGTCGGCACCAAAGTGTGCGCCCAGGTCCCGCTGGGGAACCGCGAAGAGGGCGGGGCGGCGCCAGCCGTCGAAGTGCCTGGCGCGCCAGGTCCGATCCCGGACGAACAACCGGCAGCGCCGCAGCCCGTGGGCACGCGCCCGCAAACCCTTCACGACCTCGACGGCCAATTACCCTGAAACGCTCGCCGCCCGATGTGACAGCCGGGCGGATGCCTCATTGCTCTCAATACTGCAAAGTGGGCGTGATCGACAGCTCGCAAAAAATCAACCGCGTAGCGCAGGCAACAAGCTCGCCGGCAATTTAAGGTAAGCGGAAAAACGGGTTGGCTGGGAAGGGGGCGGCGTGGGCACGAGGATGTGCTCGCCGGGTCCACGAGGGGACCGGGACGACGCCGGGCGGCGTCGTCCGATTGTCAATTAGCGTGCGACGTCGGTCAGCAGGCGGTCGTACTCGGTCTTGGCGACCTTGTAGCATTCGCCGGCATACTCTTCGAGGCCCTGGCGGTCGATGACCGTGATGTTGCCGCGGCGGTAGGTAATCAGGCCGTCGTCCTGCAGCTTGCCGGCAGCGGCAGTGATCGATTCGCGACGTACGCCAAGCATGATCGAGATCAGCTCTTGCGTCACTTTCAGCTCGTTGCTTGGGGAGCGGTCGAGGCGGTCGAGCAGCCAGCGGCACAGCTTCTGTTCGATCGAGCTGTGACGGCCGCCAACGGCGTTCTGTGCCATCTGGGCGAACAGTGCGTTGGTGTAGCGCATCATCAGCTGTGGCAGGGCGCCGCCCTTGGTGAACGCGTCGCGCAGGAACTGGGTCTTGAGGCGGTAGCCGTAGCCAGCGCTCTGTACCACGGCGCTGCACATTGCGCGCTCGCCCATGAACAGCGAGACACCAACCACGCCTTCGTGGCCGACCACTGCGATTTCGGTGGTTGCGCCGTCTTCCATGACATAGACCAAGGAGACGATCGCGGTAGTGGGGAAGTACACATACTCGAGCTTGCTGCCATACTCGAACAGCTCTTTGCCGAATGGCATGTTGACGAGTTCGAGGTGGTCGAACATCGCTTCCAGGTCCTGGCGCGGCAGGGCGGCCAGCAATTCGTTTTGCGGGGTGCCGCTGTAGCTGACGACTGGTTTGGACGCAACTGCTGGTTCCTGGCTGCTTAACGGAACCTGTGACACCGAGTGAGCTTTTTGGGCGGTACCACCGAGTTGTGGGTTGTTCATTTTTTCCTCACTATCTTTCTAATGTGCTGGCGGGACATCCGGTGTTGAGATGCCGATGTGTGTACATTAAAGCTATAGTCTGTTGGCGAACATAAGATTAGCAGTCGCCCCTGTGTAGTCCCCCCGCATGACAATTTGTCAGCGTAGTCCTACTGGACAAACCTTCAATTTCGTTGAATTGTGGGAAACAAAACAGGGTTTTTCGCCTGCTGACGTGGCTTGGTCAGGGGAAAGAATATGTCGCATAATGCGCTACCGGCCTGCTGGGCCTGCAACCCTGTGAACTCATGCATGTTCTTTTAGTG
>DASTVB010000038.1:0-6222 GCA_035759315.1 Telluria sp. | reverse complement strand
GCGCGCGGCGTGAGCGGCGTGAAGAAGGTCGTCAAGCTGCTCGAGTACATCTCCGAAGAACAGCTGAAGGCACTGCAGCCGGAGCGCTCCAAGACCGCACTCTGATAGCAGGGCCGCTGAAATATCATGATGAGCACCGCTAACCGCAAGTGGGTGAAGCCGGCCGCTATTGCAGCGGTCGTGCTGGCGCTCGCCGGCGTCGGGGTCGCCGCCTTCACGGGCAGCGAGAAGGCGCCGGAGGTCACCTACCTCAGTATTAAGGGCGAGCCGGTCACGCCGCAGAAGCTGCGCGGCAAAGTCGTGATGGTCAACTTCTGGGCTACCTCCTGCGTCACTTGCGTCAAGGAGATGCCGCAGATGGTCGACACCTACAACAAGTTCAAGGGGCAGGGGCTGGAGTTTGTCGCGGTCGCGATGAGCTACGATCCGCCCAATTACGTGGTCAACTTCACCGAGACGCGCAAGCTGCCGTTCGACGTGGCGCTGGACGTGGACGGCTCGGCGGCGAAAGCGTTCGGCGACGTTCAGCTGACGCCGACCACCTTCGTCATCGGCCGCGATGGCAAGATCCTCAAGCGCTATGTCGGCGAGCCGGATTTCGCAGAGCTCGACGCCCTGCTCAAAAAAGCCCTCGCCACCTGACCGTCATCCCCGCGCACGCGGGGACCCATACCCAATTCGACCCAAGCGACGGCAGCGCCATGCTGCATGCTCGCCCTGGGTCCCCGCGTGCGCGGGGATGACGGGCGCTACCTCAGCAGCATTTCTTCGAGCGGGTCCAGCACCTCCGCATCGCTCCAGTACAACTGGTGCGACAGCGGATTCCAGCTCTTGAGTATCCAGTCGATCAGCCCCCTGCCCGCATTCACCGCCCGGTCCTCGACCAGGTCCTGGTAGCCGGCCGAGAGCGGCTCAAGCGGCCACCCCAGCACGTCGTCCGGATCATAGACATTCAGCCAGCGGAACGCGTCGTTCGGCCGCCGGATCGGGATGATCAGCATGTTCTTGTGCGCGGCGACGAAGATCGGGATATTGCAGCCGGTGGTGATCCAGCCGGTGCAGGTGTCGCAGCGCAGGAAGCTGACCTCGTCGTCGGTCAGCTCCGGCCTGCCGCAGATCGCGAAAGCAAAGCGCTGGATGTCCCGCCAGATCCCGAGGTTGACGCGCGAGTGCTCGGACTTCTGCGCGTCGTAGATATAGTTCGACATGACCTGGCAGCCCAGTGAGTGCGTGAGCAGCACCACCTTCGGATTCGCGCTGAATTGTTCGCGCGCGCCCATCAGCGCGCGGGCGATGTCGAGCTGCGCCATCTCGTACGGGGAGTTGTCGAGTTCCTTGCCGTTCTCCAGGCCGGCGGCGTCGCCAAAGCCGAACAGGAGGAATTTGCGCAGCGGCGCGAAGTTCACCTTGACGTGGCGGCTGACGCGGCTCCACACTTCGGCCTCGTTATCCTGCAGGATCTTCTGGTAGTAGACGCTGGCCATGGCGATATCGGCCTTGCTGCGCGGGATGCGCCTGCGCACCTCGGCGAATACCTTGTCCGCATAATCCGGCGGCGTTTCGCCCATGCCGTGTACGGTCACGAATGCTACCTCTGCCATGGTTTCCTCCTCCATGGAATCCTAGCATGGCCGAGTGCTTCGGCAAGGAACCGGATTTGCGCTACAGCAAGGGGACGGGATGTCTAGAAGCCGCTGAGGACTATTTTTCCAGTCACGCGGCCGGTCGCCATCAGCTTGTGGGCCGAGCGCAGGTTGGCAGCGTTGATCGGCGTGAGCGATTTCGTGACGGTGTCGATCAGCAGGCCGGGGTCAAGGTGGCGCGCCACTTCGTTCAGGATGGCATGCTGGCGCGCGACGTCGGCGGTACCGAAGTCGATGCGGGTGTAGATCATCTCCCACGCCAGCGTCACGCTCTTGTCCCATATCAGGTTGATGTCGATCGGCGCCTGCGCTTCCACCGCGAGGCCGATCGCGCCCTGCGGCGCCACCACCTGGGCGGCCACCGGGTAGTAGCGGTCGGTATCGGACAGGATCAGGACGTAGTCGGCGTGCGAATGGCCCTGCGCCGCCATCTGCGCGGCGATGTCGCCGAAATGATCGACGGTATGATGCGCCCCCATGTCGCGCACCCACGCCTGCGATTCGGAGCGCGAGGCCGTGGCGATCACCTTCAGGCCAGCCACCTTCGACGCCAGCTGCACCGCCATCGAACCCACGCCGCCCGCCGCGCCGATGATCAGGATCGTTTTGCCGCGCGCGGCTTCGTCGATGCGCAGGCGGTCGAACAGCAGCTCCCAGGCGGTCAGTGCGGCCATCGGATGCGCCGCGGCCTGCGCGAACGTCAGCGAAGCGGGCATGTGGCCCACGATGCGTTCATCCACCAGCTGGAATTCGGCATGCGAGCCGGGGCGCGACGGGTCACCGGAGTAATACACCCTGTCGCCCGGCTTGAACAGGGTGGCATCCGGACCGACCGCCACCACTTCGCCTGCCGCATCGAAGCCGATCACGCGCGGCGCCGCTTCCACCTTGTCCTTCGGCCGCCGCACGCGGTTGTCGAGCTGGTTGACCGACACCGCCTTCACGTTCACCAGCAGCTCGCGGCCCTTTGGCGCAGCCGGCGGCGGCAGCTCGGTGTCGAACACGGATTCGGGGTGGTCGATGTCGGCATAGCGGGTGAGGGCAACGGCTTTCATGTGCAGCTCCTGTGGGGGATGTGGATGACCGCCATGGTGCATTTGTTGCCACGTTTGATAAACCGGCAGATAATTGAATCACTTTCAAAAATCTGTTGATAATGCATTCGATCGCCGATCTCAGCTTGTTCGTCCGCATCGCCGACACCGGCAACCTATCGCAGGCTGCACGCGAACTGGACATGCAGCCCGCGACCGCCAGCGCCGCGCTGAAGCGGCTCGAGGAGCGGCTCGACACCCGCCTGTTCGAGCGCTCCACCCGCAGCATGCGCATCACGCCGCAGGGCGCGCTGTTCCTGGACTACTGCCGCGACGCGCTGGTGCTGCTGGAACAGGGCGAGGCGGTGCTGGGCCATGCGCGCGACCGCATCCAGGGCAAACTGCGGATCACGGCGCCGGCCGACTTCGGGCGCAACGTGCTGGCGCCGATGATTTCGGATTTCATGGACGAGCATCCAGGCGTGACGCTGGTGCTGCAGTGCTCGGACCGCAGCGCGGACCTGTTCCGCGATCCGGTCGACCTGGCGTTCCGATATGGGCAGCTGGATGACGCGTCCTATGTGTCGAAACTGCTGGCGCAGAACCGGCGCGTCGTGGTGGCCGCCCCGGCTTATCTCGCCGCGCACGGCACGCCGTCGGAGCCGCAGGAGCTGGTGCGACACAACTGCCTGGTTCATTCGCTGAGCCAGTCGACCGCGAATGTGTGGCGCTTTACCGAGGGGCGCAAGCCACTCGAGGTAAAGGTGCATGGCGACCGCGTGGCCGACGATGGCGGCATGGTGCGCGATTGGGCGGTGCAGGGCAAAGGGATCGCATACAAGTCGTGGCTGGATGCGCGTGGGGACGTGGAGGCGGGACGGCTGGTGGTGCTGTTTCCCGGGCTGACGGGGGAGGATTGGCCGCTGCATGCGGTATACCCGCATCGCTCCAGCATGGCGCCAGCGGCCCGGGCATTGCTTGCGTTCGTGGTGCCGCGCATTGAAGCGATGCGGCGTGGCGAGGATGGGAGCTAGCCAGGTTCTGGCAAGGTATGGATCCCAGCCTGCGCTGGGATGACGGTATCGCAGCTGGTGGCGCCGGCATTCCAGCGAAGGCTGGAATCCATACTGAGGCGGTATCGCGCTTCAGTGTCTTCCACTTCGGACGCTCCCCATGGATCCCAGCCTGCGCTGGGATGACGGTCTCCGGGCTATTTGCTTAGGACGGGACGCCGGCGTTGTGGGCTTGTTCGTCGGCGTGGTACGAGCTGCGTACCATCGCGCCGACCGCGGCGTGCACGAAGCCCATCTTGTACGCTTCGTCTTCGAACATGCGGAACACGTCCGGGTGCACGTAGCGGCGCACCGGCAGGTGCGAGTTCGACGGCGCCAGGTACTGGCCGATGGTCAGCATCTCGACGTTGTGCTCGCGCATGTCGCGCATCACCTGCAGGATCTCTTCGTCGGTCTCGCCCAGGCCGACCATGATGCCGGACTTGGTGACGGCGTTCGGATACTTGGCCTTGAAGTCGCGCAGCAGCTGCAGCGAGTGCATGTAGTCGGCGCCCGGGCGCGCTTCCTTGTACAGGCGCGGCACGGTTTCGAGGTTGTGGTTCATGACGTCCGGCAGGCCGTCTGCGAAGATCGCCAGCGCCTTGTCCAGGCGGCCGCGGAAGTCCGGCACCAGCACTTCGATCTTGGTGTTCGGGGACATTTCGCGCGTTTTCTGGATGCACTCGACGAAGTGGCCGGCGCCGCCGTCACGCAGAGCGTCGCGGTCGACCGAGGTGATCACGACGTACGACAGGCGCAGGTCGGCGATGGTCTTGGCCAGGTTGTGCGGCTCCTGCTTGTCCAGCGGGTCCGGGCGGCCGTGGCCGACGTCGCAGAACGGGCAGCGGCGGGTGCACTTGTCGCCCCTGATCATGAAGGTCGCGGTGCCCTTGCCGAAGCATTCGCCGATGTTCGGGCAGCTGGCTTCTTCGCACACGGTCACGAGGTTGTTCGCGCGCAGGATGTCCTTGATTTCGTAGAAGCGCGAGGACGCGGTCGCCGCCTTCACGCGGATCCAGTCCGGCTTCTTCAGGCGCTCGATCTGTTCGATCGGGACGATCTTGATCGGGATGCGCGAAGTCTTGTCGGCACCCTTCTGCTTGGCGCTCGGGTTGTAGGCTGGTGCGTCTGCTACTGGCGTGGTCTCGGAAGTCATCTTCGGTTCAGTTCAAAACGGTATTCGGTGGGGCGACCGCGAGCAGCTCGGCCAGCTCATTCGCCAGTTTGCGCTGCACCTCGGGCAGCGCGGCTTCGACGCCCATGGTGCGCATGTCGACGGTTTCGAGGCCCTCGTAGCCGCATGGGTTAATCCAGGAAAACGGCGCCAGGTCCATCGCCACGTTCAGCGACACGCCGTGGTAGGTGCAGCCATTGCCGCGCACCTTGAGGCCGAGCGCGGCGATTTTCGCGCCCTTCTTCGGCCCGCCCGCAATGTAGATGCCGGGCGCGCCTTCGATGCGCTCACCGCCGAGATTATACGCCGCCAGCACGTTGATGATCGCCTGCTCGATCTTGTGGACGAATTGTCGGGCGAACAACTTGCCCGCCGGGCGCGAGCGGCGCAGGTCCATCAGGCAGTAGATCACCACCTGGCCGGGGCCGTGATAGGTGACTTCGCCGCCGCGGTCGGTCTGGACCACCGGGATGTCGTGCGGGGCCAGCACGTGGGCGCGGTCGGCGCCCAGGCCCAGCGTGTACACCGGCGGATGCTCGACGATCCACAGTTCGTCGGGCGTGTCGGCGCCGCGCGCGTCGGTGAAGGCGCGCATCGCGGCGAACGTGCTGTCGTAGTCGGCGTGGCCCAGGTCGCGGATGATCGCTTGGCCGTGGCGGGTTTGCATGGGTGGTGGCGGTAATTCGAGCCCCGCCATTATAAGCCAGCCTTATGCGGCTGGCCCTGTGATGCCTTAATTACAGGACGATCTTGACCATCGGGTGGCTGGACAAGGCCCGGTACAGGTCGTCCAGCTGCACGCGGCTGGTGGCGGTGACGGTCACGGTCAGGCCGGTGAAATTGCCCTTCGAGGACGGGCGCACTTCCATGCGGCCGATGTGGAAGGTGGGGTCGAATTCCAGCACCACGTCGACGATGGTGGCCGCGAAGTCCTCATGCGTCGGCCCCATCACCTTGATCGGGAAGTCGCTCGGGTATTCGATAAGGGAGTCGGTTGGCGAATGCATGCTTGGGTTCCAGTCCTGATTATTGTGTGCCACAGCCTGCATTGTAGCCAATTCAGCCGGATCGGGCCGGAAGCCCTCCCGGTACGTACAGGCAAAAAAAGGCCAGCTCGATGGCTGGCCGGAAGGCTATCCTCTTAAGGGGAGTAAGAATAGCTGGGGTAAGGAAACCCGCCGCATCAACGCTAGTTCAATGCGACGATCACACTTTATGCAAATGGCATCCCGGCCGCCATCGGCATGTGACGAAATGCCAAATTCGGGGGACAGGACGCAATCGCCCGCGACAGGCGACTTAACGCTCCACCGGGTCCG
>DASTVB010000037.1:0-88597 GCA_035759315.1 Telluria sp. | reverse complement strand
GCCACGGCGGCCAGGGCGGCGCCGGCGGCCGTGCCGCCCAAGCCCAGGGCGACGACGCTGCCCGAAGCATCGACCAGTTTGGCCTTGGCGCGCAGCACGAACATCGACAGGCGCTTCTGCAGCGCCGGCTGCAGTTCGCGCGGCAATTGCAGGAACACGGACTCGGCGTTTCGCCACATCAGGAAGGTCGCCATCAGGCGCCCTTTAGGGGAGCAATAGCCCGCCAGCCGCGCTTCGGCAGGGGTAAGATGCTCGACATCGTTGGTCAGCTGGCTATGCAGGAACTTCGCGGCGTCCTCGCCGGTCACTGAAATGACGCCAAGATCGCTCAGCGGAGCGGCAAAACCATCGGCAAGCTGGGCCGGAGTCAGGGGGACGGCGTCGTCGGACGCTAAAAATTGGTGCCAGGAAGTCATAAAATCCAGTGATCAGCCATCGAAAGCATTATCATTACGGGCTCATTATAGAGTTGTCGAGCAATTCGCGCCGTTGGCGGTTCAAAAATTGGAACGAGCATAACCTTGATCAAGAAACTGCTATTTGTAATTACCGTGGTGGCTGCGGCAGCCGCCACAGGATTCGGCTACTGGGCCGGCAAGCCGATCGTCGAGGGCGGCGAACCGATTCCCTTCACGATTGCTCCCGGCTCCAGCGGAGTTGGCGCGATGCAGCAGGTGGCCGCGGCAGGCGTGCCGGTCGATCCCCAGCTGCTGTCGGCGCTGGCGCGCGTCACGCGCAAGAGCGGCCGGATCAAGGCCGGCAGCTACGAACTCAAGCCGGGTTCGAGTCCGATGAACCTGCTGGACCAGCTGGTGCGCGGCGAATTCGCGCAGGAGTCGGTCCGCATCATCGAGGGCTGGACCTTCCGCCAGATGCGCGCCGCGATCGCGGCCACCAAGTCGCTGCGCCACGACACCGCCAAGCTGACCGACGCCGAACTGATGGCGAAGATCGCGCCGCAGTACAAGCAGCCGGAAGGCCTGTTCTTCCCGGATACCTACCTGTTCGCCAAGGGCGCGAGCGACCTGCAGGTGTACCGCCAGGCGCATAACATGATGATGAGCCACCTCAACGCCGCGTGGGAGAAGCGCGACCCCGGCCTGCCGTACAAGACGCCCTACGATGCGCTGATCATGGCCTCGATCGTGGAAAAGGAAACCGGCAGCAAGGCCGAGCGCGGGATGATCGCCGGCGTGTTCGTCAACCGCCTCAAGATCGGCATGATGCTGCAGACCGACCCGGCCGTGATCTACGGGATCGGCGAGCACTTCGACGGCGACATCCGCAAAAAGGACCTGCAGAAGGACACGCCATACAATACCTACCTGCGCGCCGGCCTGCCGCCGACGCCGATCGCGCTGCCGGGCGTGCAGTCGCTGGCGGCCGCGCTGTCGCCGGAACGCACCGACGCGCTGTACTTCGTGTCGCGCGGCGATGGCACCAGCCACTTCTCCGGCAACCTGAACGACCATAACAAGGCCGTCAACCAGTATCAGCGCGCGAGCACGCCATGAGTGCGCGCGGCAGGTTCATCACCTTCGAAGGCATCGACGGCGCCGGCAAGTCGACTCACATCGGCTTTACCGTCGACTACCTGAAGGAGCACGGCAAGGGCGTGGTCTCGACCCGCGAGCCGGGCGGCACGCCGCTGTCGGAAACGCTGCGCGAAATGGTGCTGCACCAGAAGATGCACCTCGAGACCGAGGCGCTGCTGGTGTTTGCCGCGCGCCGCGAGCACGTTGCGCTGGTGATCGATCCGGCCCTGGAGCGCGGCGACTGGGTGGTGTCGGACCGGTTTACCGATTCCAGCTTCGCCTACCAGGGCGGCGGACGGGGCCTGTCGAAGCAGAAGCTGGAGGCGCTGGAGCAGTGGGTGCATCCGCACCTGCAACCGGACCTGACGCTGCTGTTCGACGTGCCGACCGAAGTCGCGCGCGAACGCCTGCATGCCACCCGCACGCTGGACAAGTTCGAGCGCGAACAGGCTGAGTTCTTCAACGCCACCCGGGAAGGCTACCTGGCAAGGGCCAGGGAACACCCTGAACGGATCGTGGTGATCGACTCGACCCAGCCGATCGCGCAGATCCAGGGGACGCTGAAGACCATCCTTGACCGCCTGCTGAATCAATAAATGACTTCAACAATGGCTCGCAAGCCCATGTTTTCATTCATAATCATCCGATGACGACATCCTATTACCCGTGGCAGCGCGAGAGCTGGGAGCAGCTGAACGCGATGCGCGAGCGCCTGCCGCACGCGATCCTGTTCCACGGCCCGCAAGGCGTCGGCAAGGCCGGATTCATCGAGGCGTTCGCGCAGTCGCTGCTGTGCGAGGCGGTGCGCCCCGACGGCCAGGCCTGCGGCGCATGCGCGTCCTGTGGCTGGTTCGTGCAGGGCAGCCACCCCGACTACCGCCGGGTGCGCCCGGAAGCGCTCGAAGACGAGCCGGGCGAAGGGGAGGAGGGCGCCGAGGAAACCAGGAAGACCGCCAAGTCGACCAAGGCGCCGTCCAAAGAGATCAAGATCGAGCAGATCCGCGCGCTGGCCGACTTCATGAACATCTCCACCCACCGCCGCGGCCTGCGCGTGGTGGTGCTGTATCCGGCCGAAGCGCTCAACACGCCGGCCTCCAACGCGCTGCTCAAGACGCTGGAAGAGCCGCCGCCGGGCACGGTTTTCCTGCTCGCCTCGCACGGGCTGGACCGGCTGCTGCCGACCATCCTGTCGCGCTGCCGCAAGTTCGCCTTGCCGCTGCCCGCCCACGCCGATGCGCTCGAATGGCTGAAGGAACAGGGCCTGGCCGACGCCGACGGCTGGCTGCGCGAACAGGGCGGCGCGCCGCTGGCGGCGCTGGAAGCCTCGGCCTCGGGCAGCCGCGAGGACATGGACACGCTGCTGCAGATGCTGGCCAACCCCAGCGTCGAGGCGGCGCTGAAAGCTGCCGAAAAATTGAGCAAGACGCCGCTGCCGGCGCTGGTTTCCTGGCAACAAAGGTGGCTGTATGATGCTTTTTCGGTAAAGATGTCCGGCAAGGTGCGATATTATCCCCGCTACGGCAAGGAACTTGCCGCCCTGGCCGCCAGGGTGCACACTGACAGCCTGATGCGTGCGCTGAAGTCGGCCGGCGACCGCCGTGCGATTGCGGACCATCCGCTGTCGCCCAAGTTATTCGTCGAGGAGATGCTGCTTGACTACGCTGCATGCTGTACCTGAAAGGACCCCAATGACTGGCAACCCACAAGACCCGAACGCCGCGCAGGTAGCGCGCCCGTCGGTGCTGTCGCTTGCCATCAAGGAGAAGGCAGCGCTGTACGCGGCCTACATGCCGTTCCTGGCCAACGGCGGCATGTTCGTCCCGACCCAGAAGGCGTACAAGCTGGGTGACGAGATCTACCTGATCCTGACCCTGATGGACGACCCGAACAAATACCCGATCGCGGGCAAGGTCGCGTGGATCACGCCGGCCGGCGCCAACAACAACAAGGCACAGGGCATCGGCGTGCATTTCCCGGCAGACGAGAGCGGCCAGCGCGCGCGCGTGCGCATCGAAGAAATCCTCGGCGCGGCGCTGCGTTCGTCGCGCGCCACCCATACGCTCTGACGCCATGTACCTGCTGCGCACCGCCCGAATCGAAGACCTGCCGGCGATCGTCGACATCTACAATTCCACCATCGCCTCGCGCGAAGTGACGGCCGATACCGAGCCGGTCACGGTGGAGTCGCGCCACAAGTGGTTCGCGGACCACGAACCGGTGCGCCGGCCGCTGTGGGTGGTGCACGCCGCCGCCGACACCGCGGCCGAGCCGGAAGTGATCGGCTGGATGTCGTATTCGAATTTCTATGGCCGTCCGGCCTACAGCGGGACCGCGGAGCTGTCGATCTACCTGGCGCAGGCCTGGCGCGGCAAGGGCCTTGGGCAATTCTGCCTGGGCGAAGCGATCAAATATGCGCCGCAGGCGCAGGTGCACACGCTGCTGGGCTTCATCTTTGGCCACAACGTTGCGAGCCTGGGACTGTTCGAAAAGTTCGGCTTCGCGATGTGGGCCAACCTGCCGCGCGTCGCAAACCTCGACGGCATCGAGCGCGACCTCGTCATCCTCGGCAAGCGGGTAAGCTAACGTCATCCCCGCGCACGCGGGGACCCATGCTGACCCAGCACAACTGTCATCCCCGCGCACGCGGGGACCCATGCTGACCCAGCACAACTGTCATCCCCGCGCACGCGGGGACCCATGCTGATCCAGCACAACTGTCATCCCCGCGCACGCGGCGACCCATGCTGACCCAGCACAACTGTCATCCCCGCGAACGCGGGGACCCATGATGATCCACCACAACTGTCATCCCCGCGCACGCGGGGACCCATGCTGACCCAGCACAACTGTCATCCCCGCGCACGCGGGGACCCATGCTGATCCAGTATGGCCACCACCCTCATCCTCGCGCCCACGGCCCTTCTGATTAAGCGCGACCACCGCCGTCGCCCCATCATCCCCGCGAATGCGGGGACCCATACTGAGTCACACTGCGACAACGATCACTATCTTGAAATTTCATCGTACAAATCATCCCAATACGGATTCATTGCCTGAATGAGTTCAATCTTCCACACGCGCTTCCAATGCTTGAGCCGTTTTTCGCGCGCGATTGCCTCGCGGACGTCGGTGTGCACCTCATACCAGACCAGGCGCTTAACGTTGTATTGCTTGGAGAAGCCGGGGACGATTCCTTGGCGGTGTTCGTGGACCCGGCGGATCAGGTTGGACGTGATACCTGTGTAGAGGGTGCCGTAGCGGCGGGTCGCAAGCATGTAAACATAGGCGGATTCGGGCATATGACCTCGCGAAAGTGTGAGGCATATGTTCGGTTTTGGAGGTCATTGAGTCGTGATGGGGGTCAATGGTGCGGCTGTGCGGCAGGGGCCCGGGCACCGTATCCATTGTCGTCAGTATGGGTTCCCGCCTTCACGGGAATGACTTGGTGGTGGTGCTGGTGGTGGGGGTGGTTCAGTTTGGGTTCCCGCGTTCGCGGGAATGACGGAGGTGTCGGTGGTGCTCGTGGTGAGGTGGTTCAGTATGGGTCCCCGCGTGCGCGGGGATGACAGGGGGGCGGCGATCTCGCTTACAATCGCGGGATGTATATCGATTCCCATTGCCATATCAACTTCCCGGAGCTGGCCGAGCGCATGCCGGACATCCTCGCGAAGATGGAAGAGAACAAGGTCACCCACGCGCTGTGCGTGTCGGTCGACCTGCCTGACTTCCCGCAGGTGCTCGCGCTGGCCGAGCAGTATCCCCACATTTACGCGTCGGTCGGCGTGCACCCGGATTACGAGGACACGCCCGAACCCACGGTCGAACAGCTGGTGACCCTCGCGAACCACCCGAAGATCCTCGCGATCGGCGAGACCGGCCTTGACTACTACCGCCTCGAGGGCGACCTCGAATGGCAGCGCGAACGCTTCCGCGTTCACATCCGCGCCTCGCGCGAGACCCGCAAGCCTTTGATCATCCACACCCGTTCCGCCAGCGCCGACACGCTGCGCATCATGGAGGAAGAGGGCGCCGGCACCGACAAGGGCGGCGTCGCCGGCGTGATGCACTGCTTTACCGAATCGCTCGAAGTTGCGCAGGCGGCGCTGGCGATGGGCTTCTACATTTCGTTCTCCGGCATCGTCACCTTCAAGAGCGCGAAGGAGCTGCAGGCCGTGGTGCGCGAGGTGCCGCTCGAGCGCATGCTGATCGAAACCGATTCGCCCTACCTGGCGCCGGTGCCGTTCCGCGGCCGCCAGAACGAGCCGGGCTTCGTGCGCCACGTGGCCGAATACATCGCCACGCTCAAGGACGTACCGCTGGAACAGGTCGCACGCCAGACCAGCGACAATTTCCGCACGCTGTTCAACGTTCCCGCATAAGGAATCGTGCCATGCGCCTGTTCGCCGCCATGCTGTTCGCCGCTTCGCTGCTGGCGCCGACTGCGGCACTGGCCGACCAGCGGGGCGACTTCTTCCGCGCGGTGAAGGTGGACGACGACCGCATGCTCAAACGCCTCTTCAGCGAGAACATCGACCCCAACATCGTTGATCCCGAGCGCGGTGAAAATGCATTGATCGTGGCGGTGCGCGAGGATGCGAAGCACGCCTTCCGGATGCTGATGGCGCACCCGGCGATCCGCGTCGACGAGCCGGCCGCCAACGGCAACACGGCCCTGATGATGGCGGCGCTCAAGGGCAACCGCACGGCGGCGCTGATGCTGATCGAGCGCGGCGCGGCGGTCAACCGGGCAGGCTGGACGCCGCTGCACTACGCGGCCGCATCGGGCCAGGCCGAGATCGCGAAGCTGCTGCTGGAGCGTAGGGCCGACATCGATGCGCGCGCTCCCACCGGTGCCACGCCGCTGATGATGGCGGCCCAGGAGGGGCAGGGCGAGATGGTGCGCCTGCTGCTGGCGCGCGGCGCCAACGCTTACCTCCTCGATAACAGCAAGCGCACCGCGCTGCGCATCGCCGAACTGGTCGACAAGCGCTCGATCGCCGCCGATCTCGCCGCCCACATGGCGGCCGGCACGCCCCCGAAGGCCGCTCCAATACCGCGATAAGCAGCGCAAATCCCGGTCAGCTCCACCCATCGGAGTGTCCTCCAGCTCAGCATAATGGTATCCGTCGCAACACTTTATGCTGTACGGAGAGGATACCAATGCTGAACGAACGCGAAATCGAGAGCTGCTACCTTGGGCAGTTCATCCCGGTGCATTATCACCACAACATGCTGATGGACCAGAACCGCATGCACGGCTTCAAGACGGCGATCCATTACGCTGTGAAACCGGGCATGAAAGTGCTGGAACTGGGCGGCGGCACCGGCGTTCTGTCATGGTTCGCGGCGCAGAACGCGGCGAAAGTCTACTGCGTCGAATTCAATCCGGACATGGTCGCCGAAGCGCGCAAGATGCTGGCCCGGAATCAAAACGGCCACCGCGTCGAAGTGGTGCACGCCGACGCCTTCCAGTACCTGCCGCCCGAGCCGGTCGACGTGGTGATCTGCGAAATGATCCATGTGGCCATGCTGCGCGAGAAGCAGGTCGAGGTGATCGAGTCGTTCAAGAAGCGCTACGCCGCCAAATTCGGCGGCCCGCTGCCGCGCTTCCTGCCGGAAGCCGTGATCATGGCAGTGCAGCCTCTGCAGCAGGACTACGATTTCGAAGGCTTCTACGCGCCGATCGTGCAGTTCCAGGAAACCGCGGTGACCTACCCGGGCACGGTGGAACTGGCCGCGCCGCAGGTGTACAGCATCCTCGACTTCACGCAGCCAACCGGCACCGCGATCGGCTGGGAAGGCCGCTTCCTGGTCGAGAAGTCGGGCACGCTCAATGCGCTGCGCTTCATCACCAAGAACGTGCTGGCGGTGGTTCCGGAAGAATCGGGCACCATCGACTGGCTGAACCACTACATGACGCTGCCGCTGCAGCAGCCGGTCAACGTGCATGCGGGCGACGTGCTGTCGGTGTCGTTCGCCTACCGCGCGGGCGGCTCGATCCCGTCGCTGGAAGCGTCGATGGGCGTCGAAGTGCTGTACGACGCGATCGCAGCCGGCGTTCAGCGCACCGCTGAACTGGCCTGAGCGGGTAATGATCCAGGCAACGCGGGGCGCGTCGCGCGCTTCCCGCGGCGCTTTTTCAGCCAGACCGCCACGCCGGTCACCATGAACACCAGCGGCATCAGTCCCAGCAGGCTGATGAAGATGCGTCCGGCGATGCCGAACGCGTCGCCGGTATGAAGCGGGAACATCCAGGCCAGCAGCGCATCGCCGCGCTTGCCGTTCAGCGGATCGACCACCCGCAGCACCTCTCCACTTGCCGAATCCACGGTGATGCGCGTCGCGCCGTCGTCGTGGCGGATCTCGCCCTCCTGGCGCACCCTGACTTCGTACGGAACGCCGGCCTTGGACGGAATTACCACGCGTGAAATGCGCGCGCTCGGGAACACGCCCTGCGCCTGCGCCAGCGCGGCTTCCACGCTGAGCGAGGACGCAGCATCCGGATCGCGGTTGGCCAGCTTGGCCGAACTGGTGACCGGCGCGACCACCTTCACCGCAGGCACCACCACGTTCGGCAGGTTCATGTAGCCGCCCGAGAAGCCCTGGACCAGCAGCGCCGGCGCGAGGAAGAAGCCGACCGCCCGGTGCAGGCTGTAATTGAACCGTGGCAGCGAGCCGCCGTAACGTACCGTGAGCGCCGCGCGCAGCGCCGACAGGGTCGGCTTGGGCCACCACAGGATCAGGCCCGACAGCGCGACGATGACCATCACGATCCCGCAAATGCCGACCAGCGTCTTGCCCGCTTCGCCCGCCACCATGTAGCGGTGCAGGTGGAACAGGGTCGGCATCAGGAGAGGGCGGGTCAGGCCGGTTTCGCCCCAGTTGCGTTCGCCCAGCACCTGCAGCGTGGCCGGGTCCAGCATCACTTGGCGCGACACGGACAGCTCGAACGCCGATTTGCCTGCCGGAGTGCGGTAAGTGGCGACCCAGACGTCGCCCGCGAAGGAGGGGAAGGCGATCTGGGAAGGGCGCCCGTAGGCCGGATCGGCCGCCAGCCGGTTGGCCACCGCCTGCACGGCCTGTGGCGTGACGCGCAGCGGCGCGCCTTGTTCCAGTCCGTTTTGCGGCGCCGCCTGCAGCAGCGCCGGGTTGAGCGTGCGGTCGAGTTCCGGCAGCCAGGCGATCACGGTGCCGGTCAGGCCCAGCACGACGAAGACGGACCCGCACACCAGGCCAAGCCACAGGTGTATGGTGCGGCCGATTTTTTTCATTGATGACATCCGATCCGAGTCCTGGTGCGGCCTTGCCGCGCTGCCCAGCATGTTAGCGCAAACGAGAATCATTCGCAATATCGTATTGCCATGCGGTAGCGCCATTCGGCACCGGAAAAGCGCAGTTCGGCCCGCCTGCCGGACCCTCTGTCGGACGGCATTTGCGCGGTGGGTGCGACGGGGCTACAGTCAGCTCACTCTGATATGAAAGGGTCTATCCCATGCTCGGCTTTATCCTATGGCTCGTCCTGCTGTTCCTGTGCTGGCCGCTCGCGCTGTTCGCGCTGATCCTGTATCCGGTGGTATGGCTGCTGTTGCTGCCGTTCCGGCTGCTCGGGCTAGGCGTGGAGGCGGTCTTCGAGTTCCTGCGCGCACTTGTGATGCTTCCGGCGCGAATTCTTGGCGGCGGCCCGCGCGCCAAATAAGCAAGAACTTGTCCGTTTGGACCCGTCCCGGGCCTTTATTGCACATCAATAACGGCTGGGGACAGTCCCGGCGGCACAGTCCCCGCGTTGTCTGAATTTTAAAGGGCGCCAATGCCTGCAAGGGTTCCCGCCTTAAGTCAAGGGCACACTGATAACTTCCCGAAGCAATATTCCGCGAACTTGTAACGAGATGTTTTTAGTCTTCTGATTCCCGACAAAAATTTGTTCAATATGGTTCTTCGTTTCGGAACAGAAATGGCCGCACGGGAACTGTGCTTCAGCTAACAGACAGCGGATCAAACGAGGTGGACAGTCGGAGATTGGACTCTTTTAAAAAGGATCACAATCATGCGTCTGGACATCTATCGCCGCCCGGAAACTGACGGCTCGCCGTCCTACCTTGCCGTACCAGAGGAAAAGGATATCCCCGAAGAAGCCACGAACACCGACTGGGTCATTGAAGCCCGCTCGGTGGAAGTTCCTGACGAGGAAAACCGCCTGGCGGATTACTCGATCGATCACCTGAACGAGCAGATTGCGGAAAAAGGCTATGCCATGACCGCTTTACATTGACGCTGCGGCGGGCCCCTGGGCCCGTTGTAGGATAGCACTGACATTTCGCATAATTTATATTATGTCAAATGTCATATGGAGAACTGATACATGACCATTCGACCGCGGCGCGCAGCGCTGATCCTTGCACTTCTCTGCGCTGGCCACGCCCATGCCGACTGGGTGGTATCCACCCGAGTTGAAGCCACCCGCCCGGCACCTGACAATTTCCAGGTCCAGGCCCAGAATCCACCAGCTTTCTCTTGGTCGCAGCACCGGACCCTCCCAGCCACCTACGTGGTCGAGATCCGCCAAGGCAGCACCGTGGTGCAAACCGTCACCGTCGACAACAACTTCTACCTGCCTTCCGCACGCCTGGCCAATGGCCACTATTCGTGGCGCGTCCGTCCCGGTAATTCCACCGAGTGGTCGAACCTGCGCGAATTCGACATCACCAGCGCTTCCACCGTGTTCGAAGTGCCGGCCAACTCCGCGCTGCGTACCTACGTCGCGACCAAGAGCCGCCAGATCGCCCGCCACCTGCCGGACAACTTCCTGCGCGTGTCGCAGTGGAGCGCCGCCATGCGCGCCGAGCGCGAGCCTGCGCTCAAGCTGATGATGAACGAAGTCCAGTACCGCAGCGTCAAGCCGCCGGTCGACTCCGACTGGCCGTTCACCACGATCAATGGCGTCACCGCGATCACCACCGCCCAGGCCTCCGATATCCGCCAGCGCGTGTTCGCCACGGCGCGCCAGCTGGAACAGGCCGCGCTGCTGTACCGCCTGACGCTCGACCGGAAGTACCTGACCGAAGCGGTCACGCGCGGCGACCAGCTGGCCGCGCTCAGCCCGACCGGCCCGACCGCCTATAAATACCAGGACCAGGCCACGCGCCAGATCGCTCTGTCGCTGCTCAAGGGCGCCGACATGCTGTACTACGACATGGACCCGGCCAAGCGCCTGTTCTGGTGGGACCGCGTGCGGGTGCGCGGCCAGGACATCTACCTGTCGATGAAAAATGCGCCAAACAGCATTTTCCAGTTCCCGTTCGACTCGCACGGCGGCACCAACTTGGGCTACCTGGCGGTGATCTCCAGCCTCGCACTGGGTAACATCAAGGAAGCCGGCCTGTGGTTCGACTTCTCGACCCGCCCGTACATCAACTCGGTTTACGCATGGAGCGGCCCGGAAGGCGGCTATTCGAACGGCACCGCCTACGCCCAGTACACGGCCGACTACGCGCTGCAGCTGTGGCAGCCGCTGATGCAGATGACCGGCGTGAACATGTTCGACAAGCCATGGTCGCGTGGCTTCATGCAGTATTTCGCGCACTTCACCCCGCCGGGCACGACGCGCCACCTGTTCGGCGACGAGCATGAGACCAAGCCCGACTACCGCATGATGAAGGCGTATGCGCGCCGCTTCGCCTCGCCGTATGCCGCCTGGTACGGCAACGCCATCGCCGGTGAAGAGGACACGCTGACGCTGCTGCAGGCGCCGTATCCCCTGCCCTCCGCCACGGTGACGCCGGCCGCACCGCCGAACGCCGCGCTGTATCCAAGTATCGGCTGGGTCGCGATGCACAGCAACCTGGCGAACAATGCCCGGACGTCGGTCTACTTCAAATCGAGCCCGTATGGCGCGTATAACCACAGCCACGGCGACCAGAACAGCTTCGTGCTGTCCTCGGGCGGACGCGAGCTGCTGATCGAAGCGGGCTACCTGGACTACTACAACTCGCCACTGTTCAAGGACTGGTACCGCCAGACCAAGGCCCACAACGCCGTCACCTTCGACGGCGGCATCGGCCAGCTGGTGACGGGTAACACCGAAAACCTCGCCCGCAACGGCAAGGTCACCGCGTTCTCGACCACGCCGGCGCTCGACTTCACCGAAGGCGATGCCGCTGCGGCGTACGGCAGCGCGGTCACCACGGCCAAGCGCAAGCTGTGGTACCTGCGTAACCAGGACGCGGTGGTCATCCAGGACAAGATGAGCGCGCCGGTGGCGCACCGCTGGGAGTGGAACATGCACGCCGTGGCGCCGATCGTGTCGGCCAGCGACGGTTCGGTTTCGATCACCAACGTCGACCGCAAGGTCTGCATCCGCCAGCTGCTGAGCGACGCCATCACGCCGATGAACTATGAAGTGCGCACCGGCCCTGCGGCGAAAGCCGGCGGCCCGGTCGAGACCCACGGCGCGTTCGTCACGCCGTCGAAGACCTCGGCCGAGTTCCTGATGCTGCTCGACGTTGGCTGCAAGCGTCCGAACGTCACGATGACCGAGACCAGCACCTCGCGTACCTTCGTGATCGGATCGCAGTCGGTGACCGTGCCGAAGTAAGCTGGCGCGCAGTCCCGAACCGCCACGCCCGGAGCGATCCGGCAGTGGCGGTTTTTTTTGCGTCTCTCATCCATATGGGTGGGAGTCGTCCGAACGTCATCCCAGCGAAGGCTGGGATCCATACGCCGTTTGCGTTCATGCGACGCGTGCCCCAGCCCGATGTACGTCATCCCAGCGAAGGCTGGGATCCACGCTCCGTCTGCGTTCATGCGACGTGTGCCCCGGCCGGATGCTCAGTATGGATCCCAGCCTTCGCTGGGATGACGGCTACTCCACGGCTACCGGAGATGCGCGTTATGCGCCTTTTCGGCGGCGATCTGATCCAGCGCAAACGCTCGACAGTTAGCGCGCATTGGCCTAGCGTTTTTCGTCAAGATTGCTATCCCACGCAGCCCGGCGCCTGCCACAGCAGTGCGCACGCCAAGCGGCGACAGGAGTAAGGTTTCAATTTACCGGTATCGACGCGTCGCAAAAGGCGCACGCCTGCGGTCGTACTGCCGGGTTTGACGCGGGATGCGCCATTCTTATAAGAGGAGACATGATGGGCACTCACACTCAGTTCGAACATGTATCGATCGCCAAGAAAGCAAATATCTACAACGACGGCAACTGCGTTTCCTACGATCTCGATTTCCCGGGGCATACGCACAAGACGGTGGGCGTGGTGCTGCGCTCGACCGTGCCGTTCCGCGCGGACGTGGCGGAGACCATCGAGATCGTCGCCGGAAAATGCCGCGTGCGCTTCGATGCGCACGGTGACTGGAAGGAATACGAGGCCGGGCAACGCTTCCACGTGCCGGCCGACGCGATGTTCGAGATGGAAGCGCTGGAGCCGACGCATTACGTCTGCCACATGCATTCGTAGCACCCCGGGGGACAGTCCCGTAGGGACGGTCCCCTCTCATCAGGTGCGCGGACCGACGATGCGGTCGATGTCGGCGCGCTCGACGGTCTCCTGGCCCAGCAGCGCCTGCGCCAGCGCTTCCAGTACCTCGCGCCGCCGGGTCAGCGTTTCACGCACGCGCAGGTGCGCCTGCTCCAGCAGCGCCGCCACCTCGGCGTCGATGGTGCGGGCGGTGCGCTCGCTGTAGCCGCGCCGTTCCTGCGGCGGCGGCGGATAGACCGCCGTCAGCGCCGACCCCTGCTCGAACGTCGCCAGCCCGATCCGCTCGCTCATCCCGTACTGCGTCACCATGTGGCGCGCCATGTCGGTGGCCTGCTGCAGGTCGTTCTGCGCGCCGGTCGAAACGTCCCCGAACACGATCTCCTCAGCCACGCGCCCGCCCAGGAACACGTCCAGCCGGTCCAGCAGCTCGGCCTTGCGCAGCAGGTAGCGGTCCTCGGTCGGCAGCTGCTGGGTGTAGCCGAGCGCCGCGATCCCGCGCGGGATGATCGAGATCTTGTTGACCTTGTCCGCAAATTCGCGGCTTTCCGCGATCAGCGCGTGCCCGGCTTCGTGGTAAGCCACTGTGCGCTTTTCCATCGGGTTCATCACCCTCGCCTTCTTCTGCAGGCCCGCCACGATGCGGTCGATCGCCTCGCCGAAATCGCTCATGTCGACCTTGTCCTTGTTGCGCCGCGCTGCCAGCAGCGCCGCCTCGTTGACCAGGTTGGCGAGGTCGGCGCCGGCGAAGCCCGCGGTGCTGGCGGCGACCGAGGACAGGTCGACGTCGGGCCCCATTTGGACGTCCTTGGCATGCACCCGCAGGATCTTCTCCCGGCCCTTCAGGTCCGGCCGGTCGAGCGCGATGTGGCGGTCGAAACGGCCCGGCCGCAGCAGCGCCGGGTCGAGGATCTCGGGACGGTTGGTGGCGGCCAGGATGATCACGCCGCGGTTGGTGTCGAAGCCGTCCATCTCCACCAGCAGCTGGTTCAGGGTCTGCTCCTGTTCGTTGTAGCCGCTGACCACGCCGCCGATGCCGCGCGCGCGGCCCAGGGCGTCAAGTTCGTCGATGAAGATGATGCACGGGGCCTTGGCGACCGCCTGCGCGAACAGGTCACGCACCCGCGCCGCGCCGACCCCGACGAACATCTCGACGAATTCGGAGCCGCTGATCGAAAAGAACGGCACACCCGCTTCGCCGGCCACCGCCTTGGCCAGCAGGGTCTTGCCGGTGCCGGGCGCCCCGACGATCAGCACTCCCTTGGGGATCTTGCCGCCCAGGCGGCGGTAGCGTTCCGGGTTCTTGAGGAACTCGACCACTTCCATGAGCTCGTCCTTGGCCTCGTCGATGCCGGCTACATCGTCGAAGCGCACGCCGGTCTTGCTGGCGCTGTAGACGCGCGCATGGCTCTTGCCGACGTCGAACAGCGCCCCGGCGCCAAGGCCGGCGCCGCGCGCAGCGGTGCGCATGAGCCACACGATGACCAGCAGCGGCAGCATCCAGGCCAGCGCCGAAGCCATCCAGTTGGTCGAGCGCTGGCCGAAGAAGCGCACACCGGCCGCTTCGAGGTCCGTCACCAGCTGGTCGTCGTCGATCCGCACCGCGGAAAACGCGCAACCGGCCTGGGAATTGCATGGATGCGAAGCCAGCTGCGCCGCAGGCATCACGGCCTGCAGGGCCTCGGCCTTGAGCTTCCCGCTGATGCGGTCGGTGTCCACATGCACTTCGGCGACGTGGCCGCTGCGTAGCAGCTTCTTGAAGTCGCCGTAGCCGAGCGTGACCGCGTCGCCGGCCCCGCCCAGTAGCTGCAAGAACAGCAGCAGCGCCGGCACCACCAGCCAGTACCACATCGGGATCGCCGGCATGCCCTGCCTGGGCGGGTCCTGCGATTCCTTCGTGTCGTCCCGTGTATCCCGCGAATCCGCCATGCCGCCTCCGCTCGAATGGACCGGCCGCACAGCGCCCGGCGCCATATCTTTATTATCGGCCCATCGGGGCCGGTACGCAGGGCAATTGTGCGTGCCGGCGGCGCCCCTTCCTTCCCAAACCCACGCCGCGCGCTATACTATTTGCAGTTCCGGCAATCCGCTGCAGGCATTACTGCCGGGGTAAGGAATGAACGCATCCAATTGTCACGTTCCGCTCGACGCGGAGCTGAGTTTCCTGAGCCAGCCCGGCAATTATCCCGAGCCGACACGGCGCGTTATCCCCGTCGAGACCCACATGTCGTGGGTGTTCCTCACCGACGAATACGCCTACAAACTGAAGAAGCCGATCCGCTACGGGCCGATCGACGCGCGCATGACCGCGATGCGGCATTTCTACTGCGTCGAAGAAGTGCGCCTGAACCGGCGCCTGGCCGACGGCATCTACCTTGCCGCGCTACCGCTGGTGCTGGGCCATGGCGGGCACCTGGAATTCTTCGGCGAGGGCGTCACGGTCGACTGGCTGGTCAAGATGCGGCGCCTGCCGCATGAGCTGATGCTCGACGATATCATCGTGCGCGGCTGCGCGCGGCCGTCCGACATAGACACCGTAGCCCGGCTGGTGGCCGCCTTCCACCGCAGCTGCCGCAAGCTGATGCAGCGCGCGCAGCCCTTCTCCGAGCGCATCGCCGCCGTGATCGCACGGCACGAGCGGGAATTGCTGGAGCCGCACTACGGGCTCGGCACGGAGCTGGTGTACGCGCTGTCGGGCGGGCAGCGCGCCGCGCTGGAGCGGCTGGCGCCAATCATCGACAAGCGCCACGCACTCGGCCGCGTGGTGGAAGGCCATGGCGACCTGCGCGCGGAGCATGTGTTCCTCGGTGAGCCGATCGCGATCATCGACTGCATCGAATTCTCGCGCGAACTGCGCACGCTCGACTGCCTGGATGAAGCGGGCTTCCTCGCGCTCGAATGCGAGCGGCTGGGCGCACCGGCGCTGGCGGCGGCATTCCTCGAAAGTTATGGCCGCTATTCGGGACAGGAGACCTCATGCGACCTGCGGCACTTCTACCAGAGCGTGCGCGCGGTAACGCGGGCGACGGTGGCGATACGGCACCTGAACGATCCGCGCTACCGCTATTCGCGGCACTGGCGCGACCGCTCGCTGGGCTACCTGGCGCTGGCGTGGCGGCACATGCAGCATTAAGGCTGCCGGGGACCGTCCCCAAAGGGGGGCCGTCCCCTGCCCTTCTGGTTGCGCTGCCCAGCTATAAGCAAGGAGCTGGGGACCGTCCCCCCGCGGGGACAGTCCCCATGGGTCACAGCGGCTGGTCGGGCTGGGCCGGGCCGCCTTCGTGCATCGACCTGATGGCGGCGGCGAAGCGCCTGCCGCAACCGAGCACTGTCACCTTGGAAGTGGCCACACCGGCGCCCAGCCGCCCCGGCCCGACGGTGTCGGTGACGTACAGCCGCTCGAGCGCGGGATCGGCCAGTACCCCGGACGCCGCCGGCGAGAACGCTGCGTGGGTCGCTACCGCCAGCACGCGCGCCGCCCCTTTCTCCCGGCAGGTGCGCGCGGTGCGCACCAGCGTCTCGCCGCTCGACACGAGGTCGTCGAAGATGACGGCGGTACGTCCCTCCACCTCCCCTACCAGCAGGTTGCCGGTCAGGACGCCGCCGCTGCGGTACTTTTCGGCCAGGGCGCTGCCGGCGTCGATCCCGGCTGCCACCAGAAGCTGGCGGAATTTCTCGGCCCGTTTCACCGCGCCCGCGTCCGGCGCCACCACTACGGTGGGCCCTCCCAGCACCGGCGCGAGCTGGGCGGCGAACAGCGGCGCCGCTTCGATATGCTCGGCGCGGCAGCGGAACGCGTTCTCGTAGGCCGCGATGTTGTGCACGTCCATCGTCAGCACGGCATCGGTGCCGACCGCTTCGAACATGGCGGCGACATAGCGCGTGGTGACCGGGTCGAAAGGCCTGGTGCGCTGGTCCTTGCGCGCATACGCCAGGTAGGGCGCGACGGCCGTGACGCTCTCCGCACCGGCGTCGCGCAAGGCGCCGATGAAGAACAGCAGGCGGCACAGCCTGTCGTTGGCGCTGTGCCCGGGCTCGCCATGCAGGGAATGGATCACGTAGGCGGCGCGGCCGCGTGCCGACACCAGCGCGCGAGACTTGTGTTCGCCGTCCTCGAACTCGCGCTCCTCATGCGGCGACAGCGGCACGCCGAGCGCGGCGGCCACGTCCTGCCCGAAAGAGGCGCTGGCGCCCAGCGCGAACAGCATCGGATGCGCGTTCATGCGCCTCCCATCCGCGGCGCCGGCTTGTACACCAGCACCGGGACCTGGCTGTGCAGGAGGACGCGCAGGGTCTCGCTGCCCAGCATCTCGAAGTCGCCGCCGCCCCAGCCGTGCGACGCCATGAAGATCAGTTCGCAGTGCAGCTCCCTGGCCTTGGCGACGATCACGCGATTGGCGCTGCCCTCCCCCTTCATGACGGTGCAGGGCACGCCCAGGTCGGCCGCGACCTGCGCCACCGGGGCCAGGTAGGCGTCGGCGAAGCGGCTGTACAGCGACCGGCGCCGTCGGTCGTAGTGCGGGTCGTCGTGGGCCCAGGCTTCCAGCAGGTCGGGCCGCACGGTGGGAATCACGTGCAGCGCGGTGACCCGGCCGCCGCCCTCGCCGGCCATGCGGATGCCGGCAGCGGCGGCCTCGCGCGACAGTTCGGAGCCGTCCACCGGCAGCAGGATGTGCTTGTACATAAGGCCTCGCGTGGGAATCCGTTAGCGCGGATGGGGTGCGGACGGCGGCCTGCTGGGAACGTCGGACATGTCGACCACGACCCCGCTCAGGTAGTCGACCCAGGCCAGGTCGTCCTTCACTTCGCGCACGCCCGGAATGTTCTGGGCCATCACGCGCAGGGCGTCGATCTGGCGGGGGTCGGGCACGCCGCCGCTGAGGGTGACCACGCCATCGCGCACGAGCACGTGCAGCATCCCGGGCGTGGCCCAGGGCTGGCGTTTGAGTTCATCCCACATCCGCACGCGGATCTGCTCGTCGCTGGCCGGACCGGGGACGATTTCGCGGCCGGCCGCCAGCAGTGCCCGCATCAGGTCGGCACGGGTGACGATGCCGACCAGGCGGCCGTCATCCAGCACCGGCACGCGGTGGATGCGCTTGCGTTCCATGAGCGCGACCACGTGTTCGAGGCTGTCGCGCGGAGCGGCGGTGACCACGTCGCGGGTCATGACTTCTTCCACCCGGCGGGCGTGGCTGTGCGCGTATTCTTCGGCCAGCTTGCCGGGGCCGAGGACGAATTCGAGCCAGCGCGGGCGGTGACGCTCGGTGCCGGTTTCGGCGCGCCGCAGCAGGTCACTTTCGGTGACGATGCCGGCCAGCCTGCCGTCCGGGGTGCATACGGGCAGGCCCCCGATGTGCTGGTCCAGCATGAATCCGGCCGCCTGCTCGACGCGGGCGTCCGGCGGCACGGTCAGCACGTGCCGGCTCATGATTTCGGCGACTTCCATCGTTGTACCGTACGGTTGCCTTGGTGCTCCAAGCATGCGCGGCGGTTGGCGGAATTCCAATGATTTTTGTCAAATGGAAGGCACAGCAATGGCCTTGAAATAGCGTCGGGCGCCTGCGATAATCGTTGACAACATCAACCAATTATCTACAAGCATGAACCTCGGCACTGAAGGCAACGCGATGCTCGACCTGTTGAATAACCTGATGTACGCGGTTAATGGCAGCCTGCGCGCCGATATGGAGGGCGCGGGAATCGGACTGGCGCCGATGGAGGCGCTGGCGCTCGATTTCCTGCAGCGCAATCCCGGCTGCACGCAGGCCGATTTCGTGCAGCACATCGGGCGCGACAAGGCGCAGGTGGCACGGATGGTCAAGACGCTGATCGAGCGGGCGCTGGTGGTGTCGCTGCCGGACGAGCAGGACCGGCGCCTGAACCGCCTGTGGCTGACCCAGGCTGGCCAGGCATTGAACCGACGCGCCACGCAACTGCGCGGGCGGCTGGCGGAGAAGATGCTGGAGGGCTTCGATGCGGCCAAGCGCGCGCGGCTGGCCAGGATGCTGGAGCGGATGGCGCAGCAGCTGGGGCCTGGCGAGCCGCTGCCGGAAGATGGTTGACAACATCAACCATATCCTTACACCACGCGGCGCATATCGTTGACAGTGTCAACCATTTGCGGGGCACCGCGATGTACCGTCATTCCCGCGAAAGCGGGAACCCATACTGAGCATCAGAAAGCAGCACAGCATGGATCCCCGCCTGCGCGGGGATGACGGCCGGCGGAACGACGGCCGACGGGATGACGGCGGACCGGGATGACAGTCAGTTCAGGCGGATCGTGCCGTGCTCGCCGGCTTCGGTCGGTGGCGGATGTCCGGTCACCGCGGCGCGCGCGATGCGGAACATCTGCACCATCTTGCTCGCGTGCGCATCCCAATACTCCGCCGTGTGCGCGTGCACGCGCAATAGCGACAGGTGCGGATCGGCCAGTCCCTTCGGGAACCAGGCGTCGAGCAGCGGATTCCACAGCTCGCGCATCTTGCCCTGGTCGCGCGACTGCTCGGCGTGGCCGCTCACCGACACGTAGACGCTGTTCTCGATATCCGAATAGCTGACGTTCACATGGTTGTTCGCCCCCACCTGGCGCCACACGGCCGACTGGTCCGAGGTGAAGAACCACAGGTAGCCAGCGTCGTCGATGTCCTGGCTGGTCATCGGGTGCGAGACCAGGAAGCCGTGCTCGTCGACGGTGGTAAACATTGCTATGCGAATCGACTTGATCCGCGCCGAGAGGTCGGCGTGCTGGTTGCTCGGAGTCATGGTTGGTGCCTTTCAGTGTATGCGTGCCGCGATCCTAGCAAGCATCGCCCTTCCCCTCTGTGCGCCCTCGTACACTGCGCCGCCGCGCCACCTGTTGTCCGATATCAATAAGCCCGGCGCGCCGGTCCGTACGCTGTGGGTTCGGCCCCGACAGGAGAACGCCATGTCCAGACTCGCCCGCCTCCCGGCATTGACGGTTCTTGCCGCCGCGCTTGCCCTGAGCGCCTGCACCAAAGAAAAGGACGTCGCCGGCCTGATGGCCCAGGCTGCGGACTACGAGAAGAAGGGTGAGCTGAACGCGGCCATCATCCAGCTCAAGAACGCGGTCCAGCTGGAGCCCGAAAACGGCAGCGTGCGACTGCGGCTGGGCAAGGCCTACCTCGAGCACGGCGACGCGGTCTCGGCCGAGAAGGAATTGCGGCGCGCCACCGACATGAAACTGGACGGCGCCCAGATCCTGCTGGCCAAAGCCCTGCTCCTGCAAGGCAAATTCCAGGACGTGCTGGACGAATTCACGCGCGAGGCAGGTCCCACCGACGGTCCCGAGGCGCTCGCGCTGCGCGGCAATGCGATGCTCGGCCTGCTTCGTAATGACGAGGCCAGGCGCCTGTTCGAGCGCGCCGTGGCGGCGCAGGCCGCGTTCCCGCCGGCCATGCTGGGATTGGCGCGCCTGGCGGCCGCCGATGGCAAGCCCGACGCGGCGCGCACGCTGCTCGACCAGGCGCTGGCTGCCTATCCGGGTGACGCCGACTGCATGCGATTCAAGGCCGAACTGCTGCGTGGCGAGGGCAAGCACGACGAAGCGATGGCACTGTACCGCAAGGTGATCGCGCTGCGCCCCGGCTACGGCCCGGCGCACGTGGACATCGCCAACATCCTGATCGACGCTGGCAAATTCGACGAGGCCCGCAAGCACCTCGAAGCGGCGCGCAAAGGCTCCACCGCCACGCTCGGCATGTTCCACGCGCAGGCGATGCTGGACTACCGCGAAGGCAAGCACAATGCGGCGCGCCAGGCGCTGCAGCAGGTGCTGGCGGTGGCGCCCGATCACTATCCGAGCGTGCTGCTCGCCGCCGCGGTCGAGTACAAGCTCGACGCGCTGCAGCAGGCTGAACTGCACGCAGCCAAATTCCTCGCTGCCTACCCGCGCGACCTGTTCGCCAACAAGCTGATGGCCAACGTGCGCCTGCGCCTGAACCAGCCGGAGCAAGCCCTGGCGCTGGTCGAAGCGCTGGTGGACGAGCATCCGGACGACCCTGAACTGCTGGCGATTGCTGGCGAATCGGCGATGCGCTCGCGCCGCTTCGAGCGCGCATCGGACTATTTTGAGAGGGCCAGCGCGCTGGCGCCGCGCGCCGCTTCGCTGTACACCGCAGCCGGCCTCGGCTACCTCAAGGGTGGCGACACCGCGCGCGCCGCATCCCAGCTCGAACGGGCCGCAGGCATGGGCGGCGACACCGTCCGCACCAAGGCGCTGCTGGTCATGACATATTTGCGCGGTCGCCAGTTGGACAAGGCGCTGGCAACCGCGCAGGAGATGGAAAAGGACGGCAACAGCGCACTGGTGCAGAACCTGAAGGGCGGCGTGTACCTGGCGCGCCAGGAATTCGACAAGGCGCGCGGCGCATTCGAGAACGCGGTGCGGCTCGACCCGCTGCACATGCCCGCGCTGGACAATCTGGTGCAGCTCGACCTGCTCCAGGAAAAGCCGGACCAGGCGCGCGACCGCTACCGCACCGCCCTCGCCGGCGCGCCGGGCAATGCTGCGCTGATGGAAGCTCTGGCGCGGCTCGAAACGCGCCTCGGCAACGTCCCGCAGGCAGCCGGCTGGCTGGAGAAAGCCTACAACGACCATCCGGACGACCTGCGCCTGGGACTACGGCTGGCCGACTTCTATATCCGTTCCGGCAGCAAGGACCGCGCGCTGAACCTCGCGCGCAAGCTCCAGGGCAGCAATCCCACCAACGCCGACACGCTGGCGATGCTGGCGCGCGCACAGGCGGCCAGCGGCGACCCGCGCGCGGCGGCCGACAGCTACGCCAAGCTCGCCGTGGCCCAGCCGGGATCGGTCGGGCCGCTGATGAACCAGGCGCGCGCCCAGCTGGCGGCGCAAGACAACGAGGGCGCGCTCGACACCGTGCGCCGCATCATCAAGGCGCGGCCGGATTCGCCCAGCGCGCACCGGCTGCTGGTGGGCCTGCTGCTGATGCAGAAGCGCTATCCGGATGCGCTGCGCGCGGCGCGCGACGCGCAGAAGCAGTTTCCCAAGGCCGCTTTTGGCTACCGACTCGAAGGCGACGTCATGACCGCGCAGGAGAAGCCGCTCGACGCGCTGCACCTGTACGAGCGCGCGTTCGCGCTGCAACCGGGCGGCGGCGGCATGACACAGCTGCACACCGCGCTGGTCGCGCTCAGCAAGCACGCTGAGGCCGACAAGCGCATCAACGAGTGGCTGCGCGAGCACGGCAACGACCAGGCGACGCGGATGTACCTGTCCAGCCACAAGCTGGTGCGGGGCGACTTCAAGGCGGCGGCCGCGCAGCTGGAACAGGTGCTCCTGCTGGACCCGGACAATGTGGTGGCGCTGAACGACATCGCCTGGGCGCTGCACAACCTGGGCGACAAGCGCGCCGTGGGTTATGCGGAGCGCGCGCACCGCCTGGCGCCAAAGAGCCCGGTGGTGATGGACACCTTGGGCTGGATCTATGCCAGCGGCGGCGACACCGGCAAGGCCTTGCCGCTCGTGCGGCGCGCCAGCCAGATGTCACCGGAGTCGAATTCCACACGCTACCACCTGGGCGTTCTGTTGGCGCGCAGCGGCGACAAGGCCGGCGCGCGCAAGGAGCTGGAGCGGGTGGCCGCCGACCGAAGCGACGCGTCGCGCGCCGCCAAGGCCCGCGAGGCCCTGCGCGCGCTGTAGGGGACTGTCCCCGCAGGGGACTGTCCCCCGGTGTTCTGGGAGCAGCCGGTTCGCATCCAAAAGCAGGGGACAGACAGTCCCGCCGGGACAGTCCCCGCGCTAGCGGGACGCACACAAAAGACGAGGAACAGTCCCCATCACGCGCCCTCCCCCCGCGCGCGGGCGGGGTCGTAGCGGCCAGGCGCCAGGATGCCGTCCGGGTCGAGCGCGTCCTTTATTGCGCGCACAGTCTTCCAGAAGCTCGGCTGCAGCGAGTCGACGCGGATCTGGCAGGCCTCGCGCTCGAAGAAGGTGGCGCTGTCGATCACCCGCACGCCATTGAGCGCGCAGTCGAGCAGCTGGCGCGCCGGATACGATCCGCTGCGCCGGTTGGCAACCGCCACCACGATCTCGGTCGCCCCCAGCCTTCGGGCCAGCGCAGACATGGATTCGCCGGGATCGGGCTGGATGGTCTCGGTGACGCACTCCTCCTCGCCAGGCACGGGGACACAGCCGATCACGCGGAAGCGATGGAAGCCGCCGCGCGCACGCGCCAGGTCCATGCATTCGCGCGCCAGCTGCCCGTTACCGACGAACAGCAGCCGCGCTTCCAGCAGCGAGGAGCTGGCCGAGCGGTACACCACCAGCCGCGTCAGCGCGACGCCGGCGGCGCCAACCAGGAACACCAGCGCGACTTCGCCCGGTTCCGGGCCCACGGCGGTGGGGTCCGCCTCGGGGCGCAGCGCCACCAGCGCATGCAGCAGCGCGAACCCGAGCGCGAACGACGGTGTCAGGCGGCCGAGGGTGGACCGGATGCCGTCGCGCGCGCCGCCCTGGTACATGCCCAGCGCACTCATGCTGAACAGCACTACCAGCGCGAACGCGACGCTGGAACGGAACACGTCGGGCGATCCGGGCGAATCGGTCGGCAACAGCGCACCCGCCAGGCTGGCGGCGGTCAGCAGGATCGCCAGTTCCAGCAACAGCAGGATGAACGCCATCTTGGAAACGTAATGATTGAAGATGCGTATCACTTGTCCTCCGGGAGTAAATACCGGGGCGGTCTAAACCATCTTGGACGAGTTCGGGGCCTGCGCCTTGATCGGTGCCAAGCGCGGCCACCGATGGCGCACATGAACTGCGCCATTGAGGCGGCGCGCGCAAAGGTCTATAGTGGGGGCTGTTGCAAATAACCCGAAAATTCCATGAAATTTGACGTTGCCATCGTCGGCAGCGGCCTCGCGGGCCTGTCGGTTGCCCTCCACCTGGCCGAAACGCGCAGTGTCGCGATCATCTCTAAACGTGCCCTGCTCGATGGCGCCAGCAACTGGGCTCAGGGCGGCATTGCCGCGGTGCTCGATTCGGGCGACAGCATCGACGAACATATCCAGGACACTCTGGTGGCCGGCGCCGGCCTGTGCGACGAGCCGGCGACGCGCTATATCGTGGAACACGGACGCGAGGCGATCGAATGGCTGATCGCGCAGGGCGTGCCATTCACCCGCGACGCCACGGCCGAAATGGGCTTCCACCTCACGCGCGAAGGCGGGCATAGCCAGCGCCGCATCATCCACGCGGCCGACGCCACCGGGCACGCGGTCCAGGTGACGCTGGAGCAGAAAGTGCGCGCGCACCCGAACATCACCCTGTTCGAGCACCACTGCGCGATCGACGTCATCACCTCCGACAAGCTGGACCGCCTGCACGTGCACGCCGGCGCGCCACACCCCGCCGCGCGCGCCCAATGCCTCGGCCTGTACGTGCAGGACGAGAAAAGCGGCCAGGTGTTGACCTTCGAAGCAGGCCACACGGTGCTGGCGACCGGCGGAGCGGGCAAGGTCTACCTGTACACCACCAATCCCGACACCGCCACAGGCGACGGCATCGCGATGGCGTGGCGCGCCGGCTGCCGCGTGTCGAACATGGAATTCATCCAGTTCCATCCGACCTGCCTGTATCACCCGTTCGAAAAGAACTTCCTGATCACCGAAGCCATCCGGGGCGAAGGCGGCCTGCTCAAGCTGCCGCCGGAAGCGGGAGCCGCCGCCGGCACGCGCTTCATGCCCGCCCACGATCCGCGCGCCGAGCTGGCGCCGCGCGACGTGGTCGCGCGCGCGATCGACTTCGAAATGAAGAAGCGTGGCCTGGAATTCGTCCACCTCGACATCTCGCACCAGTCGCCCCAGTTCCTCAAGGAGCACTTCCCGAACATCTACGCCAAGTGCCTGGAACTCGGGATCGATATTTCGAAAGAGCCGATCCCGGTGGTGCCGGCGGTGCACTTCACCTGCGGCGGCATCGTCACCGACCTGGCCGGGCGCACCGACATCGCCAACATGTACGCGGTCGGCGAAACCGCCTGCACCGGCCTGCATGGCGCCAACCGCCTGGCCAGCAACTCGCTGCTCGAATGCGTGGTGATCGGGCGCGCCTGCGCCCAGGACATCGCGGCCCAGGATGTAGTGGCCACGCGCGAGCTGCCGCAGTGGGACGAGAGCCGCGTCACCGACGCCGACGAAGAAGTCGTCATTGCCCACAACTGGGACGAACTGCGCCGCTCGATGTGGAATTACGTCGGCATCGTGCGCACCACCAAGCGCCTTGAGCGCGCGGCCCACCGCATTGCGCTGCTGCGCGAAGAGATCGACGAGTACTACCGTAACTTCCGCATCACGCACGACCTGCTGGAGCTGCGCAACCTGGTGGAAGTGGCTTCGCTGATCGTCAACAGCGCGATGTCGCGCCACGAAAGCCGTGGCCTGCACTTCAGCCGCGACTACCCGGATACCCTGCCGAAGGCGATTCCCAGCGTCCTGACGCCACCGCCCCGGTGAACGCCAGGCTGACCCCCTCAACGGCGCTGCTGCTGACGGTGCCGCCCGTCCTGTGGGCGGGCAACGCGATCGCCGGTCGCATCCTGCGCGACGTGGTCCCGCCGATGACGCTCAACCTGCTGCGCTGGTCGATCGCGATGCTGATCGTGCTGCCGCTGGCGCGCGCGGCGCTGGTACCCGGCAGCGGGCTGTTCACCAACTGGAAGCGCTTCGGCATGCTCGGGCTGCTCGGCATCGGCGTCTACAACTCGCTCCAGTACCTCGCCCTCCAAACCTCCACGCCGATCAACGTGACGCTGGTCGCAGCCGGCATGCCGGTGTGGATGATGCTGATCGGGGTGCTGTTCTTCAAGATGAAAGTGGGCGCGCGGCAGGTTGTCGGCGCGGTGCTCTCGATCGCGGGCGTGCTGCTGGTGCTCTCGCGCGGCGAGCTGGCGGTGCTGCAGTCGCTGCGGCTGGTGCCCGGCGACCTGTACATGATCGCCGCCTCGATCGCGTGGGCGTTCTACACCTGGCTGCTGATGCGGCCGGGCGATCCGCCGGCAATCAGGTCGGACTGGGCCGCCTTCCTGTTCGCGCAGATGCTGTATGGCGTCGCGTGGTCCGGGCTGTTCACCGCGGCCGAATGGACGCTGGCGCCGGTGAGGATCGACTGGGGCTGGCCGCTGGTGCTCGGGCTGCTGTACGTGGCGGTGGGACCGGGGGTGCTGGCCTTGCGCAGCTGGGGCGCGGGGGTGGGACGCGCGGGGCCGAACGTGGCGGCCTTCTTCGGCAACCTGACGCCCTTGTTCGCGGCGCTGTTCACGGCGGCGTTCCTGGGCGAGATGCCGCAGCTGTATCACGCCGGCGCGTTCGCGCTGATCGTGGCCGGCATCCTGTTCTCCTCCCGCCGATAGCGTCGGTCGTCAGACGATGCGGAGGGAGAAGTCGACGGCGCGCACGTCTTTCGTCAGGCCGCCGATCGAGATGCGGTCGACGCCGGTCTCGGCGATCGCGCGCACGCTGTCCATGTTCACGCCGCCCGATGCTTCCAGCAGCGCGCGCCCGGCGTTCAGCTTGACCGCGTCGCGCATCATGTCGAGGCTGAAGTTATCGAGCAGGACCGACTTGGCGCCCGCCGCCAGCGCTTCTTCCAGCTGCGCCAGCGTCTCGACTTCGATCTGCACCGGCACGCCGGCATTGAGCTGTTCGGCCGCCTTGAGCGCCTGCGTCACGCCGCCGGCCGCCGCTATATGGTTTTCCTTGATCAGGATGCCGTCGTACAGCGCCATGCGCTGGTTCTGCCCGCCGCCCACCCGCACCGCGTACTTCTGCGCCTGGCGCAGGCCCGGAACCGTCTTGCGGGTATCGAGGATGCGCGCATTGGTGCCGGCCACCATCTCCACATACTTGCGGGTCGTGGTCGCCACGCCCGACAGCAGCTGCATGAAATTGAGCGCGCTGCGCTCGGCCGTCAGCAGCGCGCGCGGAGGCGCGTCGATCGTGCAGACCACGCTGTTCGCTTCCATCAGGTCGCCCTCAGCGTAGTTCCACTCGATCTTGATGCTGTGGTCCAGTGCGCGCATTACGCCTTCGAACCACGGCGCGCCGGCCAGCACGGCTTCCTCGCGCACGATCACGCGCGCCTTGACGCGCTTGTCGTCCGGGACAAGCTCGCCGGTCAGGTCGCCGGTGCCGACGTCTTCCAGCAGTGCCGCGAGGAGGTTTGCTTCAAACGCCCTTTGCAGGGCTTCGTCGAACTGGTCATACGGGTTGCGCAGGTTGCTCATGCGGGGCCGATTCCCTTGAATAGATTGGATTCCTGTTCCAGGCTCGCCGTCGGCAGCGCCTTGGCTTTTTTCGCTGCCGCGAAGTCGAGCATGCGGTCGATCGCGCGCACCGCCTGTTTGCCGATCTCCGGATCGACGAACACTTCGTTGCGGCCCGATTCGAGCACGTCGGCCAGGTTCTGCAGGCCGTTCATCGCCATCCAAGGGCAATGCGCGCAGCTCTTGCAGGTGGCGCTGTTGCCTGCGGTCGGCGCTTCGATGAATTCCTTGCCTGGCGCTGCCAGCTTCATCTTGTGCAGGATGCCGTTGTCGGTAGCGACGATGAAGCGGGTCGCGTCCATCGTCTGCGCCGCGTTGATCAGCTGCGTGGTGGAGCCGACGACATCGGCAAGTGCGACGACGTTGGCGGGCGACTCCGGGTGCACCAGGATGACCGCGTCCGGGTGTTCGGCCTTGAGCAGGTCGAGCTCGATGCCCTTGAATTCATCGTGCACGATGCAGGAGCCCTGCCACAGCAGCATGTCGGCGCCGGTCTTCTTCTGGATATAGGAGCCGAGGTGCTTGTCCGGCGCCCACAGGATTTTTTTACCCTGCGCGTGCAGGTGAGCGACGATATCCAGGCCGATCGAGGAGGTCACCATCCAGTCGGCGCGCGCCTTCACGGCGGCGCTGGTGTTCGCGTACACCACCACGGTGCGGTCCGGATGGGCGTCGCAGAAGGCGGCGAATTCATCGGGCGGGCAGCCCAGGTCGAGCGAACAGGTCGCGTCGAGGTCCGGCATCAGGATGCGTTTTTCGGGGCTCAGGATCTTGGCGGTTTCGCCCATGAAGCGCACGCCGGCGACGACCAGGGTCTTGGCCGGGTGGTCGCGGCCGAAGCGGGCCATTTCGAGCGAGTCGGACACACAGCCGCCGGTTTCCTCGGCCAGGTCCTGCAGTTCGGCGTCCACGTAGTAGTGGGCGACCAGCACGGCCTGCTGTTCCATGAGCAGGCGGCGGATGCGCTCCTTCAGCTCGTGCCTTTGAGCCAGGTCCAGCGGCGCCGGAGTGCGGGCCCAGGCTTGGGCGGTGCAGCTCAGGCCGGCCTGGGGGTGTTCGTATTCGACGGTTTTGATCGGTAGAATTTGCATAGCTATTACTATCCCACAGAATGACGTTTCCTGCGTCCACCGTCATTCCCGCGCACGCGGGAACCGATGCTGAGCTTGCGCTACCGAACGTGTGCCTCAGCATAGGTCCCCGCTTTCGCGGGGATGACGGAGGTATTAGGCGATGCCCTGGCTGGTCAGGTACTCTTCGTAGTTGCCGCGGAAGTCGATGACTTCGTTTTCCTTGATCTCGATGACGCGCGTGGCCAGCGAGGAAACGAACTCGCGGTCGTGCGATACGAAGATCAGGGTGCCGGCGTACTTGTCCAGCGCGATGTTCAGCGACTCGATCGATTCCATGTCCATGTGGTTGGTCGGTTCGTCGAGCAGCAGCACGTTGTGGCGGCCAAGCATGAGCTTGCCGTACATCATGCGGCCCTTCTCGCCACCGGACAGCACGCGCACCGACTTCTTCACCTCGTCGCCGGAGAACAGCAGGCGGCCCAGGATCGAGCGCACGGCCTGGTCGTCGTCGCCTTCCTGCGTCCACTGGCCCATCCAGTCGGTCAGGGTGGCGTCGGTCGCGAAGTCCTCGGTCGGATCCTGCGGCATGTAGCCAACGTTGGCGTTTTCCGCCCACTTGACCATGCCGCGGTCCGGCTGCAGGCCGGCCAGGTCGCCGCCGATACAGCGCAGCATCGTGGTCTTACCCGCGCCGTTGGCGCCGATGATCGCGATCTTCTCGCCCGCTTCAACCATGATGCTGAAATTCTTGAACAGCGTGCGGTCGTAGCTCTTCTCGATGCCGTCGACTTCCACCGCCAGGCGGTGCAGCTTCTTCTCGCCTTCGAAACGCACGAACGGATAGGCGCGCGAGGACGGCTTGATATCGTCGACCTTGATCTTGTCGATCATCTTCAGGCGCGAAGTCGCCTGGCGTGCCTTGGACTTGTTGGCCGAGAAACGGCGCACGAAGTCCTGCAGTTCGGTGACCTTTTCCTTGGCCTTGGCGTTATTCGCCAGCAGCTGGTTGCGCGCCTGGGTCGAAGCGAGCATGTAGTCGTCGTAATTGCCAGGGTAGATCTTGAGCGTGCCGTAGTCCATGTCCGCGACGTGCGTGCATACCTGGTTCAGGAAGTGGCGGTCGTGGGAAATGATGATCATGGTGGAGTTGCGCTCATTGAGCACATCTTCCAGCCAGCGGATCGTGTTGATGTCCAGGTTGTTGGTCGGCTCGTCCAGCAGCAGGATGTCCGGATTCGAGAACAGCGCCTGCGCCAGCAGCACGCGCAGCTTCCAGCCCGGCGAGACTTCGCTCATCGGGCCCTGGTGCAGGCCGATCTCCACGCCCACGCCCAGCAGCAGTTCGCCAGCGCGCGATTCGGCGGTGTAGCCATCGTACTCGGCCACTTTGCCTTCGAGTTCGGCGGCGTGCATGTAGTCGTCGTCGGTCGCTTCAGGGTTCGCGTAGATCGCGTCGCGCTCCTGGATCGCAGCCCACATCTCGGTGTGGCCCATCATGACCACGTCCAGCACGCGCATGTCTTCGTACGCGAACTGGTCCTGGCGCAGCTTGCCGAGGCGCTCGTTGACGTCGAGCGACACATTGCCGGCCGACGGCTCGAGGTCGCCGCCGAGGATTTTCATGAAAGTCGACTTGCCGCAGCCGTTGGCGCCGATCAGGCCGTAGCGGTTACCGTCGCCAAACTTGACCGAGATGTTCTCGAACAGCGGCTTGGCGCCGAATTGCATAGTAATGTTAGCTGTGGATAGCACTGGTAAAGCCTCTAAGGATGCTGGTATGAATAACCCTCTATTCTACCACCCAGACCCTGCTACCGTCAGTTACTGGCGCATCCAGTCGCGCAGTTCGTAGTACCAATATGTCAACTGGGCCGCGAGCAGGCCGGCCGGGCCGCCGGTCGATGGCAGTCCCCACGGCGCGAAGCGGTCAAGGGTGACGCCATCGCCCTGGATCGCCGCGGCCAGCACGTCGCCGGCCAGTGTGGTCGGGCCGACGCCGTGGCCGCCGAAGCCCATGCCGTACCACAGGCCCTCGGGCAGGCGTCCGAGCTGGGGCATCTTGTGGCGGCCGTAGCTCATCATGCCGCTCCATGCGTACTCGACGCGGGTGCCTTCGAGCTGCGGGTAGACCTTCATCATGTCGCCGTACAGCAGGCGTGCCACATCCGACGGGCTGCGGTCGCGCACCGAGATCCGCCCGCCCCACAGGATGCGCGAGTCGGCCAGCGGCCGGTAGTAGTCGAACGCGAATCGGGTGTCGTAGACGGCGGCGCCGGTGCGCATCGCCGTCGGCAGCCGCTCGCCGAGCGGCTCGGTGACCATCACGTAGGTGGCGATCGGCAGGATCGCGCCCGCCAGCCGCGGGTACAGCTTTTCGATGTAGCCGCCGCAGCAGATCACCACCTCTTTCGCGCGCACCTCGCCGTTGGCGGTGCTGACGCGCCAGTGGGCGCCATCCTTGACGATGCCGGCGACGCGGCTGTTTTCGTGCACCCGCACGCCGCCGGCGTCGAGCGCACGCGCCAGGCCCTGCGCGTATTTGAGCGGGTGGAAGTGGAAGGCGTTCTCCTCGAACAGGCCGCCGAAGTAGCGGCGGCTGTCGAGCTTTTCCGCCAGTTCGTCGCGCGGCACCATCTTCCAGTCGACGCCCAGCTGATCGGCCATGAAGCGCTGCTGCGATTCCAGGATGCTGTCGTCGTCGAACCAGTTGGCGAGGTAGATGCCGGCATGGCTGGCGTCGCACTCGATGCCGTAGCGCGCGATGCGGCGCCGGATCTGCTCGACCGCGTCCAGTGTCAGCCGGTACAGCTTGCGGCCCTCTTCCGTGCCGACCGTATCGACCAGGCCGCGCTCGCCCAGCGAGAAACCGCCGAACACGAAGCCGCCGTTGCGGCCGGATGCGCCGAAGCCGACGTGCTGCGATTCCAGCACCACCACGTCGTTCTGGCCGCGCTCCATCAGCGAGCATGCGGTGGCTAGGCCGGCGAAGCCGCCGCCGATGATGCACACCTGCGCCTCCTGCGTGCCTGCAAGCGAAGGGTAATTGGTGGCGCCCGCGGTGGCGCGGTAGTAGCTTTCGGGGGACTTCAGTTCAGGCATGTGGCAGGGTCGGATAGCCGCTCAGGTTCAGGGTAAAGCGTTCGCCGTCGCATGCCAGCCGCCCGTGGGCACCGACCGGAATCGTGGCGCGCACCGGCACGTGGCCGAACGGCAGCCCGGTGAGTACGGGCAGCGGCAGGCGCTCGCGCAGGTAGGCGAGCATGCCGTCGAAGTCGTAGCCGTTGTCGTGCGGGGCAAGCCGGTAGTCGGTGAAGGCCCCGAACAGCACCGCCTTCTGCCGCTCCAGCAGGCCGCACTGCTGCAGTTGCAGCAGCATGCGCTCGACGCGATAGGGATGTTCGTTGATGTCCTCGATGAACAGGATACCGCCTTCCACCTGCGGCATGTACGGCGTGCCGCACAGGCTGGTGAGCATGGCGAGGTTGCCGCCCCAGACCGGGCCGGTGACGTCGATCGCGGGATTGCCGGCGCCCTGCCCTTCGACCGTGTGCTCCGGGCCGCGCAGGCAACGCACGAAACTGTCGACCGTGTAAGGCACCGGATCCTGTATGCCGAAGTCGCCGTACAGCATCGGACCGGCATAGCTGATCGCGCCCTCCTTCGCCAGCAATCCCATGTGCAGCGCGGTGATGTCGCTGTAGCCCACCAGGATCTTGCCGCTCGCGGCGAGCAGGCCGAAGTCGACCCGGTCCAGTATCCGGCTCACGCCGTACTGGCCGCGCAGCGCGAGGATCACCTGCACGCGCGGATCGCGCGCCGCATCGTGCAGCTGCGCCAGGCGTGCTTCGTCGGTGCCGCCGAAGCGCTGGTAGCGGGCGTCGTGGTCGTAGTAGTTGTGAACGATGGCGCCCTGCGCCTCGAGCCAGCGCACGCCGCGCGCGACCTGTTCGCCATCGAGCGCGCAGCCGCCGGGCGCCACGATGGCGATACCGATATGTTGGAGGATCACTGTTTTTCGAAGAGGCGGACGATGGGATCAAACGCCATCTTACCGTGCGCATGGGCGTCGATCAAGGCGACCAGCCGTTCGACCAGGGCCGCCGGGATGTCGTGCCCCATCCCTTCGATCACTTCGA
This sequence comes from Telluria sp., assembly GCA_035759315.1. Classification (GTDB taxonomy): domain Bacteria; phylum Pseudomonadota; class Gammaproteobacteria; order Burkholderiales; family Burkholderiaceae_D; genus Telluria. The sequence goes on along the minus strand of DASTVB010000037.1, from coordinate 56,070 downwards.
GCTGCGCGCCGTCCACCTGGCTGGCGGTGTCGATGCCGCATTCGACGGGCACCAGCGGATCTGCCGCGCCATGGATCACCAGCGTGCGCACCCGCAGCGCCTGCAGCTCGGCGCAGCGTTCTCCCGAAGCCGCGATGGCGACCAGCTGGCGCAGCACGCCGCCGGGGCAGACATTGCGTTCCACCGCCGCCAGCACGCGGCGGCGCAGCACCGCTTCCGGGGTCGGATAGGCCGGGCTGCCGATCGCCGCCAGCACCTGCACCATGTGGTCGATCAGCGCGCGCCGGTTGGCCGGCCGGCGCGGGGCGCGGGCCAGCACCTCGCGCACCGCGCGCGCCGGCCCTGGCAGCGAACGGCGGCCGGTGGTGGACATCATCGAGGTCAGGCTCAGGACCCGCTCCGGATAGCGCGAGGCCATCACCTGCGCGATCATGCCGCCCATCGAGACGCCTACCACGTGGGCCTGCGGGATGCGCAGCCAGTCCAGCAGGCCGAGCGCGTCGTCGGCCATGTCGCCAAGGAGGTAGGGAGCGCCCATGCGCCAGCCGATGCGCGACTTGAGCCAGGTGAAGAACAGGTTGGGCGTACCGGCCTTGTCGAACTTGGTGGACAGGCCGCAGTCCCGGTTGTCGAAGCGGATCACATAAAACCCGAGCTCGGACAGGCCGTCGACGAAGTCGTCTGGCCACGCATTGAGCTGCATGCCCAGGCCCATGATGAGCAAGACGGGCGGTCCACGCGGATCGCCCGCCGTCTCGTAGGCGATCTCGATGCCGTTGGCTTTGGCGATCGGCATATCAGGCTCCCTTGGACCGGCTGCGGCCGTTCGTGCGCGGCGGCGCGCGGTCGACCGCGTCGCCGGCGCCGGTGCGTGGGCTGGCATGGCTGCCCGCATCCGTGGCAGCGTCGCCGGTGACGATCGGCGCGGACGCCGCGTGCGGGTCGTGCGCATGCGCCGCCGCCACCAGGTCCTTGTGCGCCTCGCGCAGGCAGGCCGAGAAGCGCTGCAGGTCCGGCACCGCGCTGGCCGCGGCGACGATGCCCACATTGAGCCTGTCGCAGCAGCTTTGCGCGGTCACGTTGAGCGCCAGTCCATGCATGACGATCGACACCGGATAGCTCGCCAGCACCCGCGCGCCCGCAATGTAGGGAGGCTGCGCCGGCCCCGGGACTTCGGAAACCACCACGTTCGCGGCCGGCGGCAAGGCGTTCGCCAGCCCGGTGAACTCCACGGCCACCGCCGCCCCGCCCATCAGCCAGGGCGCGCCGATGCCGGGAAAATCGGTGAGTGCGAGCGGTCGCAGCGCCGCGATGTTGGCGCGCATGTCGCGGGTGTGGGCGACGATGGCCCGCATCCGCGCGGCGACATCCGGCACGTTGGTGGCAAGCTCGGTGCGCCACAGGCTGAACTGGTTGTGCACCTCGCCGCCCTCACGTTCGCGCAGGTTGACCGGCACCGCGGCCACCAGCGACTGCGCCGGCAGTCCTTTGCCGCCCTCGAGGTAGCGCCGCAGGGCGCCGCCCACCATCGCCAGGAGGACGTCGTTGACCGTCCCGGCGAACACGCGCGCGGCCACGGTCAGTTCGCCCAGCGGAAACTGGAGCGTCGAGAAAGCGCGTTCGGCGGTAATGCTGGCGTTGAACACGGTGCGCGGCGCCGCCGAGGGCAGTTTGCCTTGCATGGCCGCGATCGAGCGCATGGCGTCCGGCACGTGGCGGACCAGGCCCAGCGCCTGGCCCATCGAGTGGGTGACCGAGGCGGCCAGCAGGGCCAGCGCGCCGGGACGCGCCTCGCCGGGAGCGCGGACTGGATGCGCGGGACTGGCGGAATGGACTCCGTCGGCGAGGCACTTGAGGATCGCACCTGCCCCGATGCCGCCGATGGCGGCGTGGTGGACCTTGGCGTAAAGCGCCAGTTTGCCGTCCGCCAGGCCGTCGACCAGGTGCAGCTCCCACAGCGGACGTGCGCGGTCCAGCAGGCGTGCATGCTCGGCCTCGACGTAGCGTTCCAGTTCGCGCATGCCGCCGGGACTTGGCAGCGTATGACTGCGCACGTGATGGTCAAGGTCGACGTTTTCCTCGGTGTCCCAGACCGGATTGGCGAATCCGAACGGCACGGCCTGGAGCTTGCGCGAGAACACGGGCTCGACCTGCATGCGCGCCACCATGGTGCGTTGAAGTTCGTCCAGGAAACCGGTGCGGCGGGCGTCGGGCACGTCGAGCAGCATCACGCAGCCGGCATGCATGGGCACGGCGGGGGTTTCCAGGTGGAGGAAGCTGGCGTCGAGGCTGCTCAGGTGGTCCATGGCGGGCACCTCTGGGCACGAAAGGCGGGGGACAGTCCCGGAGCGACAGTCCCCGCAGGGCAAGCTGGAATCAAGGCGCGGCGTTGCAAGGCTGGTCTCCCCGATGATGAAATCGAGCATACCAGTTTTCGCAATAAGGCCTAGTCCTGTGCGGCTTCCGGTGTGCGCCTTGCCGCGGCCGCCAGCGCGCGGCGTTCCGCGAAGAAACGCTTGAGCATGTTGCCGGTCTCGTCGGCAAGGATGCCGCCCTCGACTTCGGCGTGGTGGTTCAGGGTTTCGTTGGCGAACATGTCGACCACCGAACCGCAGGCGCCGGTTTTCGGGTCCGGTGCGCCATAGACGATGCGGGCCAGGCGTGCGTGCATCATGGCGCCGGAGCACATCGCGCACGGTTCCAGCGTGACGTACAGTTCGCAGCCGGGAAGACGATAGTTGCCGAGCTTTTCGGCGGCCGCGCGCAACGCCACGATCTCGGCGTGCGCGGTCGGGTCGTGCCTGCCGATCGGCTGGTTGAAGCCGGTGGCGATCACCTCGCCGTCCCGCACCACCACCGCGCCGACCGGCACCTCGCCCAGCGCCCAGGCTTTTTCAGCCTCGGCGAGCGCCAGGCGCATGAAATCTTCAGGCGTCTTCAACGATCTCTGCCCAGCAGTTCGGGGTTTCGTGCAGCACCAGCTTGTGCAGGTGCAGGCCGGTGCCGTAGCGGTCCTTGTAGGCCGCGCGCAGGATGTCCCAGGCGGTGCGCGCCAGGTTTTCCACGGTCGGGATGCGGTCGATCACGACAGTCTTGTGGTCCGGCATGGAGGCGAGGAAGTCGCGCACCTGCGCATCCTTCTCGTACACCAGGAAGGCGTGGTCCCACACGTCGACCAGGTGCTCCTTTGCGAGCGCCTTGATGTCCGAGAAGTCCATGATCATGCCGTTGTCGGAGCTGCCCTCCTGCTCGATCACATTGCCGACGAGCGTGATTTCGAGGGTGTAGCGGTGCCCGTGCAGGTTGCGGCACTGGCTCTTGTGGTCTGGAATCCGGTGTCCGGCATCGAATTCGAGCTTGCGGGTAATGGTCAGCATGCTTATGGAATCTGTAGGAGTTTGTGGGTCTGGATGCTCAGCTTCCACTTGGGGTTGCGCTTGCAGGTGTCGATCGCCAGCTTCGTGTTGAAGCTGGCCAGCGGGCCGTCCATCGGTTGCACGAAGAAATTCTCGAACTGGAGGTGCTCGTAGGCGGCCAGGTCCTGGCCGGCCTGCGGGATCACCACCTTGATTTCGTTGCCCTTCTCGACCACCAGCTTCGAACCCATCTTCGGGCTGACGCAGATCCAGTCCACGCCCGGCGGCACCGGCATGGTGCCGTTGGTTTCTATGGCGATGGTAAAGCCGTGCGCATGCATGGCGTCGATCAGCGGCGCGTCGAGTTGAAGCAGCGGCTCGCCGCCGGTGAACACCACGTACTTATTTAGCTGGTGCGATTTCGGCCACAGGCTGTCGATCCGGGCGGCCAGCGATTCGGCGTCGCGGAACTTGCCGCCGCCCTCGCCGTCCGTCCCGACAAAATCGGTATCGCAGAACTGGCACACGGCGCTGGCGCGGTCTTCCTCGCGGCCGGTCCACAGGTTGCAACCGGAAAAACGGCAAAACACGGCCGGGCGGCCGGCGTGTGCGCCTTCCCCCTGCAAGGTGTAGAACATTTCTTTGATGCTGTAAGTCACGGTACGCCTGCTGCAATCGTCAACCGACCATTATAACGCGAACGCCCGATCGGCGGGAACGCCGATAACTTGCGAAATCACAAAGTCGGTTCCTCATGGCAACGGTAAGGTTGTAAGACAGGTCCTACACAGGAGCCGCCCATGAAGCAATCCGCTCGCGAAGTCCGTGACCACGAACGCCACCGCATTGCCCGCGATATTCATGACGACCTCGGCCAGAGCCTGCTGGTGCTGAAGCTGGAACTGGGGCGCCTGTGCAACAGCCTGGCCGGGCCACTATGCGCGCAGGTGGACCAGCTGATCCGCCATGTGGACGCCACCATGCTGTCGCTGCGAACCATTGTGCACGATTTGCGAACGCCGGCGCTGGAGATCGGCCTGAGCGACGCGGTACAGCGGCAGCTCGACGATTTTTCGCGTGTGACGGGCGTTGGCCACCGCCTGCAGATCGCGCCACGGCTGGACAACGTCAATCCCACGGCCGGGATCGTCGTGTTCCGGACGCTGCAGGAACTGCTGGCGAATGTGGCGCGCCACGCCAAGGCCAGCCAGGTGCAGGTCGACCTGGACGCCGACCCGCAGGCGCTGACCCTGCGGGTGCAGGACGACGGTATCGGGATCGGGCCGGTGTTGCGGGCCGGCGCCTGCGGCCTGCACGGCATGCGCGAGCGCATCCGCGACGCCGGCGGCAGCATGGCGATCGACAGTCCCGCCGGGGCCGGCACTTGCGTCACCGTGTCGATCCCGCATCCGCACTGAGGTTTGAACCACATCAATACCACACCGATATTGCAGTCCAGAATCGGGTCTTACCCGACGCCAATTTTCCGCTCAACGGACAGAATATGACCTTAATAAACAGCACCATCGACAACTTCACCAACCGGCTGATGGAGCGGCTGGCGGTGCCGGCATTCGTGATCGACACCGGCTGCAAGGTGGTGATCTGGAACCGGGCGTGCGAGGTGCTGACCCAGGTGCCGGCGGGCGAGCTGGTCGGCACCAGCGAGCACTGGAGCAGCTTCTACGAGTCGCGCCGCCCCACCCTGGCCGACCTGGTGGTCCAGAACCGGACCGACGAGATCGCGGTCCTGTATCCGCGCCACAGCATGCCGTGCAAGGACATTGCCGGCAACGGCGCGCCCAACCTGCGCGCCGAAAACTGGTGCGACATGCCGCGCGCCGGCCAGCGCCGCTACCTCGCGGCAGATGCCAGTCCGATCCTCGACGACGGCGGCAAGCTGGTCGCCGTCGTCCAGACCCTGCGCGACATGACCGACGAACGCGACGCGCGGGCCGCGCTGGAACTGCTGGCGCGGCGCGATGCGCTGACCGGCCTGGCCAACCGTCGCTGCTTCGACGACACCCTGCAGGCCGAATGGACGCGCGCGCAGCGTCACAAGCAGCCGCTGTCGCTGCTGATGGTGGACGTCGACAACTTCAAGCAGTACAACGACGCCAACGGCCACCTGGGCGGCGACGACTGCCTGCGCCGCATCGCGACCGCGGTGGCGAGCGAGATGCGCGCCAACGACCTGGTGGCGCGCTATGGCGGCGAGGAATTCGCGGTGATCCTGCCGAACGAGTCGCTCAAGGGCGCAGCCGTGGTCGCCGAGCGCATCCGGCACCGGGTCGAGCAGATGCAGCTGCCGAATCCGCTGGCGCTGCAGCGGCACGTGACGGTGTCGATCGGCGCCGCCACCGCCCTCGATCCGTGCGGGATGGATGCGCACGAACTGGTCGCCATCGCCGACGCCGCGCTGTACCGCGCCAAGCACCTGGGCCGCAACCGCATCAGCCTCCCGCAAGCCGAACTGGTCTAGGGGACTGTCCTTGGGGACTGCCCCCCGCCTTCCGGGGTCATTCGTAAACATCAAAGGCAGGGGACAGTCCCAAAGGGACAGCCCCCGCGTCCATACACTCCAAATACAACGCCGGCCCCCTGTCATTTGGGGAGGGATTCCCTTATCCTTTGCGCGTACATAATTATAAGGAGGCAACGTGCCAAGAATTACATCCCTCGTACTGGCTGCCCTGCCGCTGCTCGTCTCGACCGCCTGGGCCGCCACGCCGGCGCCGGCCAAGAGCGACGTGCTGCCATTTACCGCCACGGAAAAAACGCTCCCCAACGGCCTGAAGATCATCGTGGTGCCGACCGGCTTCCCGAACATCGTCTCGCTGCAGATCCCGGTGCAGACCGGCTCGCGCAATGAAATCGAGCCTGGCAAGTCCGGCTTCGCCCACTTCTTCGAACACGTGATGTTCCGCGGCACCAAGGCCTACCCGCCCGAGAAGTACCAGGACATCATCACCAAGGCCGGCGCGCGCCAGAACGCCTACACCAGCGACGACCTGACCAACTACCACACGACCTTCGCCAAGGACGACCTCGAGACCGTGCTGAAGGTCGAAGCCGACCGCTTCCAGCACCTCGACTACCCGGAAGCCGTGTTCAAGACCGAATCGCGCGCGGTGCTGGGCGAGTACAACAAGAACAGCGCCAACCCGATCTCCAAACTGCTGGAAGCGCAGCGCGACGCCGCCTTCACCACGCACACCTACAAGCACACCACGATGGGCTTCCTGAAGGACATCGAGGACATGCCGAACCAGTACGGCTACTCGAAGGTGTTCTTCGACCGCTGGTATCGTCCTGAGCGCACCACCGTGATCATCGCCGGCGACGTCGAGCCGAAGAAGGCGATCGCGATGGTCGAAAAATACTGGGGTAACTGGAAGCCGGGCACCTACAAGGCCGCGGTTCCGGTCGAGCCGCCAGCCAAGGGCCCGATCTACACCCACGTCAAGTGGCCGAACAAGACGCTGCCGTTCGTGACGGTCGCCTTCCGTTCGCCAGCCTTCTCCGAGACCGCCAAGGACCAGGCCGCGCTGTCGATGCTGCTGTCGCTGTCGTTCGGCCGCACCTCGCCGCTGTACAAGCGCCTGGTGCAGGACGAGCAGAAGGTCGACCAGCTGTTCGACTTCACCCCGCCGCGCATCGATCCATCGCTGGCCACCATCGGCGCCCGCGTCAAGAAGCTCGACGACGCGCTGTACGTGCGCGACGCGATCATGAAGACCGTCGCCGAAGCGAAGGCCAGGCCGGTCTCCGCCAAGGAACTGGCCGATGCCAAGTCCGCGCAGAAGTTCGGCCTTATCCGCTCGCTCGACAACACCGAGCAGATCGCCAGCACGCTGGCCTCGTTCGTGCACTACAAGCGCTCATACGCCACGCTGAACAACTACTACCGCATGGTCGACTCGCTGACGCCGGAAGACCTGCAGGCGGCCGCGAACAAGTACCTGACCGACGCCAACATGGTGGTCACCACCCTGTCGAGCGAGCCGATGCCGGAAGCGATCTCGAAGCTGCCGTCGCTGTCCTCGATGACCGCAATGGCCGGCGAAGGCAAGTTCGACGTGCTGGTGCAGAAATCGAAACTGCCGCAGATCCGCTTCAAGCTGGTGTTCGCGGCCGGTTCCGCGCATGACCCGAAAGGCAAGGAAGGCCTGGCCACGCTGACCGCGGCGATGGTGGCCTCGGCCGGTTCGAAGGAAATGAAGTACGCTGAGATCACCAAGGCCCTGTTCCCGCTCGCCGGCAGCTTCAACGACATGGCGGACAAGGAAATGACCACCTTCACCGGCTCCACGCACAAGGACAACTGGAACCAGTTCATGTCCATCGCGATGCCGATGCTGGTGGAACCTGGCTTCCGCGAAGAAGACTTCCGCCGCCTGAAGGACGCGCAGAAGAACGCCCTGCTGCTCGACCTGAAGGACAACAACGAAGAGGAATTCGGCAAGGAGCGCCTGCAGGTCAACGTGTTCGCAGGGACCCCGTACGCGCATCCGGCGCTCGGCACCCTGGCCGGCATCGAAGCGATCACGCTGGATGACGTCAAGGACTTCTACAAAAAGGCTTACACCCAGGGCGCGGTCCGCGTCGGCATCTCGGGTGACGTCAGCGACGACATGTCCGCTGCGCTCAAGCGCGAACTGTCCAAGCTCGCAGCGGGCCCTGGCCTGCCTGCGACCGCCGTGCCGCAGGGCCGCAAGCCGAATGGCCTGGAAGTGGAGATCATCGAAAAGAACACGCGCGCCACCGCGATCTCGTTCGGCCTGCCGCTGACCGTGACGCGTTCGCACCCCGACTTCCCTGCCCTGTGGCTGGCGAAGACCTGGCTGGGCGAGCACCGCGCGTCGAACTCCTACCTGTACCAGCGCATCCGCGAACTGCGCGGCATGAACTACGGCGACTACGCCTACATCGAAGCGTTCCCGCGCGGGATGTACCAGTTCTTCCCGAGCCCGAACCTGGGCCGCAAGGCGCAGCTGTTCGAAGTGTGGATCCGTCCGGTGGCGCCTGAAAATGCGCACATGGCGCTGCGCATCGCCCTGTTTGAACTGGGCAAGCTGCTCGACAAGGGCCTGTCGCAGGAAGACTTCGAGACCACGCGCGGCTACCTGATGAAGAACGTCTTCGTCATGACCGCGACCCAGGACCAGCAGCTTGGCTACGCGCTCGACTCGCAGTGGTACGGCACGCCCGAGTTCACCAAGATGATGCGCGACGCCCTGTCGAAGATGACCGTCGCCGACGTCAACGCCGCCATGCGCAAGCACCTGTCGGCCAAGGACCTGTCCGTCGTCATGATCACGAAAGACGCGGCCGGCCTGAAGCAAGCCCTGGCCACCGACGCCTTCTCCCCGATCAAGTACGACGGCGCCAAGAGCGACGACGTACTGGCCGAAGACAAAGTGATCGGCTCCATGAAGCTCAACATCAAGCCCGAGTCAATCGTCATCACCCCAGCCGCAGCGGCATTCGCCAACTAATCTGCGCTACATCAACCCTGGGGTCAGGTCACCTCCACAGAGGAAGTGCCTGACCCCGGCGGTTTCCCTCGGTGCCTGACCCCGGTGTCAGAACCTGCTACTTCGCACCTTTCCACCTGCTCCCGACACGCGTCCCGATACCGGCACGCCGCGTTTTCGTGCACATCCTTTGTGCTCGCTCAACCCTGGTGTCAGGTCTCGTTTCCCTCTGGGTGCCTGACACCACGCGGGGTGCGCAGTGCCTGACACCCTGTGGTTTTGGCGCCACGACTTAGGCGACGATTAAATGGAATGGCGATGATTATTTCGGGAGGGGAAGCTGTGCTAGCCTGACCGCTTTCAAATTCAAAAAAAACGACATGCGGAAAACGATTCTAGTGATGGTGGTGCTGCAGGCGCTGGGCGCTCAGGCGGCGCAAAATGATGCGACGCCGGCGGCCGCGGCGCCGTCGGAGGAGGTCAAGGTGTCCGGCATGCGCGACCCGGACTTCAAGCCCTACCGAACCATGCTGCTCGGACTCGATGCCTTCGACAAGCACCACGGGCGCGCTCCGGCCGCGGACCTGAAGTTCGTGCTGCGGCCGCTGGCGCCGGGTGGCGATATCAAGGGCGTCACGCTGCGCATTGCTGGCGAGGAGTCGTCCGTCGCGGTGCCTGTCTCGCCCGAAGGCACGTTCACGCTCGTGCGCGATCCGTCGATCGAGAAGGATGCGGAACTGCTGACCAACCGGAAGAAGGGCTCGGTGCGTTGGCGCCCCCTCGTCCGTTCGCCCGGTGTTCCGGAAGGCAGCCGCAGGCTGGGCGACCTGCGACTGGAATGCGCCGTGCGGTGGGCAGTCGAAAAGGAGGGCATGTCCTTCGTCCAGCGTAACCTGTTCGCGGCGCTGGGCGCCTGCAACAACAAGCGCATCTTCGTGTACTACCACGTGGATGCGCCACTCGAAAGCGCAACCCTGCGCGAAGGCGGCCGCACCAGGGATGTCGCCAGGCCGGGCGCGACCTTCTTTTCGCCGCCACTGCACGATGAATCGTGGAGCGACGATGCGCTGGTCGAGCTGCGCTACCAGGCCGCCAAAACCTGATCCGCATGGGACCCGCGTTTCCAGCGGGCCCTGGCTTTCGGCACCCGCAGCAGGGTGCGCTTTTCGGATGGACCCAGCGCCGGCATCACGTCGATGCCGATCGCCTGCTCGAGCTGCGCGATAGTCATCAGCCGCGCCTCGACGTCGCCACGGTTTTCGACGAACCACGCGGCTCCCCCTTTCTGCTTCGGGCTGTAGACGACCTTGTACAGGTGCGTGGGCACCCGCACATTGCCGATCCTGCGCAAGGTGCCGCCGATGAAGGCGGGACCGGTGATCACGTACAGCGCCCCGTCCTTCTTCGCCATCTTGCGCACCGTTCCTTCGATGCCGGCCCAGACCTCGCGGTTGTTGTCCGCGTCCTGCGGCACCATGTTTGCGAGCGTGAAGCTTTCGTATTGGGCGCGCCGGTTCGGCATGTTCGCGCTCGGCGACATGTGGCCGCGGTCGTAGCCGCTGCGGGCGTAGTCGCGCAGCTCCGCGCGTTCGGCGCCCGGCAGGCGCGGTTCGGGGTGGAAGGAGTTCTTGCGCGGCCTGCCGGCTGCGAGGGCCAGGTTGCGGGCGCTCAGGTATTCGGCCGACCACAGCGGGGTGCGCGTGACGCCGCTGTGGACGACGCCAAACTCGCCGTAGCAAAGTTCGCGCGTGGCGGTGGCCAGTTCGGGTTTGGGGATTTCCGGGAGGCGCCCGGCGACGTAGTGGGCTGGACATGCGCTGGCCAGCACGGGGCCGGCCAGGAACGCCAGCGCGAGGCCGGCGAGGAATCGGTGGATCATCGGATGCGTCGGAAAATGCGGTGGGGCATTCTAGCCGAGGCGAGTGAGGCGGAACAGTGCGTTGTGGCGCGAGCTCCCGTCATTCCCGCGAATGCGGGAGCCCATTGTGAGTTTGATGGTGCCCTTACATCAGCGCTGGGGCTCACTCAGCATGGGTCCCCGCGTGCGCGGGGATGACGGCGGCGCGCCGGGTTAGCGGCGCGCTCAGTATGGGTCCCCGCTTGCGCGGGGATGACGGCGGCGCGCGAGGTTAGCAGCGCGCGGGGGATGACGGGTGGCGCGACGTGTTGCGCTTACGCGGCGGCGCGCTCCTGCAGCTGGGCGCGCAGGCGCGACTGCTCGGCGAGCGCTTTGTCGAGGTTGCGCAGCTTGACGTGGCCGAAGCCGCGCACCTGCTCCGGCAGCGCAGCCAGCGCCGCGTACTGCGCCTTGTTCTGCGCCGTCAGCGAGCCGGCGATCTCGCGCGCGAGGTCCATGTAGCTGTCGCGCCACGCACGCTCGCGGCGGCGTTCGGAGGTGTAGCCGAACACGTCGAGTGCGGTCCCGCGCAGCACCTTGAGCGGCGCCAGCGCGCGGAACGCCGGCAGCATCCACGCACCGAAGGTCATCTTGGCGGGGACGTCGCTGCCCGGCTTGGCACGCGCCAGCAGCGGCGGCGCCAGGTGGTACTGCAGCTTGTAGTCGCCGCCGAACTGCGCTTCGAGCTGGGCGCGGAAAGCCGGGTCGGCGTGCAGGCGCGCGACTTCGTATTCGTCCTTGTACGCCATGACCTTGTACAGGTGACGGGCGACGGTCTTGGCCAGCGGCGTCTTCGACTGCGGGCCGTCCACTTCCAGCTCTTTCGCCTGCACTGCGCGCACCAGCTCGGCGTAGCGCGCCGCGTAGCGTTTGTCCTGATACTGCTCCAGCAGGCCCATGCGCGAGGCGACGATCTCTTCGAACGAGGTCGGCGGCGTGAACTGGATCACCTTGCCGCGGGGCGCGCCCAGCGCATCGAGCGCAGCCATGTCGGCGGCGGCCAGGCGGCCCAGCGTGAACGCCTTTTTGTTCATGTCGATGGCGACGTTATTCAGTTCGATCGCGCGCATCAGGCCTGCCAGCGTGACCGGCACCAGCCCTTTCTGCCATGCGTAGCCGAGCATCAGGATGTTGGCGGCGATCGGATCGCCCAGCAGGCGCGCGGAAAGGTCCTGTGCGTCAAGCGGGAACACGTTGTCGGCGCCGACCACGGCGCGCAGCTGGGCGAACAGCGCGCCCATGTTGTTGCTGGCATCCGGGTCCTGGGTGAAGGTCGCGGTCGGGATTTCGCGTTCGTTCGCCACCACCAGCGTGTGCGCCTTGCGCATGACGGCTAGCGCGTCCGGCATCGAGGCGACCACCATGTCGCAGGCGAGGATGGCGTCGGCCTGCTGCAGGTCGATGCGCACCTGGTTCAGCGCCGACGGCGACGACGCGATCCGCACGTGCGACATCACCGCCCCGCCCTTTTGCGCGAAGCCCATGAAGTCGAGCGTGGATGCGCCCTTGCCCTCCAGGTGCGCGGCCATCGTGACCAGCGCGCCGATGGTGACCACGCCGGTGCCGCCGACGCCAGCCACCAGCATTTCGAACGGTTTGTCGAACGCGTACGGCTGCGGCAGCGGATGGCGCGCAAGCGCGGCTTCGATGCGCGAGCGGTCGATCTGCGCCGCTTCGGGCTTGCGCAGTTCGCCGCCCAGCACGGAAACGAAGCTCGGGCAGAAGCCTTCGACGCAGGAGTAGTCCTTGTTGCAGGACGACTGCTCGATCTGGCGCTTGCGACCCAGTTCGGTCTCCAGCGGCAGGATCGACAGGCAGTTCGACTGCACGCCGCAGTCGCCGCAGCCTTCGCAGACGGCCGGGTTGATCATCATGCGGCGCGCCGGGTCCGGGTACTCCTTCTTCTTGCGGCGGCGGCGCTTCTCGGCAGCGCAGGTCTGGTCGTACACCAGCACGGTCACGCCTTCCATCTCGCGCAACTGGCGCTGGATCACATCGAGCTCGCTACGATGATGCACGGTGACGCCGGCCGGCAGCTGCACTTCGGCGTAGTTCTCAGGGTAGTCTGTAACAACGACCACCTTGGCTGCGCCCTCGGTCAGCACCTGCTGCACGATCTGCGGCACCGACAGCTTGCCGTCCACCGGCTGGCCGCCGGTCATCGCGACCGCGTCGTTGTAGAGGATCTTGTAGGTGATGTTGGCGCGCGCGGCGATCGCCTGGCGTACCGCCAGGAAGCCGGAGTGGAAATAGGTGCCGTCGCCCAGGTTCTGGAACACGTGCTTCTTGCTGACGAAGCGCGATGCCGCGACCCAGGTCACGCCCTCGCCGCCCATCTGGGTGAGCTGCACCGTGTCGCGCTTCATCCAGGTGGCCATGAAGTGGCAGCCGATGCCGGCGATCGCGGTCGAGCCTTCGGGCACGCGGGTCGAGGTGTTGTGCGGGCAGCCGGAACAGAAGTACGGCGTGCGCACCGCGCCGACCGGCGAGCCTTCGAGGTCGGCCTTGCAGAACGCCGGCAGGTACTGGGCCAGCGCCAGTTCCGGGAAGCGCGCGCCGAGCAGGCGGATCAAAGCCGGTGCGATGCGCGACGGGCGCAGTTCGCCGATGGCGGCCAGTAGCGGCTGCGCCTGGGCGTCGGACTTGCCGGTCACCAGCGGGCGAACGCTCCGGTTGTAGAACAGGCTCTTGAGCTGGTTTTCGATGACCGGGTCTTTTTCTTCGACCACCAGGATTTCTTCCAGCCCCTCGGCAAAGGCATCGAGGCGGGTGCGTTCCAGCGGCCAGGTCAGGCCCGGCTTGTAGATGCGCACGCCGAGTTCCTCGAGACGGGCGACGGTCAGGCCCATGCGCTCGAGCGCTTCCATCATGTCGAGGTGCGCTTTGCCGGCGCTGACGATGCCGACCTTGGCCTGCGGCGCCGCGACCACCATGCGGTCGATCGAATTGGCGCGCGCGAAGGCCTGCACGGCGTTGAGCTTTTCCGCCACGCGCTCCTCGATCTTCAGGCTTGGCAGGTCCGGCCAGCGGTAGTGCAGGCCCTCGGCCGGGTACGCGTAGTCGGCGGGGACCGCGTACGACGGCATCGCAGGCAGGTCCACCACCGCGCCGCCTTCGACCGTCTCCGAGATCGCCTTGAAGCCGACCCAGTTGCCCGAGAAGCGCGACAGCGCCCAGCCATACAGGCCGAACTCGAGGTACTCCTGGATGTTGGCCGGATTAATCACCGGCATGCTCCATGCGATCAGCGCCTGCTCGCTCTGGTGCGGCATCGACGACGATACGCAGCCATGGTCGTCGCCCAGCACCACCAGCACGCCGCCATGCGGCGAGGAGCCATAGGCATTGCCGTGCTTGAGCGCGTCGCCGGAACGGTCCACGCCCGGCCCTTTTCCGTACCACATGGCGAACACGCCCTGCACCTTGCGGGTCGGGTCGGTCTCGACCTGCTGGGTGCCAAGCACCGCGGTGGCGCCGAGGTCTTCGTTGATCGCGGGGAGGAATTCGACCGCGTGCGCGGCCAGCACATCGCGCGCGCGCCACATCTCCTGGTCGACCGCGCCCAGCGGCGAGCCGCGGTAGCCGCTCACGAAGCCGGCGCTGTTGATGCCGTTGGCCGCGTCGAGGCGCTTCTGCATCACCATCAGGCGCACCAGCGCCTGGGTGCCGGTCAGGAAAACGCGTCCCTGCTCGCGCTTGAGGTTGTCGTCAAGGCGGTAGCCCGGATCGGCGAGTTCTGGCTGCGGCGGGTCGATGCGGTCGGAGAAGGAATTCATAAGGCAGGATAATTTTAGGGTAACGGAATGATAGTTCCCCGTTAGCAGAATATTTATCTTTTTTTCCGCTCCGTATGGAATAATTCGGGAAACCATTCCTCCTTCGGCACAAAATATGAAATCCCATTCCCTTGACGCCGCTTCGGTCAAAATCCTGGAAGAGCTGCAGCAGAACAGCGAGCTGTCCACCGCCGAGCTGGCGGAACGCGTGGGCCTGTCGCAGACCCCGTGCTGGCGGCGCCAGAAGGACCTGGAAGAGCACGGCTACATCGAGCGCTATGCGGCCATCGTCGACCGGCGCAAGGTCGGGCTGATGGTGTGCTGCCACGCGCACGTGACGCTGAACCGGCACGCGGCGGGCGTGGTGGAGGAATTCGAGAATGCGATCCAGCTGCGCGACGAAGTGGTCGAGTGCTACGAGACCACCGGCAATTCGGACTACCTGATCAAGGTGGTGGTGCCGGACATGGAGGCTTACCAAGCCTTCCTGCACGACGTGCTGTTCAAGCTGAAGGGCGTCGGCAACATCAACACCGCGGTGGCGCTGCGCGAGGTGAAGTACACCACCGCGCTGCCGCTCTGATCAGCGGGCGGTCACGTATTCAGGCCTGAGCGCCAGCGCGACCGACAGTCCCGGCACCACGTGCCGCAGGTGGGTACGCATGGCCTGCGCCGCGCGTCCGGGATGGCGCGATTCCACCGCCCTGACAATATCCCCGTGCTCGCCCAGCGCGGCCGTCATGCGCGCGGCCCCGGGGTTGACCAGCGCGCGGTAGCGGTCCAGATGGGTCTTCGGCTGGCGCACCAGCTCCCAAACGCCCGGCATGCCGGCGGCTTCGGCGAGGCGCGCATGGAATTCGTCGCCCAGCCGGCGAAACAGCGCCGCATCGCCGTCGCGCGCGCTGGCGGCCTGCCGCACCAGCACCTCGCGCAAGGCCGCGATCGACTGTGAATTGGCCCGCTCGGCTGCCTTTTCGACCACCATCAGTTCCAGCGCGCCACGTACCAGCAGCGCTTCCTCGAGCGCATCGGGCACCAGCCGCGCGACGAAGGTGCCGGCGCGCGGGCGCACTTCGACCAGTTGCTCGCTGGCCAGCCTGCGCACGGCGTCGTGCACCGGAGTCCGGCTCAGGAACAGCTCGGCCGCAAGATCCTGCTCGGACAGGCGGCTGCCCGGCTTGATCTCGGCGGAAACGATTCGCTCCCGTAATACGGCGTAGGCACGGCCTGCAGCATCGATAGAACTCATGGTTACACAGGCCTCGCGACTTTTATGGTTGAGCCAAGCACCAAATATATCACAATCATCCGACTGATATATCAGTGCATCTCAATGAGCGCAAAAGTTTCGTATCGGAATTTAATACTTTGGATGCGTTTCCAGCAGGAAAAGATAATCGTGTGCTACCGCACATATCTGCAAAAATTCTGTTGCAGACCTGCGCACAATTGGCAAAGATGCAAACATTTTAAAAAGCACAATGCTAAGCTAGCTTCACCTTGATGAGCACGGCAACCATTCTGCGGTGGATGAACGCCGGGATCGACGCACAACCCTAGAAACGTGCGGGAATCCTGCTTCTCAGGAAGACGGTTTCGGCATTTTCCGAGGCCGACGCAGCTTTATCAACCTGTCACTTGGAGATCAACATGAAACTGAAGACCCTAGCCGTTGCTGCGGCCCTTGCCCTGGGCGCTACTGGCTCCGCATACGCAGCAGACATCGTTCACGACGCTGGCATGATCCCGGTTGCTCCGGACACGTTCTACCATCTGTTCGACC
This sequence comes from Telluria sp., assembly GCA_035759315.1. Classification (GTDB taxonomy): domain Bacteria; phylum Pseudomonadota; class Gammaproteobacteria; order Burkholderiales; family Burkholderiaceae_D; genus Telluria. The sequence continues at coordinate 39,781 of DASTVB010000037.1, read as the reverse complement.
ATGACACCATCGGCACCTTTACCGACACCATCAACTTCAGCATCACTGCAGGCGACCTGGCATCGTCCGCAAATCCGCTGAACGTGATGCTGAGCGGCACGAACGTCAGCAACATCGACGATCTGCAGTACACCCTGTGGTCCGGTTCGACCAGCCTGTTCACCTACGACGGCAATAACAGCACCAATATGTCGATGGCGCTTCCGGCAGGCGACTATGTGATCAAGGTGACCGGTAACGCAAATGGTACCCATGGTGGCACTTATGGTATGGCAATGTCGCTGGTTCCTGAGCCAGAAACCTATGCCATGCTGCTGGCCGGCCTGGGCCTGGTAGGATTTGCATCCCGTCGTCGTCCAGAGAACGAGAAGTTCTCCGCTTAATACCACCCGTGCCTGTCCGCCTGAGCGGACTTGCCATGCGAAAGCCCTGCTATGCCAGGGCTTTATCTTTTGGGGGGTTGGGGACTGTCCCCTTGGGACTGTCCCCCGCCTTTCGATCTGCAACCTCCGCTTAGCAAAAGGCATGGGACAGTCCCAAAGGGACAGTCCCCTACGCGGCAGCGGGCAGCTCCACGCTGACGACGGTGTATTCGCCCTCGCGCGAGTCGCAGCCGATCCGGCCGCCGAACGCCGATACCACCCGCCTACAAAACGCCAGCCCCATGCCGGTCCCGCCGGTGCGCGTCGTGTAGAAGGGATCGAACACATGCGGCAACACGTGCGGCGCAATCCCGCGCCCGGTGTCCGCTACCTCCAGCCGGCAAGCCCCGCCCTGGCGGTAGAACGAGATCTCGACCGCGCCTTCCGAATCGTGGACCGCGGCCAGCGCGTTCTTCAGCAGATTGTATAAAACCAGCACCAGCAGCGAGCCGGAGCCATGGAAGCTGAAGTCCTCCTGCCGACCCAGCCGCACCCTGCCCCGCGTCTCGCCTTCGAACGGATAGCACGCCAGCGCCTCCTCCACGCACTCGCGCACCGAATGCGGCGCGAACTCGCCGTGGTCGAGCCGCCCTTCGCGGGCATGGGCAAGGACGACGTCGGCGATGAAGTTGGTGCGCTGGATCTCGGCCTCGATCGAGCGCCCCAGGCCGCGCAGGTAGTCGATTCGTCCCGCGTCGATCGGATCAGCGCGCCCGCCCGCCGCCAGCGCCTCTTCGTAGCCATCCAGCAGCTCGGGCAGGCGCTGGGACAGGAAGCGCGCCTGGCTGCGGATGGTCGCCAGCGGCGTGCGCATCTCGTGCACCACGGTCGCCGCCAGCATCATCGGATTGGCCAGCAGGTGGTGGCGCGCGATCGCCTGCGCCATGATGCCCAGGCTGAGCGCGATGAACAGCACGCCCGGCGGGTAGAAGCCGGCGCCGTAGTTGCACAGGTAGTCGATCGCGGCCAGGAAGTAGATCAGCATGCTGGCGAAGCAGTAGCGCAGGCGCACCAGCTCCGCCGAGATCGCGCGCCGCATGTGCGCGTGCAGCAGCACCAGCGCGCGCATCATCACTATGACCGTCTGAAGGATGTGCAGGGACAGCAGCGGCCCGGCGCGCGGATAAAAGCCGTAGCGGTAGCGCCAGGTGCCGTCGACGACCGTATCGGTCGCCACCAGCAGCAGCGCCAGGCCGGCGGCAACGGCCACGGAGGCGGCCACGCGCGGCAGTTCGCGCGGTTCGACCGTAAGCTCGACCACGAAGTAATACAGCGAGGTCGGAAGGAACAGGATCAGGAAGTAGCCGGTGCGCGCGACCAGGTTGGCTGCCACCTCGTCCTCCAGCTGGAACAGGATCGACCAGGTGAACTGCCAGCAGAACGTCATCGCGCACAGGATGAAGAACGAGGCGCTGACCCGGTTCACGCCGCGCGAGACAAGCACGTAGGCGCCGTAGCCAAGGAACAGCAGCGAAACCAGTCCGGGCAGCAGTATAAGCATGGGCGTAGCGATCGAGGGTGTGCCGGATGGTAACAATCGCGCTGGTAGCAGTCCATCTTGCGTCGGAGGAATATCAACAAACTTTGCGTCAGATCAGATAGGCGCCGTCCGCACGTTTTATTGATGAGTAGCCAGGACCACACCTGGCAGAACGCCGATTGAACGGCGTCCCACCATCCAAAACTAAGGAGCTCGACATGCAAGTCCAAACCAACAACGTGACCGCCCTTCCGCTGGCCAGTGCCAAACTCGTGTCCACGCCGATGAAGCTGCTGGAAATGCCGGCACTCAGCGGGGACACCTTCCGCCACTCGCTGACGATCTACCTGAAGGACTCCAACGCCTACGGGAATACCTACTTCGCGCGCTACTTCGAGTGGCAGGGCATCTGCCGCGAGCGCTGGTTCTACGAGTGCGTGGCGGCCGACATGCTGCAGGCCGAGGGCGTGTTCATCACCAAGCACGCGGAGCAGGACTATGTGCACGAGACCTTCCCGTTCCAGGAGGTGGTGTGCGAGATGAACACCTATGACGTGAAGCGCTGCTCGTTCTGGCTCGAGTTCCGCTTCTACTCTGGAGGCAAGCTGGTGTCGAAGGGTCGCCAGCAGATCGTGTTCGCCAACCACGCCAAGCAGATCACGGCGCTGCCGGAGCGGGTGCTGGGCAAGATCCGCCGCTTTAATCGCGTGGCGCAGCTGCCGCAGTAAGGGGGTGGGGACTGTCCCTCCGGGACTGTCCCCTGCTTTTGCTTTTTCGGCCGGCAGGCGACAGGCTGGGGACAGTTCCAAGGGGACCGTCCCCAAACGGGCGACCGTCCGGGCCGCGATCCCTTACGTTTACAGGTGCGCCACCCGGCGCTTCGGAGCACACCTGTGAGACCCTCGGTCACGGCCACTTTCCGCTTCTACGCGGAGCTGAACGAATTCCTGGAGCGGAGCCGCCGCGGCCACGAGTTCACGCTGCGCTGCGCCCAGGCGGCCACCGCCAAGCACATGGTCGAAGCGTTGGGCGTCCCTCACACCGAGGTGGCGCTCCTGCTGGTCAACGGCGAGCCTGCGCCGCTCGATCGCCTGCTGTCCGAAGGCGATCGGCTGTCCGTTTATCCCGTCTTTGGCTGCTTCGAAGCCGCCCCGCTGCAGGGCAATAGCCCGGCTCCTGCCCGCTTCGTCGCCGACGCCCACCTGGGCGGGCTCGCGCGCATGCTGCGCATGGCCGGCTTCGACACCCTGTACGACAACGGCTTCGGCGACGCCGACATCGAGCGGCTTGGCGGCGACCAGCACCGCACGGTGCTGACGCGCGACCGCGAGCTGCTCAAGCGTCGCGGCGTCGAACATGGCTGCTACGTGCACGCACTGGCTCCGGCGGAACAGTTCCGCGAGATAGCCGACCGCCTCCGCCTTGCCGGCCTGGCGCGCCCGTTCAGCCTTTGCCTGCACTGCAACGAGCCGCTGCGCGACGTGCCGATGGAGGATGTGCTGGACCGCCTGCCGCCGTCGGTGCGCGACACCCAGCGCGAATTCCGCACCTGCGGCAAGTGCGGGCGCGTCTACTGGAAGGGCTCGCACTGGAAGCGGATGTCGGCACTGCTGACGAGCGCCCTGTCCGGCGCCTGCTAGGCGTGCGGCAGGCCCAGGTTCTGGTTGGCCGGCACCGCGATGTCGAGCATCTTCGGACGCGGCAGGTTCAGGTTGGCCATCAGGTGCACGAAATCCTCGCGGCAGCGGTTCGCCAGCCGCGCGTTGTGGCGCTTCTCCCAGCCGATCGACGACACGCTCTGGCCCTTGTAGTCGTGCCCTGGCCACACCAGCGTTGTCTCGGGCAGGGTGAACAGCCGCCCGGTCACGCTGTCGAACAGTGCTTCGGCGCTGCCACTCTGGAAATCGGTCCGGCCGCAGCCGTTGATCAGGAGTGTATCCCCGCTGAACAGGTTACCGCGCCACAGGTAGGACATGCTGCCCGCGGTATGGCCCGGCGTGTGGATCACGCGGATCTCCTCGCCGGCGCCGAAGCGGACCACGTCGCCGTCCACCAGCTGCACCTCCGCCGGCGGAATCCCGCATCCGCTCGGTACCGCGGCCTTGGCGCCGGTCAGTTCGCGCAGCCTGCCGGCCGACGTGACGTGGTCGGCATGGGCGTGCGTTTCCAGTACGTAGGCGAGCTTGAGGCCCAGCCGCTCCAGGTGGTCGAGGTCGCGCTGGCAGTTGTGGTCGACCGGATCGATGATCACGGCCTGGTCCTCGCCCGGCGCGAACAGGATGTAGGTGAAGGTCGACGATTCGACGTCGAACAGCTGGATCGGATTGAGGTTCATGGTCGGTCTGGTGAGGTGGCACTGGCTTCAGAGGATGGAGGATATCGTCATCCTGACCCCTGCCGCAACTACAAATGCGGGCTGCGCATTGGCGGAATCGAACATGATTATGCCGAATCGGACAAAAAACGGCCGGATCCGCCTATGCCGTAAAGGCGGGTCAGTCCGCTATCGGGTGTAGAGGCAGAAGCAGTTGCGGCCGGAACGCTTGGCCTCGTACATGGCCTGGTCGGCGGCGCGCACCAGTTCGTCGGACCGCATGCCGGGCTCGAAGAATGCGATGCCGATACTGCTCGTGACCTCGATCTTCTTTCCGTTCACGTCGAATGCGCCCTGGATCAGCGTTACCAGCTTTTGCGCGACCAGCGACGCCGCTTCCCGGTCCGGAAGGCTCTCCAGGATCACTGTGAATTCGTCGCCGCCAAGGCGCGCCATGAAGTCGATCTCGCGCAGCGCCGCCACGACTCGCGCCGCGAACGCCTGCAGCAGCGCGTCGCCGGCATCGTGGCCAAGCGTGTCGTTGATCGCCTTGAAGTGGTCGATGTCGAAGTACATCAGCGCCAGCAGCGTTCCATGGCGGCGTGCGCGCGCGACCGCGGAATCGAGCCGGTCGTAGAACGAAGTCCGGTTGGCGAGCCCGGTCAGGCTGTCGTGCAGGGCCAGCATGCGCAGCTGGTTTTCCATGTGCTTGCGCTCGGTGATGTCTTCATACAGGCCAAGCAGGGCGAACACCTTGCCGTCAAGGTCCGCCAGCGGGATCTTGCTGGTGCGTAGCCAGCTCTCGGTGCCGTCCGCACGCTGCTGGCGTTCCTCGTAGTTGATCTTGGCGACGCCGCTGGCCAGCACCAGGCGGTCGTCGCGCTGGTAGGCGTCCGCATTCGCCCGCCAGGCCATCTCATGGTCGGTCTTGCCGATTACCTGCGACGGATCCTTCAGGCGCGCATCACCGGCGAACGCCGCATTGCACCCCATGTACCGCAATTCGGAGTCCTTCCAGAAAACGCGCGGAGGAATATTGTTGATGACCAGTTCGAGCACCCGCTTCGATTCGACCATCTCCCATTCCTTACGGCGGGCCGACGTGATGTTCTGCGCAATCCCGAGTACGCTCGATACCGAGCTCCCATCCCGCAGCGGCAGCAGGATCACGCTCAAGTCCACGCGGTCGCCGGCGCCGTCGACGATGGCCGAATCGTAGGTGACCGAATCGCCCTGCAATACCTGTGCAAATCGCCCGCGCGCGCGCTCCTGCATTTCCGGCACGATCAGCGAATCGACGTGGACGCCGCGCAGCGCATCGCGCGTCCATTTCATCTCCGCCTCGCCCTTGGCGTTCAGGTGGGTGAAACGCCGCTGGGTGTCCAGCATGAACACCATGGCGGGAAAGTCTTCGAACACTTCGGCGAAGCGCTGCGCCTGCGCGGTGCGGTAGCTCGCGCGGCGGTAGCGTCGAAGCACGCTCCATAGCCCGATTGCCAGCAGCCCGGAGATACCCAACCCGCTCGCTACGATCAGCAGCCCTTGCCGGCTCAAGCCGGAGTCGAGCGTGGCGGGATCGCTGAAAATATACAGGGTCCAGTTTCGCCCCGCCACCTCGAGTGGCTCGCTGTACACCTCAGTGTGTTGGCCCTCGCCCAGCGCGTGCGGCTGGCGGTCGCCGTCGTACACGACGTTTTGCAGCGATGGCTTGCCATCGAATATCTCAAGGTCGAACATGCGGCGGAAGCGCTCGCTCATCAGGCTTTCGATCAGCGGCCGGGTCCTGTGCACGCTGAACACGAAGCCGCGCAAGGCCGCCCGGCGCTGCTCGACGCTGTCGATCGGGAGTTTCAGCTGGTAGACCGGCGTAAACACAACGATGACGGGTTCGCCCCCGATCTCGTTGAACAGGCGCTGCCTCGTGGTCGCCACCGAAGTGCCGCTGTCGCGCGCGGCCTGCATTGCTTCCCAGCGGCCCGGGACGGTCGACAGGTCAAGCCCGGTAAGCTTGCGGGTCAGCTCTGTTCGGGGCGATGCGTAGACTTGCGGGTAGACGTAGTCCGGATCGACTCCATCGCCGCGCAGCGCGAACTCGGGAAGCTCGGAGCGGATGACGCGCGAAAAGTCGCCGATCCGCGTGCGCGGGACGCGCGGGACGTAGCCGAGATAGGTGATGCCGGGACGGTCGCCCAGCACCCTGGTGCTGCGCATATATGCGTCGAAATCACTGAGCCTCGGAGTCTCCGAAGCGGTGACGAAGCCCGCCAGGTCGCGCGCCAGGTACAGGTAGGAATGCACGCCTTCCTGCAGCGTGCGGCGGAATTCGGTGGCCTCGTTGCGCGCCTGCCCCAGTAAGGCGGCGCGCGACCGCTGCCCTTCGGCCCAGTACGCGCCGGCCGTCAACAGCGCGCCGGCGGCGAACAAAACGAACGATGGCAGGTAGTCGGTGGCTCTTCTTCGCATGGACCTTCAAGGGTGAACGCACGGCGAGGCGGCGGCGTCATGCCGGCTGCACGCCTCCCTTATACCATTTTTTCGGCTGTGTCCGATTCCTGGCGGGTGCTGGCCGCGCTTATTCCCGGGCCAGGTTGACGGTATAGCGCGGCAGCGCCACCACCAGTTCGGTGTCGCCCGGCGTGACCTGGCAGGACAGGCGCGAGTGCGACGTCACGCCCCATGCGCGGTCCAGCATGTCTTCCTCCTTGTCGCTCGCCTCAGGCAGCGAATCGAAGCCCTGTTCGATGATCACGTGGCAGGTGGTGCAGGCGCCCACCATGCCGCAGGCGTGTTCGATGTCGACGCCGTGGTCCAGCAGTTGCTGGCACAGGCTGGTGCTGTCGTCGGCCTCGAACGCAGCGCCCTCCGGCGCCAGCTCGGGGTGCGGCAGGACCGTGACGCCGCTCATTGGCGCGGCGCGGCAGGATAGCCGGCCTCGGTCACGGCCTCGGCCAGTTCCTGTGGCGTGGCGGTCGACGCCACCCGCACGATGCCCGCCGCCAGGTCGACATCCACCTGGGCCGCCGGGTCGACCGCCGCGATCGCCTTCGATACCCGCCCGGCGCAATGGCCGCAGCTCATGCCTTCGACATTCAGTTCAACCATGTTTAAAACTCCTCATCAAGTAATCGAATCAGTTTACGCCTGACGGACGCCAGCGTCGCAGCAGCAGTGCGTTGGTGACCACGCTGACGGAGCTGAAAGCCATCGCGCCGCCGGCGATCATCGGGTTGAGCATGCCGAACGCCGCCAGCGGAATGCCGACCACATTGAACACGAACGCCCAACCGAGGTTCTGCCAAATCTTGTTATAGGTGCGACGCGATATCGACACCGCATCGGCCACCAGCACCGGATCGCCGCGCATCAGGGTGATCCCGGCGGTGTGCATGGCGACGTCGGTGCCGGTCGCCATTGCGATGCCGATGTCGGCGGCGGCCAGCGCCGGGGCGTCGTTGATGCCGTCGCCAACCATCGCCACTTTACGCCCGCCTTCGCGCAGGCTGCCTACTTCGGCCGCTTTACCGGCCGGCAGCACGTTGGCGCGCACATCGTCAATCCCGGTCTCGGCGGCCAGCGCGCCCGCACTGCCGGCGTTGTCACCGGTAAGCAGAACGGTGCGGATGCCGAGGCGGTGCAGGCGCTCGACCGCCATCCGCGCGCCAGGTTTCGCCTGGTCGCCGAAAGCGAGCACGCCGGCGACGCGGTGCACGCCTTCCTGCTCCACGGCCAGCCATGACACGGTGCGCCCTTCGGATTCGAAGCGCCCGGCGGCGTCCTCCAGGGCCGATGTGTCGGCGCCGAGTTCGTCCATCAGCCGGCGGTTGCCGAGATGCGCGGTGCCACCCCCAACGCGCGCCCGCACTCCGCGACCCGGCAAGGCGCCCGCCTCGCTGGCGTCCCGCAGCGCGACGTCCGCCGCGCGCGCGGCATCGGCCACCGCCTTCGCCAGTGGATGATCGCTGTACTGCTGGACCGCCCATGCCAGCTCGAGCACCTGCGCCTGCGTCATGCCTACGCTTTCGATGCCCGTGATGGCCGGCTTGCCCTCGGTGAGCGTACCGGTCTTGTCGAACGCAACCACGTCGATCGCATGCGCGGTCTCGAGCGCCGCCGCGTCCTTGATCAGGATGCCGTGCCGCGCCGCGACGCCGGTGCCGACCATGATCGCGGTCGGCGTGGCCAGTCCCAGCGCGCATGGGCAGGCGATCACCTGCACCGCCACCGCATTCAGGATGGCCTGGCGCCAGTCGCCGGTCGCCAGCCCCCAGCCGAGCAGCGTGACGGCGGAAATGGCCAGCACCACCGGCACGAACACCGCGCTGATGCGGTCCACCTGGCGCTGGATCGGCGCCTTGGCGGCCTGCGCGTCTTCCACCATCCTGATGATGTGGGACAGCATGGTGTCCGCGCCGACCGCGTCCACGCGCATGACCAGCAGTCCGTCCGCATTGATCGCGCCGCCGGCCACGCTCTCGCCCGGCGATTTCGCGACCGGCAGGCTTTCGCCGGTCAGCAGCGACTGGTCGACGTGGCTGTGGCCCTCGACCACGGTGCCGTCGACCGGGATCCGTTCGCCGGGACGGACCACCACCAGGTCGCCCATTCGCACGCTGGCCACAGGCACCGTGTGTTCGACGCCGTCGCGGCGCACCGTCGCCTCTGCGGGACGCAGGGATTCGAGCGCGCGGATCGCGTCGACTGCATGGCTTTTCGCGCGCCCTTCCAGCCATTTGCCGAGCAGGACCAGGGTGATCACCACCGCACCCGACTCGAAGTACAGGTGCTCCATCCCGTGCCCGCCGGCCAGCATCAGGTAAAGGGAAAGCCCATAGGCGGCGCTGGTTCCCAGCGCGACCAGCAGGTCCATATTGCCGGCTCCGGCCCGCAGCGCCTTCCATCCGGAGCGGTAGAAGCGCGCGCCGAGCCAGAACTGCACGGGCGTCGCCAAAGCCAGTTGGGCCCAGGCGGGCAGCTCCCACTCGATGCCGGCAAGCGCCAGCAGCATGGGCGCGACCAGCGGCAGCGACAGCAGCGCCGAAGCGGCAACCGGCCACCACGAGGGCAGGCGCGGCGTGGCCTCCGCCTGCGCCGGGGCCGCCGCGGCTTCGCGGGCTTCGTGCGCCTCGTAGCCGGCGGCGCGCACGGCACCGGCCAGCGCATCCGGCGAGACGCCGCCAACTGCCTGCACGCTGGCCTTGCCGGTAGCGAGGTTGACGCTGGCCGAACTGACGCCGGGCACCTTGAGCAGCGCCTTCTCGACGCGCGCCACGCAGGATGCGCACGTCATGCCTTCAATTTCCAGTTTTAACCCGTGCAAGGGTGTTACGGCGGTGTCCATTGGCGTTCTCCGAAATTCGATGCACCCACGATAAACCTTCCCACCATGGCAAGGTCAAGCGCTGTGATGAAAATCGTTGTGGCCTAAAAAAAACGGAGGCATCAGCCTCCGGTTCGGTTTATTTCGCGTCGTAGCGTTTGTACACGGTGTGGGCACCGTTCGGCTGCACCAGCAGCACGTCGTAGGCGTCCGAACGCGATCCTTCCATGCCAGGCGAGCCGGCCGGCATGCCCGGCACCGCCAGGCCGACGGCCTTCGGCTTTTCCGTCAGCAGGCGCTTGATCTCGCTGGCCGGCACGTGTCCCTCCAGCGCGTAACCGTTCACCTTGGCCGAGTGGCAGGACTGGAATTTGTCGGCCATCCCGAACTTTGCGCGGAAGTCGGACGGGTCTTCCACATCGTGCGCCTTGACCACGAATCCGTTTGCTTCCAGGTGCTTGACCCACTGCTTGCAGCAGCCGCAGTACTCGGTCTTGTAGACCTCGACGACCGGGGCAGCGGCCATGGCGACTGACGTCACGCCCATTGCAGCGGAAAGGACGAGCGTATTCAGGAAACGGCGCATGCTTAACCTCAAAATGGAGAAACTGAAGAAGGTAAGTTTACCATAGCGAGGGGGACCGTCCCTGCAAGGGACCATTCCCTGATCAATGGCGCGGGGCAGGTATTATTTAGTAAAGATTGGGGACGATCCCCTGGGGGGACGGCCCCATGGTTCTACCGGCGGCTATTCTTCCATGCCGTTGAGCAGCTCGATGTCGGCGATCGCGGTGCGCAGCATGAACTCCGCCCCGGCCTCGGATGGCAGCACGCCGGCGACGATCGCGTCCGGCACAGACTTCAGCATGCGCCCGTCGCGCTCGATGTAGTACTCCCCGTCGCCGTACTCGATCGAGTAGGTCAGCTGCTGTCCCCTGGTGCGCGTGTAATCGGTCTTCGGCATGGCAAAAGCCCCGTTGGGTAGATGCCTTATTTTGCCTGTTCGGCCGGCAGAGCGGCGCGCGTATGGATCAAATCGGTGCCCCCTTAACTCATCGCAACAGGCGTCGGTTTCGGATGGATAAGCTGGACGATCCATCCTTTACCCGCCACGCGCCATGAGAACCACAGCGACCGTCCGCCTCGCCGCCCTCCTGCTGGCCTGCGCCACCCTGACTGCATGCGGCCGCGCCGCCACCGTGGGTGAACGCGACGGCACGCCGGTGGCCGAGCTGCCTCCGGCGCCACTGCGCAGCGAAGCGTGGAAGCTCGACCGCATGATTACCTGCTACAACGACGCGGACGAACGGGCGCACGCCGCCGTCTCCGGCTACCTCGCCTGGATCGCCAGCGCCGAAACGGGCCCGAGCGGCCGGGAGCGCCATATAGGCGGCATCGCCGAATTGCCCGCCCAGGTGGTGGACAAATGCAGCGACCAGATGCACCTGGCGCACACCGAAGGCCCGGCCATGCGCGAACTCGACGGCGCCGCGCGCGCCTACCTGGCGGCGCTGCGCGACCTGTCAATGCAGATCCTGCCCCTGCATCGCTATTACCAGGGAGGCGTCTACAAGGACGACGGCTTCGCGCGCGGCCGGGCGCTGCACGCCGGGCTGATGGAGTCCGCGCGCCAGTTCGAGCGCGCCAGCGAAACCTTCTCCACGGTGCTGGACCGCGAGAACGAGCGCCACCTGCTGGCCCGGCTGGCGGAGCTGCAGGACGGCGACGTGCGCGACGCCGGGTACTACCGCGTGGCGCTGGCGTTCGATGGCCGCCGCCTGGTGCGCCTGCTGGAGTCCGACGCCTTCAGCAGGGACGAGGCGAAGCGCCAGATCGCCTCTTTCGAGCGGATCGCCGGCAGCGCCGGCACGATGAAGCGCCCGGACGGCGAACCGGTGCCCGAACTGCGCTTCGTAAACGACCGGGCCGGCGCCTTCCTGCGCGCCGCAAAGCTGCGGGCCGGGACCGCGCGCGGCGACGACGGCAGCCGCGACCACCTGCTGCGCGCGTACAGGGACCTGGTCGAAGGCATCAACACCTCCAGATAGCGCCAAACTTTTCAACCCGCACGGTCGTGCTCTTTCCTTCTTGGCACTCTTGAAATATGGTACCCTGCCGTGCCCTTGCGGCAAGGATTGCGTTTTTTGTTTACCAAGAAGGCCGCCGCCGCCACCAGCCGCGCGCAGCCTTGAACCCGCGCGACACGATCGCGCCAGAAGGAAGCGAATGAGCACGAACGAACCTCTTCGCCTGCACGTCCCCGAACCGACGGGCCGTCCAGGCTGTGCGACCGATTTCTCGTACCTGCGCGTCTCCAAGGCGGGCGAAGTACGCAGGCCCCCGGTCGATGCCGCCCCCATGGATACCCGCGACATCGCGTATTCCCTCGTCAGCGTCCTCGACGCGCAGGGTAACGCGGTCGGGCCATGGGATCCCCAGATCGACGTCGAGACCGCGAAAGCGGGCCTGATCACGATGATGAAGACCCGCATTTTCGACGCGCGCATGCTGACCGCGCAGCGCCAGAAAAAAATGTCGTTCTACATGCAGAGCCTCGGCGAAGAAGCGATCGGCACCGCCCAGGCGATGGCGCTGAACATCGACGACATGTGCTTCCCGACCTACCGCCAGCAGAACATCCTGCTGGCGCGCGGCTACCCGATGGTCGACATGATCTGCCAGCTGATGTCGAACGAGCGCGACCCGCTCAAGGGTCGCCAGCTTCCGGTGATGTACTCGGTCAAGAAGGCCGGCTTCTTCTCCATCTCCGGCAACCTCGGCACCCAGTACATCCAGGCGGTGGGCTGGGGCATGGCGTCCGCCATCAAGGGCGACACCAAGATCGCATCGGCATGGATCGGCGACGGCGCCACCGCCGAAGCGGATTTCGATACCGCCCTCACCTTCGCGCACGTGTACCGCGCGCCGGTAATCCTCAACGTGGTCAACAACCAGTGGGCGATCTCCACCTTCCAGGCCATCGCCGGCGGTGAAGGCACCACCTTCGCGGCACGCGGCGTCGGCTGCGGGATCGCATCCCTGCGCGTGGACGGCAACGACTTCCTGGCGGTGTACGCGGCGTCGAAGTGGGCCGCCGAGCGTGCCCGCAGCAACCTCGGCCCGACCCTGATCGAATGGGTCACCTACCGCGCCGGTCCGCACTCGACCTCGGACGATCCATCCAAGTACCGTCCGGCCGACGACTGGTCCAAATTCCCGCTGGGCGATCCGATCGCCCGCCTGAAGCAGTACCTGATCAACAAGGGCGCATGGTCCGAGCAGGAGCATGACGACACCCACAAGGCGCTGGAGCAGGAAGTGCTGGCCGCACAGAAGGAGGCCGAGCAATACGGCACCCTGGCCGGCGGCACCGTATTCAGCCCCGCGGAGATGTTCGAGGACGTCTACAAAGAGATGCCTGAACACCTGCGCGTGCAGCGCCAACAGCTTGGAATCTGATCCATGGAAAACAACGTGAACGACAAAAAGACGTCGATGACCATGATCCAGGCCCTGCGCTCGGCCATGGACGTGATGCTCGAAAAAGACAACAACGTGGTGGTGTACGGCCAGGACGTCGGCTACTTCGGCGGCGTGTTCCGCTGCACCGAAGGCCTGCAGAAAAAGTACGGTTCCTCGCGCGTGTTCGACGCGCCGATCTCGGAAGCCGGCATCGTCGGCACCGCGATCGGCATGGGTGCGTACGGCCTGCGCCCGTGCATCGAGATCCAGTTCGCCGACTATATCTACCCTGCCTACGACCAGATCGTGTCCGAAGCGGCGCGCCTGCGCTACCGCTCGGCGGGCGACTTCACCGCCCCGATCACCATCCGTACGCCATGCGGCGGCGGCATCTACGGCGGCCAGACCCACAGCCAGAGCCCGGAAGCGGTGTTCGCGCACGTCTGCGGCCTGCGCACCGTGATGCCGTCCAACCCGTACGACGCCAAGGGCCTGCTGATCGCCTCGATCGAGAACGACGACCCGGTGATCTTCCTGGAGCCGAAGCGCCTGTACAACGGCCCGTTCGACGGCCACCACGACAAGCCGGTGATTCCATGGTCGCAGCACCCGATGGGCGAAGTCCCCGAGGGCTACTACACCGTCCCGCTGGACAAGGCGGCGATCTTCCGCCCGGGCGAAAAGCTCACCGTGATCGCCTACGGCACCATGGTCTGGGTATGCGAAGCGGCGGCCCGCGAAAGCGGCATCGACTGCGAGATCATCGACCTGCGCAGCCTGTGGCCGCTCGACCTGGAGACCATCGTCGCCTCGGTCAAGAAGACCGGCCGCTGCGTGGTGGTGCACGAAGCGACCCGTACCTGCGGCTTCGGCGCGGAACTGGTGTCGCTGGTGCAGGAGCACTGCTTCTACCACCTCGAAGCACCGGTCGAGCGCGTCACCGGCTGGGACACGCCGTATCCGCACGCACAGGAATGGGCCTACTTCCCCGGCCCTGACCGCGTCGCGGCGGCATTCAAACGTACGATGGAGGCGTAGTAATGGGTATTCATGTCATTAAGATGCCGGACATCGGCGAAGGTATCGCGGAAGTAGAACTCGTGATGTGGCACGTGAAAGTCGGCGACACCGTCACCGAGGACCAGATCCTCGCCGACGTCATGACCGACAAGGCCACCATCGAAATCCCGTCGCCGGTGCACGGCAAGGTGGCGACGCTGGGCGGCGCGGCCGGCCAGGTGATGGCGGTCGGCTCCGACCTGATCCACATCGAAGTCGAAGGCGAAGGCAACCTGAAGGCGGGCGCAAGCCCGGCTCCGGCGCCTGCCGCCGCAAAGCCTGCTCCTGCCGCGGCGCCTGCTCCTGCTGCGGCGCCTGCTTCGGCAGCTGCGCCGGCCCCGGCTCCCGCAGCGCCCGCAGCCAAGGCCGCTCCGGCCCCGGCGGCGGCCAAGCCATCGGCAGCGGTGCGCGGCGTCGCTGCGCGCTCCGACGGCGAGAAGCCGATCGCATCGCCGGCGGTGCGCCGCCGCGCCTGGGACCTCGGCATCGAACTGCAGTTCGTCACCGGCACCGGCCCTGCGGGCCGCATCATGCATGAAGACCTGGACGCCTTCGCGGCCAGCGGCGCATCCGCCGCCGGCGGCGCGGACACGCGCTACGTGCAGCGCACCGAAGAACGCGAGATCCCGCTGATCGGCCTGCGCCGCAAGATCGCGCAGAAGATGCAGGACTCCAAGCGCCGCATCCCGCACTTCGCCTACGTCGAAGAAGTCGATGTGACGGAACTGGAAATGCTGCGCGCGCGCCTGAACGAAAAGTGGGGCAAGGAACGCGGCAAGCTGACCGTGCTGCCGCTGCTGATGCGCGCCGTGGTGCTGGCGCTGCGCGACTTCCCGCAGATGAATGCGCGCTTCGACGACGATGCCGGCCTGGTCACCCAGTACGACGCCGTCCACATGGGCATCGCCACCCAGACCGACGCCGGCCTGATGGTGTCCGTGATGCGCCACGCCGAAGCACGCGACATGTGGGACGCCGCGGCCGAAACCTCGCGCCTGGCGAACGTCGCGCGCACCGGCAAGGCGACGCGCGAGGAGCTGTCCGGCTCCACCATCACCATCTCGAGCCTCGGCCCGCTGGGCGGCATCGTGACCACCCCGGTGATCAACCACCCTGAAGTGGCGATCATCGGCGTGAACAAGATCGTCGAGCGCCCAATGGTGCGCAACGGCCAGGTCGTGATCCGCAAGATGATGAACCTGTCTTCGTCGTTCGACCACCGCGTGGTCGACGGCATGAACGCGGCCGAATTCATCCAGGCCATTCGCGCGCTGCTCGAATGCCCGGCCATGCTCTTCGTGGAATAACAACAATGAACGCACAAACTACTACCCTGCTGGTCATCGGCGGCGGGCCGGGCGGCTACATCGCCGCGATCCGCGCCGCGCAACTCGGCATCCCGACCATGCTGGTCGAAGGCGACGAACTGGGCGGCACCTGCCTGAACGTCGGCTGCATCCCGTCGAAAGCGCTGATCCACGCCGCCGACGAATTCGAAAGCGCTACCCGCTATGCGGACGGCTCCGCGCTCGGCATCACGGTGCAGGCGCCGCAGATCGACCTGGCGCGCACCACCACCTGGAAAGACGGCATCGTCAAGCGCCTGACCGGCGGCGTCGGCGCACTCCTCAAGAAAAACGGCGTCCACGTCGTCAAGGGCTGGGCCCACATCGTCGACGGCAAGACCGTCGAGATCCAGCGCGAAGGCCAGGAGCCATACCGCATCGGCTGCGAACACATGCTGGTCGCCTCCGGCTCGCACACGCTCGAACTGCCGTTCATGCCGTTCGGCGGCCCGGTCATCAGCGCCACCGAAGCGCTGTCACCGGACAGCCTGCCGAAGCGCCTGGTGGTGGTCGGCGCGGGCTATATCGGCCTTGAGCTGGGCATCGCCTACCGCAAGCTGGGCGCGGAAGTCACCGTGGTCGAAGCGCAGGACCGCATCCTGCCGGCCTATGACGCCGAACTGACCAACGCGGTCGCCACCTCGCTCAAGGGCCTGGGCATCGACGTGCGCCTCGGCCATTCCGTGCTGGGCATGAACGCGGGCGGCACCGCCGTGCGCGTGAAGAACCCGCAGGGCGAAGAGATCGAACTGGCAGCCGACAAGGTGCTGGTGGCGGTCGGCCGCCGTCCGCGCACGAAGGGCTTCGGCCTCGAAAAGCTGATGCTCGACATGGACGGCCAGTTCATCAAGGTGGACGACCAGTGCCGTACTTCGATGCGCAACGTGTGGGCGATCGGCGACGTCACCGGCGAGCCGATGCTGGCGCACCGCGCGATGGCGCAGGGCGAAATGGTCGCCGAGATCATCTCCGGCAAGGAGCGCCGCTTCGCGCCTGCGGCGATGCCGGCGGTTTGCTTCACCGATCCTGAAATCGTGGTGGTTGGCCTGACGCCGCAACAGGCACAGCAGGCGGGCATGGACTGCATCTCGGCCATGTTCCCGTTCGCCGCCAACGGCCGCGCGATGACGCTGGAAGCGAAAGACGGTTTCGTGCGCGTGGTCGCGCGCCGCGACAACCACCTGATCGTTGGCTGGCAGGCGGTCGGCAAGAGCGTATCGGAACTGTCGGCCGCGTTCTCGCAGTCGATCGAAATGGGCGCCCGCCTCGAAGACGTCGGCGGCACCATCCACGCCCACCCGACCCTGGGTGAAGCGATCCAGGAAGCCGCGTTGCGCGCGCTGGGCCACGCCCTGCACATCTGACGACGCCGGGGACTGTCCCTCCGGGGACTGTCCCCTGCCTTCCCCGGCACGCTACTGCCTAGGCCTTATCCCGTCCCCGCATGGAAAACAGCGACACCGGCGGATAGTCCTCGCGCACCATGCCCTCCGACGTCAGGGACAGCACATAAACGTCGTAATCGACGCCGTGAATAAGCGGAGCGGATCGTCGCCGCCGGAATCCCATGCGCAGGTACATCGGCAGCGCCACTTCCATGATCGGACTGGTATGCAGCGCGAACTCCGTGGCCCCGTCGCGCCGCGCCCGTGCCAGGCATTCCCTGGCAAGCGTGCGGCCAACGCCGCGTCCGCGCATCGCCGGATCGACCACCAGCATGCGCATGATCGGCCACTCCGGTTCGAAATAGTCCGCCTTCGGCCGGAACGGTGCGATGTATCCGACAGCCCCTGCCAGCGTGCCGTCGACTTCGGCGACCACGAGTTCGCCGGATTCGGCGATCGTGCTCATGTTTTCCAGCCGCGCGCGAAACCCCGGCCAATCCTCGTACATCGACTGATACTGCTCGAACGCCTTTACTGCCAGGGCGTTTACTGCACCTTCGTCGGAACGCCGGTAGTCCCGAATGATGATCCCGCGTGTGCTCATCGGTCTGCGTCCCCCGCGGGTGCGCGACCGTTTGCTTTATTGTTATACATGGTCATGGCTCCGTTTGGTAAAAGGCATCGGCCCGCTGCCGCAGGCATGATGCCCGGGCGAGAATAGCAGCTTTCGATGCAAAAACCATCAGCAAGGTATCATTGGCGCAACGTTTGCGGAGCATGGACATCCTGAAGGGCCGCAAAACGGAGAAAAGTTTCTCATTCGGTAACGTTGCCATGCAAAAATTCTTCTCCAGGCTGCTGCTCGCGATGCTGCTGCTTGGCGCGGCCAGCCTGCTGCGGCCGTGGATCGAAAACGGCCTGTACGCGATGCGGCTGGCGTCGATGCCGCCGCCACAGGTGATCTTCGTGCCGGTCAGCGGCGTGCGGCGCGAAGCCGTGCGCGACACCTGGCACGCGGCACGAGGTGCGGGGAGGAAGCACGAAGGCATCGACATCTTTGCGAAGCGCGGCACACCGGTGCGCGCAGCGACGGAAGGAGTCGTGCTGCGGGTCGGGACCAATCGCCTTGGTGGCCAGGTCGTGTGGGTGCTCGGCCCTGCGGGCCAGCGTCATTATTATGCCCACCTCGATCGCTTCGCCGACGTCCGCAGCGGCATGCGGATCGAGGCCGGCCGCATCCTTGGATACGTCGGAACGACGGGCAACGCGGCGAACACGCCACCGCACCTGCACTACGGGATCTACGCGCCGGGCGGCTCGATCAATCCCTACCCCGTCGTAAATCCCCCCAAACGGTAAACCGCCTTCCGGTGTGGCTATAATCCTGCACAGCCAACGAAGCTGCTGCGTCGATTACAACCCTTGGAAAAGAACATGATGATGAAAGCTGCGTATCTACTGCTGTTCGTGTCGGGCACCGCCTTTGCCGCCGACGACCAGTCCCTCCTGAAGTGCAGGACCATCTCCGACCAGATGGCGCGCCTGGCATGCTACGACGCACTGCCTGCCGCGGCGCCGGTTCAGGCAGCGCCGGCGGCACCGGTGGCGCATGCGGCACCGGCCGCATACGTGGCGGCTGCAGCGCCGGCTGCCGCTGTGGCGGCTCGGACGGCCGAACAGGACTTCGGCCTCGAAGCGAAGAAAATGAAGGAGCCCGAGCCTGCGCCCCAGGCGATCGAGAGCGCGATCGTCGGCACGGTTCAGGGCTGGGGACCGAGGACGCAGTTCAAGCTGGCCAACGGACAGGTGTGGAAGGTCATCGATGGCAGCGAAGCCACGCTGACGCCAATGACCAATCCGAAGGTGAAAGTCGTGCGCAATTACTTCGGCACGCTGTTCATGGAAATCGAAGGAACGAATCACTCGCCGAAAGTGCGGCGCGTGCAGTAAGGGGTTGGGGCCTGTCCCTTTGCGCCAAGGCGGCAGTACTGTCCCCGGCCTTCCGCGTCGTTCCGAAAAAAGGCTGGGGACAGTCCCGTAGGGACAGTCCCCGTTATTTTGCCAGGCCGTGGCCGCCGACAGGCGCCGTTTCGAAGCGCTCGCCAAAACCGGCGATCAGCGGCCGGCCGCGCTGGATCGCCTGTTGCACCGACGGCAGCGACAACGATGCACGGTGGCTTTCCTGGCTGTCCCACACTTCCGTCACCCAGATCGCGTTCGCATCGCCCGGGTCGTTCGCCACCACATAGCTGAAGCATCCCGGCATGCCGCTGACGCCTTCGAGCAGGATCGCGGCAAGCTTGTCGCGTTCGCCGGCTACCGTCTTAATTTTCCCGATCAAACCGTACATCGTTGTTGTTCCCTTTACTGAAGCGCCGGCGGGAAGCGCGGCCGCCAGGGCTGCACTTCCAACGGCTGCGACGAAATCGCGTCGATTGATTTGCATGTCAGGCCTCCTCGGCCGCGCTGGAGCCGGCCGCGCCCTGCAAGGCCTGTTCACGCGCCTGGAGCAGCGCCTCGAGCCGGTCGACATCGGCATCGTAACGATGCGAAGTCCCGAGCTGGGTCACGAGATGCGTCCAGACGCTGAGTACACCCCGCGCCATGCTGGTTCGGAGGTGCACGTTGACCGGGCTCATTTGCGCGTCGTCGGGAAGCAGCAGCGCGATGTGCTGCTCGGTAATGCGCGTAACGTCGTCGTAGTCCAATCCCTTAGTCTGATACATGGATCTGCCGCCCAATGTTGGTGCCGGGATGCGCCCAAAGTGGGCAGCCCTGCTTCAAAAATCATATCAGTCGGAAGGCACCCGGAAAGTCACCAATTGTCTCGAATGCCAAGGTAGTTTTGGTGAACACCGCCGCGATTCTGCGGGCGAAAAAAATCCCGCCGGAGCGGGACCTGGTTCGCTATCGATCGCACTGCTCGTGCCACATCCATCAACGCGGACACGACGCCGGTACGGATCAGCGGGTCACCGCCAGCACCGTGCGATGGCCGGACTTGAAGGTGTAGAGCGTCAGCGTGCCGTCGCGGATGTCGCCCTTCGGATCGAAGGCGACCGTGCCCGTGATTCCCTTGTAGCTGGTTTTTGCGAGCTGCGGCAGGTACTTCGCGGGTGCGGAGGAACCGGCCCTCGCCATCGCATCGGCCAGGGTCATGACCGCGTCGTAGGCATATGGTGCGTTGATCTGCACGTCGATGCCAAAGCGCTTCTTGTAGTCGGCCTTGAACTTGTCCAGTGCCGGTTTGCCGGCTGCCTCGACGCCGCCCGCTTCCGCGCACACTACCTGGCCATCGGCCATGGCACCGCCGGACAGCTTGGCGATTTCGTCGGAGCAGATGCCGTCGCCGCCCATCATCTTCGCATTCAGGCCAAGCTGCTTCATCTGGCGCAGCATCGGGCCGGCGACGGCGTTCATGCCGCCGAAGAAGACCAGGTCCGGCTTGGCCGCCTTGATCTTGGTGAGGATCGCGCCGAAGTCGGTGGCTTTGTCGTGGGTGAACTCACGCGCCACCACCGCCGCTCCGCCCTGCTGCTTCAGGTCTTTCATGAACTCGGTCGCCAGGCCCTGGCCATACGCGGTGCGGTCGTCGATCACGGCGATGCGGCGCGCAGCCATCTCCTTGACCGCGTAGCGTCCCAGGGCGCGGCCCAGCTGCTCGTCGTTGCTGACGACGCGGAAGGTGGTGTTGAAGCCCTGCTGGGTATATTTGGGGCTTGTGCTGGAGTGCGAAATCTGCGGAATGCCCGCACCGTAGTAGATTTTCGACGCCGGGATCGTGGTGCCCGAGGTCTGGTGCCCGACGACGCCATTGACCCTGGCGTCGACCAGGCGGTGTGCGACCGCGGTCGCCTGCTTCGGATCGCCCGCGTCGTCTTCGGGCACCAGCACGAACTTGACCTTCTTGCCGCCGATGACCGGGTTGCGCGCGTTGAGGGCTTCGATCGCCATGCGGGCGCCGTTCTCGGTGTCCTTGCCAAAATAGGCGACTGGCCCGCTGGTAGCGCCGACGTGGGCGATCTTGACGATCTCCTGGGCCGACGTTCCGGCGCAGGCCGACAGGGCAGCGACAGCTAGTGCGAGCTTTTTCATTTATTCCTCTTGTAGATCATGACCGGTGCGCCCATCGCCACGGAGACTGTCCCGGGCGGCTTAAAGGGACTCAGTATACGCAAGCCGACGCCTCAGACGAAGGATCGACTTGCTATATGAAAATGACCGATTGGATATATAGCTTCGCTACGCCGCGCCGGCCCGGGGCCGGAGGGTCTTATTCCTTGACCGCTTCGATCGCGATATCGATGCGCACTTCGTCGCTGACGTGCGGCGCGTACATGCCCGCGTTGAAGTCCGAGCGCTTCACGATGGTGTAGGCGTTCGCGCCGATCGCATCTTTCTTGAGCATCGGATGCGGCATCGCCTGGAACGACGTCACGGTCAGCGACACCGGCCTGGTGACGCCCTTGATGGTCAGCTTGCCATCGACCTTGACCGGCTTGTCGCCCTTGAAGGTCACCTTGGTCGATTTGAAGGTGGCTTCCGGGAATTTGGCGGTGTCGAAGAAATCCGCGCCTTGCAGGTGCTCGTCGAAAGTCGCGAAGCCGGAATCGATCGACTTCATGTCGATGACGATGTCCACTTCGCCCTTCTTTGCCGCCTTGTCGATCGCCACCGTGCCGGTGGTCTTGGTGAAGCGCGAGAGCTGGGTCGAGAAGCCGAGGTGGTTGTACGAGAAGCGCGGGTAGGTGTGCGCGCCGTCGATGACGTAGGTCTCGGAAGCGGCCATCGCCGACGATGCGGAGGTGGCGATGAGGAATGCTGCGACTAATTTGAGGCCGTGTTTCATGGATTCTCCAGTGTGTTCAAGTCCGGCTTCCCGTTGCAGGTGCACGATGCCCCTGAGGCCGGTAACTCACCACACTGTACGGACTTCCCACGCCTTGCACTAGCCGGCAAATTCCGAAATCACTGTTCCATGAGAGGGACAATCATGGAAGGTCGGCCAGCTCGGTTTCCGTGAATCCTGCCTGGCGGCGCGCCTCGATGTTGAACGGACCTTTCAGCGGCGGCGCCTTGTAGCGCAGCGCCAGTTCGTCGTAGGTCTTTCGCAGGTCCAGCCCGCGCTGCCCGCACAGGTAACCATACCAGCGGTTCCCGATCTCCACGTGGCCGATTTCGTCGTGCAGGATGATGTCGAGGATGGCGGCCGCCGCCATGTCACCGGCCTGCGCTAGCTTGGCGCGCAGCGGCGGAATCGCGTCCAGGCCGCGCGCCTCCAGCGTGCGGGGCACCAGCGCCATGCGTGCCACGATATCGCCACTGGTCTTCTCCACCATCTCCCACAGGCTGTCGTGGGCGGGGAAGTCGCCATAGTGGAAGCCGAGGGTCTCGAGGTGCGCCGCGAGCATCGAGTAATGCCCCGCTTCCTCGCTCGCCACCCGCAACCAGTCGGTGTAGTACTGGACCGGCATGCCCGGGAAGCGCCACAGTGCGTCCAGCGCGAGGTTGACCGCATTGAACTCGATGTGGGCCAGCGCGTGGATCAGCATCGCGCGGCCTTCCACGCTCGCCATCGAACGGCGTCCGACCAGCCGTGGCGGCACCAGCACAGGGCGCCCGGGGCGGCCGGGTATTCCGGCGCTCGCCAACAGGACCGCGCCGCTGTCGACCGCCAACCTGCCGAGCGCATAATCAGCGGCCATGGTCGCCACCATTTCAGCCTTAATGCGGGGATCGGCTTCAAGCAGGCAGCCCAGCGCGGATGCGCGAAGTTCGGACGGGCGCATCATCTGGTCCACTCCTGGAGAATCAAAGGACGCAGTGTAGCAATCAATCGCCAAAATCGATCGCGACATCGTCACCCCAGGGGAACTCACGGCTGCGCGCCTGCCAGTTCCCGTCCGCCCCCATCATCCGGTACCGGTCGAGCACGAACGGCATGCCTTCGCTTCCCATCAGGCTCGGCGTCGTGGTGAGCTGGAAGTGCAAATGCGGCCAACGCGAATCGCCCGAGTTGCCGATGCGGCCCAGCCGCTGCCCGCGCCGGACCCTGTCGCCCTCCCGGACACGCACGCTGCCGGGCTGGAGATGGGCGTAATAAGCGTATTGGCCGTTACCCAGCCTGAGCACGACCGCATTGCCGTCGATCGTATCCATCGTCACCGGGAGCGCCGGGCTGAAACCGGCTGCGGTACGGGGAACGTTATCCGGAGAACCGTCCCTGGCGCGCACCACCGTTCCATTGGCAACCGCCAGCACGTCCTGGCCGTAGGCATAATAGGACTTCGGATCGCGCGCATCGCCGGAAAACAGTTCGCCGTTCTTCACGATCCGCCAGTCGATCGCGAAGCGGCGGGAGATCGATGCGTGTCCCTCGCTGACCCATAAACCCATGCGGTGATGGGAACCAATGTGCGGACCGTTGCGCGGTGACCAGTCCTTGCCGGCCACGGGGCGGCCAAGGACCGGCAAAGCCGTGCGCCGCACGCCGATCACGGGGCCTTCCGCCGACGCCTCGCCAAGCCGGACACGATGGCGCAGCTTGCCGGGTACGGCCGCCTTGTCGTCGAAAGCCAGGCACAGGAAGGCGACCACGCCCTGGCGCGCTTCGAGCCGGTTGCGCTGCGCATCGTCCCCGCCATCCACGCCGGGCGCATTCAACGCCGCTGCGAGCTGCGCCCCCTCGAATCGGGCCACGGGTGCCAGGCCGGCCTTGCCGGCGTCGAACACGTCAATGCCGCGGATGTCCAGCGCATCGCTGGAGAAATTCTGCAGATGAAGTTCGTAGACCAGGTACTCCCGCCCGCCGCTTGGGAACGGTATCGGCTCGACTGGCGTGCGGACTTGCAGCTGGATCGGCGGGAAGACAGGCTTAAGCGCGTCGCCCCCGGGCTGTGCAGCCACACCTCTAGCCGCCAGCTCGCAACCGGCCGGCAGAGGAGCCGGGGCCGCGGCAGACGCCATGGAGGCCACACTGGAGATTAATGCCGCAATACCGGCGCAGCGCGCCGGGGTCCTGATCGCCATGAGTCTTCATCCTGTGAGTTCGGGAGCTGCCATTCTAATTGCCAAAGCGGCCAGCCGGGGAACGACGGCCGGGGACCCGCGATACTGGGCCGGAATCAGGCCTCCGCTTCGCTGAGGCTGAACGCGTTGCGCCCGGCCCGTTTGACCGCGTACATCTCGTCGTCGGCCTTGCGCAGCAGTTCGGGCACGGTCGTTGTCGACACGGCCGGATCGTGGAGCACCAGTCCGACGCTGGCCGTCACGCGCACCTCGGTGCCGCCAATCGAGAACGCGGGCTGCATGGCCTCGACGATCTTGCGCGCAACCGCGGCCGCATCGACGGCGGGGTCCTGCAGGTTCTCGAGGATCACCGTGAACTCGTCCCCGGCCAGCCGTGCCACGGTATCGGTGCCACGCACGCAGGCCGTCAGCCTTGCCGCCGTCTGTTTCAGCACCTGGTCGCCCGCCCCATGGCCAAGGCCGTCGTTGACCGCCTTGAATCCGTCCAGGTCGAGGAACATCAGCGCCATCACGCGGCCGGTGCGGTTGCTGCGGGCGAGCGCGGTATTCAGGCGGTCGAGGAACAGCGCGCGGTTCGGCAGGCCGGTAAGCGAATCGTGCTGTGCGAGGCGCGACAGCTCATCTTCCAGCGCCTTGCGCACGGTGATGTCGCGCAGGATCCCGACCATCAGTTGCGGCCCCGCGATGGGCACCGCATTGATCGAGACTTCGAGCGGGAACTGGTCGCCGTCGCTGCGCCGTCCCTGCGCTGTGACGCTGGCGGCGCCGGGGTGCACCGGATCGGCACCGTCCGGCATCAGCGTTGCGAACGGCTTGCCGACCAGTTGCTCGCGTTCGTAGCCGAAGATCCGGCACACGGCCTGGTTGACGGACTTGATGCAGCCATGCTGGTCGATGGTGACGATGCCGTCGCCGGCGGCCTCCATCACCGTACGCATCTCCACCATGGCGTCCGATGCAGCCGTTTCCGATCTGCGCATCTTGGCGACCAGCGGCGTCAGTTGGGAGAACAGGAACATCGCCCCGAGCAGCGAAGTGACGGCGATGACGGGGGCGCTGATGGCCAGCGCTTCGCGGATGCCTGCGTACGCCTCGGCCGTGTCCTGCTTGGCGACGATGCCCAGTCCCGGGGCAATTTGCCCGAACGCGGCCAGCACGTTACGGCCGCGGTAATCGATGGCGTGGACGATGCCTTCGTGGCCGGAAAGCGCCAGCTGCATCGGGAGCGGCGCTCCGGATGTGCGCATAGGCACTTCGAACGGCCGGGCGTTTCGCAGGTTCGGGAAGCACAGCAGGCTCTTTTGCTTCGCGATGCAGACCGTCAGCTCGGCTGTCCCGCCCAGCTTTTCCATGTTGAACAGCAGGTTATGGATATCGGCGAGCGACCGTTCGACGATGACGGTACCGGCGATGCGGCCATCGCGATAGTACGGTTTGTGGATGCGCAGCGCGAGCTCGCGGTCCCATACCAGCTCGGTTCCGGTTTCCGGATCGAGCATGGCGCGGATGGCGGGCAGCGGCGCAGGCTCGCCGAACGAGCGCACCGTCGCGCCTTTCGCATCCAGGATGCGCACCGCGCGTACGTGCTGTTCGCGCAGGACTGCCGCGGACACCGCCCACGGCTCGCCGCCGCTTGTCCCTGCTGACGCTTCGAGGCCATAAAGGCGGGAGGCTCCGGAGGCCTGCCCGGCGGCGTCGGCGGTCAGGGCGCGGAACCACGAGGAGCGGGTGTCGACGACCTCTTCCAGCCTGCTCTCCAGCGCGCGTTCCAGGTTCCCCTGCAACAGGACGAAGCCCGTCAGGCCGATCGTCAGCGAGGAGATGATCAGGATCGCCGCGCCCAGCAGCCGGATCTTGGCCTCCTCGCGGAAGTAGCGCTCGCCCGAGTACCAGCCGCTGCCGGCCCAGGCGCACCAAAGGCCGAAGGAGCAGACGATCATGCCGCTCGCGGTGTGTACCGCCATGCGCGCCGACCGGGCCCAGTCGAACAGCAGTTCGGGGGCGAGCAGGTAGCCAACCAGGCCGGTAAGGCCGATTGCGAGCACGCAGAAGGTCATGACGACCACACAAAACGCGCGGGTGGAATTATCGACCCGCTCCGAGAGGAACAGGATGCTGCCGATCAGGATGAAACCCATCGCGGTATTCGGCGCCATCCGTCCCGGGCGCGTGTTCCCGTAGTCGTACCACGCGTGCAGCGAGGCCAGGTCGATCCCGAGGCGGGCGTCGAAGATATGTTCGCACAAGGCGAGCCCGCATAGCAGGACCAGCACCACAGCCAGCGACTGGCGCACCAGCCGCGCCACCTGCCCCGGCACCCTGGTCAGCACCAGGGCGGTGCCCGACAGGACGAATCCAAGCCCGGTATTGAAGACCATCGGCACCAGGCCGCGGCGCAACTCGACCATGATCGGGATGTGCAGTAGCCATCCAAGCGTGGTGGTCAGGCCGAGGAGGATGAGCAGCAGGCCAATCAGGAATTCGGGGCGGGCCGCGGCGCGCGGCGGGGTGGCAGGCGTAGTGTGTCGCATTTTTTGCTACAGAAAAGATGCGCGATCCTATCATGCAACCCGGAAACGTTGCTAGCAAAAAAGAAACATAGCAACGATTCTGACCACACTCTTTTTACCCAGTTTGGCTAGGGAAATATCGTGGGATATGTCCCACTTCCCTGCCACCTGTGTGCCTACTCTCCCTCGCAGGAGGCTGCTCTAAGATGAGTTTGCTGTCACAGATTCAGCATGACCTAACCGACAACATAAGGAGCACGACAATGGCAAATTCAAATCAAGGTAACCGCGGCGACAACACCCAGGACAAGAACCAGGGCGGCAACCAGCAGTCCGGCTCCCAAGGTAACGCAGGCAGGAACGACGCCAGCCAGCAGAGCGGCGGCAAGCAGGATCGTTCCGAAGGCGGCAACAATGCGTCCTCCGGTAGCCAGCAGAGCGGCTCGAACCGAGGCGACCAGTCGCGCGACGCGAACAATGCAGCCTCCTCGGGTGGCCGTACCGGCAGCGAGTCGGGCAGCCAGCAAAGTGGCCGTGAGCAGTCGGGCAGCCAGCAGAGCAACCGTGACCAGTCCGGCAGCCAGCAAAGCGGCCGCGAACAGTCGGGCAGCCAGCAGAGCAATCGTGACCAGTCCGGCAGCCAGCAAAGCAACCGCGACCAGTCGGGCAGCCAGCAGAGCAACCGCGACCAGTCCGGCAGCCAGCAGAGCAACCGCGACCAGTCCGGCAGCCAGCAAAGCGGCCGCGAACAGTCGGGCAGCCAGCAAAGCGGCAATCGCGACCAGTCGCGCGGCGGCAGTGCCGACTCGTCCGAGAGCCAGAAGAACACCCGTAAGTAATCCATTCCCGTAAGGGAGCGCAAGAACGCCAAACGCCAACCGGGAGGTTGGCGTTTTAAGTTCGACGACTCACAAGGAGAAACCAATGCGCAAGATGATTTTCATGGCAATCGCGGGCCTCATTTGGCGCAAGATCAGCGGCCACAGGCCGGCACCGCGAGCCAAAACGGTGCGGCGCTGGTAAGACCGCCACTTCATCCCCGCGAATGCGGGGAGCTACGACCATTCATTTACCGCGGCATCCCCGGTAACACGGGCCGCCGGCTCAGGCGACGGCGCGCGTCGCGTCGCCCGGTGCGAGTTCCAGGCAGGCGCCTGACAAGAGCATCTCCACCATCTGCGCTTCCGGCACTGGCCGGCTGAAGTAGTAGCCCTGCATTTCGTCGCAGCCTTCCGCGATCAGCATGCGCAGCTGTTCCGGCGTCTCGACGCCTTCGGCCACGGCACGCAGCCCGAGGCTGTGCGCCAGGCGGATCACCGCATTGACGATCGCCCCATCCTCCGGCGTTACTCCCAAACCACGCGTGAACGACTGGTCGATTTTCAGCTTGTCGATCGGGAAGCGCTTCAGGTAGCTGAGGTTCGAATAGCCGGTACCGAAATCGTCGATCGCCATCGTCACGCCGAGGTCGTTCAGGCGGTTCATCAGCGCGATCGAAGCCTCCGGGTCGTCCATCGACAGGCCCTCGGTCAGCTCCAGGCTCAGGAAGCGCGCTTCGACGCCATACTTTTCGAGCGTCGCGCGTACTACCTTGTCCAGGTCGTGATTGGCAAACTGCGACGCCGCCACATTGATCGCCACAGGCACCAGCGGCACGCCGCGATCCTTCCACTCGCGCAGCGTCGCGCAGGCCTTGTCCAGCACCCAGTGGCCGATCGCGACGATCAGGTTGCTCTCTTCGGCAATCGGAATGAACTGCATCGGCGGCACCAGCCCCAGTTCGGGCGACTGCCAGCGCAGCAGCGCTTCCATGCCGATCACGCAGCCGTTCTCCAGGTCCAGCTGCGGCTGGTAGTGCAGCACGAACTCGTTGCGCTGCAGTGCGCGGTGCAGGCCCTGCTCCAGCGCGACCCGCGCGTCGAGCCGCTTCTGCATCTCCTCGGTGAAGAACTGGAAGCCATTGCGGCCGCTTTCCTTGGCGCGATACATCGCGATGTCTGCCTGGCGCAGCAGCGTTTCCGCGTCCGAGCCGTCATCCGGATAGGTGCTGATGCCGATGCTGCCGGTCACCACGTGGTCCTGCCCGGCCAGGATGACCGGGACGCCCAGCCGCACGCCGATGCGCTCGGCGATCACGCGCGGCGTCATTGCATCGAGCGGATTATCGAGCAGGAGCACGAACTCGTCGCCACCCAGGCGCGCGACGGTGTCCGACTCGCGCACGCACAGCTTCAGTTGCAACGCCACGGTGCGCAGCAGCTCGTCGCCGACGCTGTGGCCCATCGTGTCGTTGACGCCCTTGAACTTGTCGAGGTCGACGAACATGACCGCCAGGCGCGTCCTGTTGCGCTCCGCGCGGTGGATCGCCATCGACAGGCGATCCAGGAACAGGGCACGGTTGGGCAGCCCGGTGAGCGAGTCGTGCGTCGCCTGGTGCACGATCGCCCTCTCGTGCTCGCGCCGTTCGGTGATGTCGTGCGCGACATTCATGATCGAATCGGCGTCGTTGAAGCGGATCGCCGAGCCGAAGAACTCCACGTCGACCCGGCTGCCGTCGAAACGCTGCACCTGCAGGGCACAACGCGGCTGCAGGTGCGCGGCCGCCAGGTCGCTGTAGGTGCCCTCTTCCATCTGCTGCCGGTACTTTTCCGGCACCAGGCTGCATGCGTCGACGCCGATCAGCTGGTCCGCGCTGGAGGCGCCAAACAGCGCGCAGGCGGCAGGGTTCGCGAATACGACCTTGCCGGCAGTATGGATCCAGATCGAATCCGGGATCAGTTCCACCAGGGTGCGGTAGCGCGTTTCGCTTTCTTCGAGGTGCGCGTTCAGGTCGCGCAGGTTCTGGTTGATGTCGTACAGCTCGCGGCTCTTCTGTTCGAGCAGCGTCTCGGCTTCCTTGCGGGCGGCGCGCTCCCGCACCAGGCTGCGCGAGGCAACGGTGCTTTGCGTTGCTACCGTCATGCCGCTTCGCGAACCAGGTCGAACTGCACGCGATGGCAGTTATCGACCTTTTCGAGATCGGTGCGCGCCATGCGGACCGACTCGCCGAAATGCTTGATGCACCCCGCGATCAGCCCGGCGGCCAGGTCGCCGAAGCCGCGCGGGGAAATATAAGTGAGCGTCATCGCGTTCGCAGCCGGACGTTCGCACAGCAGGGTTGGCAGCTCGGCGTCCGGATACAGCTTGCGGACCTCGACGTGGATCACGCCGTCGATCCGGCTCAGGAACTCGAATGCGTCATCCGCGCCATCGAAGAAGTACGAGTAGTTGATCGAGAACCGTTCGAACAGCTGTTCGCCGAACATGTACACCAGCTCCGGGGTCGACATGCCGGTGGCGTTCGACAGCGCGGCGACCAGGCGAACCAGTTCGGCATGATCGTAGGTGCCGACCGCGGTGTAGGCGCCGTCGTTGGGCAGCTCGGCTTCCGTAATGATGCGGTCGAGCATGTCCAGCCCCATGCGGGACTCGACCATTTCCATAAATTCTGTAAAGACAACACCCTTCACGGCAGCTCCGGTTTTCTTTGGAAGGGCGACAGTATACGTTGCCGCAGCCCGCCGAAAGTCCCGAGACGCAACAATTCTCACCAATTATCCCAAGACACAACAGTTTTGTGAAAACTGTGACAAACCGGTGCGAGGTTCATTGGCGAATCGTCAAGCAGCGGGCAGCGGACTGGCCTCGCTTCAGTGCGCGGCCGGGTTGGCACGCGTCTTAATATGGTGACTGTTCAACCGCTTGACCGCTTCCCCCATGACGCCCATCCACGACCTGCTGCATCGCATTCAATGGGATCCTCAGTTTGGAATGGGTCGGTTCGTGATCGGTTACTACGACCGGCACGAACGCCGCATCATCGCGGTGCCATTCCGGCGCGTGCATCTCGAAAGCGGCAAGCGCTTTTCATTCGATGTGGAGGACCGGGACGGCACCGTGCGCATGGTGCCGTTTCATCGGGTGCGGGAGGTGTGGCGCGACGGCCAGCTGATCTGGCATCGCGCTCCGGTGCAGACTGAGCGTGGGGCTTAGGGGACAGTCCCGTTAGCGCTGTCCGAGCGTCAGCAGCATCAGCCTGCCCTGCCTCGACTCTTCTTCGTTCAGGAGGATCAGCAGGCGGCCCTGCGGATCCTCTTCCAGCGCCATGACCTGGGCCGTGGCGCCGTCCTGGCGCGCAGGGCGATCGTAACCGGGCAGCATGTGCGACAGGTCGGTCCACGTGTCGCCGCCGTTGGCCGACCAGGCGAGGTATGGCTTGGCGCGCTCCTTATCGAAGCCGCCGACTACGACCGTATCGGGTTTTCCTTTCACCGAAATGAAGTGGCGCACATACGGGTAGGTCGTATTGCCCTCGATCGGTTGGCGTATCACGAACTTGAAAGTGCGTCCGCCATCGTCGCTGCGCAGCAGGCCGCCCTCCACGCCCACGAACACGCGCTGCGTGCCGGGCACCGTTTCGATGAACTGGACATTGCGGTTCTCGAGCTCGGGCACCGTGATCGCGAGTTCTTCCCCGGTCGCCAGGCTGCCGCCGTCCGCGCTGAGCTGGAATGCGCTGAGGAAGGCATCGTCGAGCGGGCATTCGCCGCCGACCAGCACCCGGTCGCCAACGACATGGAAGGCCTGGTGGGTGCAGATGTCGGTGTCGAAAGCGCCGAGCAGCACGCGCCAGCTTGCGGACTGGTCGTCCGACACCATCAGGTTGCGGCCGCCGCCAGCGTTCGAGAACAGGCGGGTGCCCGACAGCTTCAAGTCCGTCATCCACAAGGTCGAGCAGTAGTACTCGTTGCAGGCGCGCAGTCCATCATCCTTCGGAACAAATGCGGTGCCGCTCCCGTTCATCGCGCACAGCACGTGCTGCTGCGCCGCGCCGGCCGGCCCCTCGAACCAACCCTGGAACATCCACAGGGTATTGCCGATCGTTCGCAAGCCTGGCGCGCGCTCGGGAACGTATTCGTTGGCCGGCTCGGAACCGCACTGCCCCAGCGGCACCGAGTTCCAGCCGGAACCGGAGCCCAGCGGCAGCGCGGTGCGCATGATCGTGCCGCCTTCGGACTGCGTCGAGCCGAACGAGACATAGGCATGCCCGCCGCTGAAAGCGATGCTTTCCATGCCCCTGGCAGACGAGGCCAGCAGTTCGATACGGGTGGGTTGCGGCTGCGGTGCGGTCTCCGCGGAGTTGCCGCCACAAGCGGCAAGCATGGCCGCGACTGCGGCGACTGTCGTGAAAAGAAGTTTTCGCTGGATCATTTGAGTTGGTGGTTGTAAGGCGTTATTGCGGGGGACCAGCCCCAGGCGGCGCACATTTTAGCCGCAGGCCAAGCCCCAAACTCCCCAACATTTGTCCGCAGATTGTCTCGAAATTGTCGGTGCAGCGGCCCCGCCGGTGCGATTAGTCAAAAATCGTGAAATCCCCCGCGCAGAACCACAGGCGACCTCTAAACTTAAGTCCACGGTGCGGGCCCGAAAAAAACCGGGACGCATTTGCACGCCACAACCTCGGATCCGGAGGACATGATGGAAAGACGCACTTTTCTCAAATCTGGCAGCCTGTTTTCTGTAGGTCTTGCAACCGGCACACTTGCCCCGCTGCGAAGTGCGCTGGCGTCCTCACACAGCCTGCCGCTCGCGAAATTCGTCTCGCCTTTGCGCCGGTTTGGCAGCGATATCCCATTGGCCGTCCCGGACGGCACCGGCTTCGGCGGAGCCACCCACTACACGATCACGATGGAAGAAATCATTGACGTCCTTCATCCGGCGATGGCGGGGCATGGCACACGGCTTTGGGCATATACAAACGGTCCCAGCAAGAAGCACCTGGGTGCGGGGATTGTTGCTCACCGCGGCGAGAAGGTGCAGGTCAGCTTCATCAACCGGCTGCCAGGGCGGCATATTTTGCCGGTCGATACGACCATACCGGGCGCAAACCTCGGCCCGAACCGGACGTCGGTGCACCTCCACGGGGGCAAGGTCCCCTGGACCAGCGACGGAGGACCGCATTTCTGGTGGTCCCCTAACGCGCGCGGTGCGAGCTTTGTGGACATGGCCCCTGCGCTTGGGCAGGCGGAATCGCCCGCTGGCCAGGCGGAGTATTTCTATCCGAACGAGCAAAGTGCGCGCATGATGTGGTTCCACGACCATGCACTGGGCATCACGCGCCTCAATGCCTATGCCGGGCTTGCCGCCCCGTACATCATCACCGACGCCTACGAGTCCGCGCTGGCAGCGTCGAACAATCTCCCCGGTCCGCTCGACCCGAGAACGCTCCACCTGAGCTTCCAGGACAAGATCTTCGTCTCTGCTACCGTCGCCGAGTCGGACCCGACCTGGGCAGCTGTGAGGCCGGACAGCAGGGTGGGCGACCTCTGGTACCCGCATGTGTATACCGCGTCGCGGGCAGCGGGCGGCTGGGAATTGCCCGATCCCTCGGTGGTGCCGGAAATGTTCGGCGACACCATCCTGGTCAATGGGACCGTCTACCCATACCTGGAAGTGGAGCAGCGCCAATACCGGTTCCGCATGCTCAATGCCTGCAATGCTCGGTTCCTGAATCCCAGGCTGGTCTATGCGCAGGCTGGCGCACTGACGGAACCCGAAAGGAATGTGGCGGGACCCGGCTTCATCCAGATCGGGAATGAGGGCGGCTTCCTGCCGGCGCCGACGGCCGTAGGCGGGCCGCGCAGCGCGCCGCTGCTGCTCGCCCCGGCTGAACGGGCGGATCTGATTGTCGACTTCAGCGGCGTGCCGGCGGGATCCACACTGATCCTGTACAACGATGCGCCGGCCCCCTTCCCTAACGGACATGCCGGCGAGGACTTCCACCCGCGCAATCCCAAGACTCCTGCGGCCACCCCAGGGTTTGGCCCCGACACCCGGACCCTGCTCCAGATTCGCGTCAAGGCCAGGAGTGGAGCGATGGATCCGGCGATACAGTTACCTGCGGCATTTGATGCGAGCCAGCTGGATCCGTTTATTACAGCCCAGGTCCCCGGCGTGCCGACGCCAAATCCGCGCGGCGCAAATGTCCGCCGCCTGACCCTGAACGAGACCTTCGACCAGTACGGGCGCCTGGTCCAGTTCCTGGGCACGGACCAGGCGGTGACGGTGGGCCGCAAAACGGCGACATTTGGAAGGCGTTATGATGACCCGCCAACCGAAGTGGTTCACGCCGGCGCGATCGAAGTCTGGGAGATCGCCAACCTGACCGCCGACACCCATCCCATGCATTTCCACCTGGTCAATGTGCAGGTGCTCAGTCGACAGCGATTTTCGGACAAGACCTATCCGCGGGGACACAGCATTCCGTTTACTGGATTTGCCACCGTCAAATACCTGGGAAAACCCATCGCTCCGGACCCTAATGAACTCGGGTGGAAGGAGACCGTGCGGATGAATCCCGGCGAGGTGACGCGTGTGGCAATGCGCTTCGACCTGCCTGCCGTCGGGTTCTCGGTCCCACCGAGTCCGAGGACTGGAGGGAACGAGTATGTGTGGCACTGTCACATCCTGGAGCACGAAGAAAATGACATGATGCGCCCGTTGATCGTCAACTAGGGCGCTGCCGCTCGCAGTGCTTATTCGACGCGTGCGTCCGCTGTCGCCGCGAAACGGGCCCTTACCTTGTGCAATTTCTTGTAGCTGTCGATCAGGCGGTGGTGCCTGTCGAGGCCTTCCAGTTGCATGTTCGTTGGCGTCAATCCGAAGAAGCGTACGCTTCCATCGACCGAGCCAAGCGCTGCGTCCATCCGGGCGTCGCCGTACATGCGGCGGAAATTGACGACATAATCGTCGAGCTCCAGTTCGTCGTCCAGCACCACTTCCAGCACCACGTTCAGGGCCTGGTAGAACAAGCGGCGCTCGACGGTATTGTCGTTGTACTGCAGGAAGGCGCCCACCAGTTCGTGCGCCTCGTCGAACTGCTGCAGCGCGAGCTGGATCAGCAGCTTCAACTCGAGGACGGTCAGCTGGCCCCACTCCGTATTTTCGTCAAACTCGATCCCGATCAGGGTGGCGATATCGGAGTACTCGTCGAGCTCATTGTTTTCCAGGCGCTCGAGCAGCGCCTCGAGCGCGGCATCGTCGAGGCGATGCAGGTTCAGGATATCGGAGCGGAACAGGAGCGCCTTGTTGGTGTTATCCCAGATCAGGTCTTCGACGGGGTAGATCTCCGAGTATCCGGGCACCAGGATGCGGCATGCAACCGCACCAAGATGATCGTGCACCGCCACGTAGACCTCTTTGTCCATTTCTTCGAGGATGCCGAGCAAGGTTGCAGCCTCCTTCGCATTGGCGTCTTCGCCCTCGGCGGTGAAATCCCATTCGACAAAATCGACGCTCGCCTTGGCGCTGAAGAAGCGCCACGACACGATGCCGCTCGAATCGATGAAGTGCTCGACAAAATTATTCGGTTCCGTCACCGCGTGGCTTGCAAAGGTCGGTGGGGGCAAATCGTTCAGCCCCTCGAAACTGCGCCCCTGCAGCAATTCGGTCAGGCTGCGCTCCAGCGCGACTTCAAAACTCGGGTGCGCGCCGAACGAAGCGAACACACCGCCGGTGCGCGGGTTCATCAGGGTGACGCACATGACCGGATAGGTCCCGCCCAGCGACGCGTCCTTGACCAGCACCGGGAAGCCCTGCTCCTCCAGGCCCCTGATGCCGGCCAGGATGCCGGGGTACTTCGCCAGCACCTCCTGCGGCACGTCCGGCAATGCGATCTCGCCTTCGATGATTTCGCGCTTCACGGCACGCTCGAAAATCTCGGACAGGCACTGGACCTGCGCTTCGGCCAGCGTATTACCGGCACTCATGCCATTGCTGACGTAGAGGTTTTCAACCAGGTTGGTCGGGAAATAGACGGTTTCGCCGTCCGACTGCCGCACGTACGGCAGCGAGCAGATACCGCGCTTCACGTTGCCGGAGTTGGTGTCGTACAGGTGCGAGCCGCGCAGCTCGCCGTCCGGGTCGTAGATCGCGCGCGTGTACTCGTCGAGGATTTCGGGCGGCAGCGAGTCGCCCGGGCCTGGCTGGAACCAGCGTTCATCCGGATAGTGCACGAACGCCGCGTCGGCAATGTCCTCGCCCCAGAACGAACCGGCGTAGAAGTGATTGCAGTTCAGGCGTTCGATATATTCGCCGAGTGCCGACGCCAGCGCGCTCTCCTTGGTCGCTCCCTTGCCATTGGTGAAGCACATCGGCGAGTGCGCATCGCGGATATGCAGCGACCACACGTTCGGCACGATATTGCGCCATGAAGCGATTTCAATCTTGATGCCCCACTCCGCCAGCATGCCGGACATGTTCGCAATGGTCTGCTCCAAAGGCAGGTCCTTGCCGACGATGTAGGTGCTCGATCCGGCAGGCTGCAGGGTCAGCAGGGCCTGCGCATCGGCATCCAGGTTCGCGACCTCCTCGATCACGAACTCGGGGCCGGCCTGCACCACTTTCTTGACCGTGCAGCGGTCGATCGAGCGCAGGATGCCCTGGCGGTCCTTGTCGGAGATATCCGCAGGCAGCTCCACCTGGATCTTGAAAATCTGCTGGTAGCGGTTTTCAGGGTCGACGATATTATTCTGGGACAGGCGAATGTTCTCGGTCGGGATGTTGCGGGTGTCGCAGTACAGCTTCACGAAGTACGCCGCACACAGGGCCGACGAGGCCAGAAAATAATCGAAGGGTCCGGGCGCCGAGCCGTCGCCCTTGTAGCGGATAGGCTGGTCGGCGATCACCGTGAAGTCATCGAACTTGGCTTCGAGCCGAAGCTTGTCGAGAAAATTGACCTTGATTTCCATGAGGTTTCCAAATGAGTGCTTGCGTCGCCAGGCCGGATGCCTGCTCGACAATTCAAAATATAAAGCCCTGTCAGGACAGGGCTTTATCAGTCGATCTGCAGATCAAAGATTTCCCTATGCGGGAAACATCATTCCCACTCGATCGTCGCCGGCGGCTTGCCGGAGATGTCGTACACGACCCGGTTCAGGCCGCGCACTTCGTTGATGATGCGGTTCGAGACCTTGCCCAGCAGCGAGTGCGGCAGGTGCGCCCAGTGCGCGGTCATGAAGTCCTGCGTCTGGACCGCGCGCAGCGCCACCACGTAGTCGTAGGTGCGGCCGTCGCCCATCACGCCCACCGATTTCACCGGCAGGAACACGGCGAATGCCTGGCTGGTCGCTTCGTACCAGTTGCGCGGCACGGAGTCCCCAACCACGCCGTCCGTCGGCAGTGGCTCGAACGGCGTGTTGCGCAGTTCCTCGATGAAGATGGCGTCGGCGCGGCGCAGCAGGTCCGCGTATTCCTTCTTCACTTCGCCGAGGATGCGCACGCCCAGGCCCGGGCCCGGGAACGGATGGCGGTACACCATGTCGTGCGGCAGGCCGAGCGCGACGCCCAGTTCGCGCACTTCGTCCTTGAACAGCTCGCGCAGCGGCTCGAGCAGCTTGAGGTTCAGCGTTTCAGGCAGGCCGCCCACGTTGTGGTGGCTCTTGATGGTCTGGCCCTTCTTGCCCTTGCCCGCGCTTTCGATCACGTCCGGGTAGATGGTGCCCTGCGCCAGCCAGCGCGCATTCGGCAGCTTGCCCGCTTCGACCTGGAATACTTCGACGAATTCGCGGCCGATGATCTTGCGCTTGGCTTCGGGATCGGTCACGCCGGCCAGGTGGCCCATGAACTGGTCGGTCGCATCGACCTGGATCACCTTCACACCCAGGTTCTTGGCGAACATGTCCATCACCATCTTGCCTTCGTTCAGGCGCAGCAGGCCGTGGTCGACGAACACGCAGGTCAGCTGGTCGCCGATCGCGCGGTGGATCAGGGCCGCCGCCACGCTCGAATCCACGCCACCGGACAGGCCCAGGATGACTTCATCCTTGCCCACCTGCTTGCGGATCGATTCGACCGCTTCGGAGATGTAGTCCGGCATGTTCCAGTCCGACTTGCAGCCG
Source organism: Telluria sp. (assembly GCA_035759315.1). Classification (GTDB taxonomy): domain Bacteria; phylum Pseudomonadota; class Gammaproteobacteria; order Burkholderiales; family Burkholderiaceae_D; genus Telluria. The sequence continues at coordinate 2,520 of DASTVB010000037.1, read as the reverse complement.
CAGATCTCGTGCACGAAGCGGCCGAGGATGGCCTTGCCCTGCGCGGTGTGGGTCACTTCGGGGTGGAACTGCAGCGCGTAGAACTGGCGCTCTTCGTCGAACATCGCGGCGATCGGGCAGCTCTCGGTATTGCCCATCAGCTTGAAGCCCGGCGGCATCTCGAGCACCTTGTCGCCATGGCTCATCCACACGCGCAGCATGCCGTGGCCTTCGTCGGTGACGAAGTCGTTGATGCCGTTCAGGAGCTTCGAGTGGCCCCGCGCGCGTACTTCGGCGTAGCCGAACTCGCGTACCAGGCCGTTCTCCACTTTACCGCCCAGCTGCGCGGCCATCGTTTGCATGCCGTAGCAGATGCCGAGCACCGGCACGCCCAGTTCGAACACGGCCTGCGGCGCGCGTGGCGCGTCGCCTTCGAGCGTCGAGCTGTGGCTGCCGGACAGGATCACGCCCGCGGCGCCGTAGTTGCGGACGAATTCGTCCGACACGTCGTACGGGAACACTTCGGAGAACACGCCGGCGTCGCGCACGCGACGCGCGATCAGCTGGGTAACCTGGGAACCAAAATCAAGGATGAGGATTTTAGAATGCATGTGGGAGCGGATAGGTGTTGGAATTCTGTAGGCCGGATGCGAAACGCGGCGAACTAGTCGCCGCGTCAGGTATCGATTTATTCGGAACGGTAGTTCGGGGCTTCCTTGGTGATCTGCACGTCGTGCACGTGCGATTCACGCATGCCCGCCGAGGTGATCTCGACGAACTCCGCCTTCTCGTGCAGCTCTTCGATGGTGGCACAGCCGCAGTAGCCCATCGACTGGCGCACGCCGCCCACCAGCTGGAACAGGATGGCCAGCACGCTGCCCTTGTAGGCGACGCGGCCTTCAATCCCTTCCGGTACGAACTTGTCGACGCGCGCGCCGACTTCCTGGAAGTAGCGGTCGGCCGAGCCTTCAGCCATCGCGCCCAGGCTGCCCATGCCGCGGTAGGACTTGTACGAGCGGCCCTGGTACAGGATCACTTCGCCCGGCGCTTCTTCGGTACCGGCGAACATGGAGCCCATCATCGCGGTCGATGCGCCGGCTGCCAGCGCCTTGGAAATGTCGCCCGAGAAGCGGATGCCGCCGTCGGCGATACATGGAACGCCGGTGCCCTTGAGCGCTTCGGCCACGTTGGTGATCGCGGTGATCTGCGGTACGCCAACGCCTGCCACGATACGGGTGGTGCAGATCGAGCCCGGACCGATGCCGACCTTGACCGCGTCGGCGCCGTATTCGACCAGCGCCTTCGCCGCGGCCGCGGTGGCGATGTTACCGCCGATGACGTCCACGTGCGGGTAGCGGGTCTTGATCCACTTGACGCGGTCCAGGATGCCCTGCGAGTGGCCGTGGGCGGTGTCGACCACAAGCACGTCCACGCCGGCTGCGACCAGCAGCTCGACGCGCTCTTCGTCGCGCTGGCTGACGCCGACCGCGGCGCCGACCAGCAGCTTGCCCTGCGCGTCTTTCGATGCGAACGGGTGCTCGACAGCTTTCTGGATGTCCTTCACGGTGATCAGGCCGCGCAGTTCGAACGCGTCGTTCACCACCAGCACGCGCTCCAGGCGGTGCTTGTTCATCAGGCGCTTGGCGTCATCGAGCTCGGCGCCTTCCTTGACGAAGACAAGCTTCTCGCGCTGGGTCATCTTTTCGCGCACCGGCGCATCGAGTTCGGTCTCGAAACGCAGGTCGCGGTTGGTGATGATGCCGACCACGGTCTTGCCCTCGACGACAGGGAAGCCGCTGATGCCGTGCTGTTCGCGCAGTGCGATCACTTCGCGCACCGTCATGGTCGGCGGGATTGTGATCGGGTCGCGCAGTACGCCTGCCTCGAAACGCTTCACACGCGCTACTTCACGGGCCTGGTCCTTCGGCGACAGATTCTTGTGGATGATGCCGATGCCGCCTTCCTGTGCCATGGCGATCGCCAGGCGCGCTTCCGTCACGGTGTCCATCGCGGCTGACAGCAGCGGGATGTTCAGCGTGATGTTTCGGGTCAGCTTGGTACGCAGGGAGGTAGCGGCCGGAAGAATGTTGCTGTAGGCCGGGACGAGTAGCACATCATCGAACGTGAGTGCTTTTTGAAGTAAACGCATAGTGTTTTCCTATAGGCGCAAAAGCGAATTATACAGAAAGACAGGACGGCCGTCTTGCCAGGGCCCCAAAATTCCTCAGGCGGCATACTGCAGAGCGTTGACACTGGGCTGGAAAGCTGGCGAAATGGGTGTTCGAATCAACCGCGGGATATACATGCGCAATCATCAATATCTAAAAACCATCCTCGGCGCGGCGCTGCTGCTGGCCACCGCGAGCGCAGCTGCGCAATATGTATGGGTCGATGCGAAAGGCGCGCGCACCTACTCGGACCGTCCGCCTCCGCCCGAAGTCCCGGCCAACAAGATCCTGAAGGCGCCGCGAGGCATGCAGCAAATTATGGCTGCAGCGACGCCGCCTGCGGCTGCACCGGCCGCACCTACGCCAGCTGCAC
>DASTVB010000036.1:0-9520 GCA_035759315.1 Telluria sp. | reverse complement strand
TCCGGCTTCATGGTCGATACGCTGACCGCGCGCACCTTCGGGTGTGCCAGCATCGCGCGCACCACGTCGTCGCACAGCGACTCCTGCAGGTGGATGTGGCCTTGCGCCATGCGGCGCGCGATGGTCTCGCGCATGAAGTCGTAATCGACCACCTCGTCGAGCTGGTCGGCGGTCGGGGTGGAGATCGCCAGCGGAATGTACAGGTCCACGTTGACGAGCACGCGCTGCTCGCCCTTCTTTTCGAAGTCGTGCACGCCGATGTTGATCATCACCTGGTAGTTACGCAGGAACAGGCGACGGCAATCGGCAAGCTTCGGGTGGTGCAGGGCGGACAGCATAAGGGCCTTTGAGGTTGATACGTTATTTTGCGAGGAACATCACGTCGCGCTGGAGCGGCACCAGGTGCTGGCCGCCATCGACCAGCAGCGTGGCGCCTGTCACTGCGCGGGCGGAGGCGAGGTACACCACCGCATCCGCGATGTCTTCCGGCAGGCTGGAACGGCCCAGCGGCGTGGCGGTATGCGCCTTGGCGAAGCCGTCGCCGGTCTGGTCGCCCGACACCATGGTGATCCCCGGCGCGACGCCCACCACGCGCAGCTTGGGCGCCAGCGCCTGCGCCAGCATCGCCGTGGACGTGTGCAGCGCGGCCTTCGACAGCGTGTACGACAAAAAATCCGGATTGAGATTGTACAGCTTCTGGTCCAGCAAGTTGACCACGCAGGCCTGCGATCCTTCCGGCGTGGCGGCGTGCAGCGCCTGCGCCAGCAGCAGCGGCGCGGTGAGGTTGGTACGCATGTGCGCGTCCAGCAGGGCGGGCGAGAACGCGGCCGGGCTGTCGTATTCGAACAACGATGCATTATTGACCACGCAGTGCAGCTGGCCCAGCGCCTCGACCGCGCGCCCGACCAGTGCCGCGGCCTGCGCTGCGTCGGCCAGGTCGGCCTGCAGCGTGACGGCGCGGCGCCCCAGCGCCTGCACCTCGCGCGCCAGCGTTTCGGCGTCGCCGGCGGCGCTGCGGTAGTGCAGCGCGAGGTCCCAGCCGGCGCGCGCCATGCCGAGCGCGATCGCGCGGCCGATGCGCCGGCCGGCGCCGGTCACCAGTGCGACCCGGGATGTGCTGGTCTGGCTCATGGCTGGGATTGTACCGCCGGCGTGCCGCGCGAGAACCACGCGACGGCGGCCAGCAGGACCGGGAGGCTCAGCGCCGACGCTTCCAGCCCGTACGGGCCGCCGGTCAGCCACTGGTCGCTGGTGTCGAACACGGGATTCCAGATCGAATCGAAGGCCAGCTTGCCGCTGATCGAAAAGCCGAGCGTCTGCAGCATCCAGTTCCAGCCCAGGTGCAGGCCGATCGGCAGCGCCAGGCCGCCGCTGCGCAGCATGCACTGGCCCAGCAGCACGGCGGCCAGCAGCAGGTTGGCGCTGGCGATCGTCATCAGCTCGGGCGGCATCGATTCGTCCATCGGGTGCGCCAGCAGGAAGATGATTGCAAACACGGCCAGCGCCCAGCGCCTGCCGATGCCCTCGACCGCGCGCTGGAAAGCGTAGCCGCGGAACAGGGTTTCCTCGAACAGCACCGCGCCGAACATGAACAGGCCGGTCTTGACGATGTCCAAGGTGCTGACCTGCGGCGCGATCTCGAAGTGCAGCGCGCCCACCGCCACCACCAGCACCGCCGTGACCAGCACCAGGCCGGCGCCGTAGCCCATGCCGGTCCCGAACTGGCGCAGCGCGCGCGGCGACAGTTCGAGTCCGACGGCGGCCAGCGGCCGGCGCTCGCGGCGGGTGAACAGCCAGGTTACCGACAGCACGCCGAGCGCGCTCAGGTAAACCTCGGGCAGCCAGAACGCGACGTCTTCCGGCAGTTCGCGGCTGGCCGCGATCAGCGCCGTCACCACCAGCACGGACAGCAGCAGGAAGCCGACTGCCCGCCATCCGCCACGTACCGAACCATCCTCAGTCATGAATATCGATGCCATCCGAATCCTTGTCGTTTGTGCATCCCGTCGGGCGGCACGTGCGCATTTTAACCGCGGGCAGTCATTCCAGGGCCAAGGCCGCCCTCGGCTAGAATCCATAGGTCAGCGGCGCCCAGGCGGAACACGTCAACGGACGGGATGCTCAGCATGGATCCCAGCCTTCGCTGGGATGACGGTTTACAATGCGCGCATGTCACTTCCCGTACCTGGCCCCGACGCGCAAGCCGCGTCCAACGAACTGTCCCAACTGATCGCCGACGAGATCGAGCGCGCCGGCGGCGCGATCGGCTTCGACCGCTTCATGGAGATGGCGCTGTACGCGCCGCGCCTGGGCTATTACAGCGGCGGCTCGGCAAAGCTGGGCAGCAGCGGCGACTTCACCACCGCGCCCGAGATGAGCCGCCTGTTCGGCGCCACGCTGGCGCACGTGTGCAGCCACGTGATGGCGCAAAGCGCGCCGCACGTGCTCGAATTCGGCGCCGGCACCGGCCGCCTCGCGTTCGACATCCTCAGCGAAGCGCGCGATTCCGGCATCGCGATCGAAAGCTACTCGATCATCGACCTGTCGGGCGAGCTGCGCGCGCGCCAGCAGGAGCTGCTGCGCGATTTCCCGCAGGTGCGCTGGCTGGACCGGCTGCCCGCATCGTTCAGCGGCGTAGTTCTCGGTAACGAAGTGCTGGACGCGATGCCCGTCCAGCTGATCCGCAGGAATGCCGGCGGCGCCTGGAGCGAACTGGCGGTGACGGTCGAGGGAGGGCGCTTCGCCTTCGTCGAGCGCGCCCCCGATGCGGCGCTGGCGGCACAGGCGGCGCGCCAGGCGCCCGATCCGGCGACCCTCCCGGACGACTACACCACCGAGGTGCATGCGGCGGGCGCCGGCTTCATGCACTCGATCGCCGCTATGCTGATGGCGGGCCGCGGCGCCGCGATCCTGTTCGACTACGGTTTCCCGGCGCACGAATACTATGTGCCGCAGCGGATCGGCGGCACCCTGATGTGCCACTACCGCCACCAGGCCCATCCCGATCCCTTCTTCCTGCCGGGACTGCAGGACGTGACCGCGCACGTGGACTTCACGGCGATGGCGCTGGCGGCCCAGGACGCGGGGCTGGACGTGCTGGCCTATATGAACCAGGCCGCGTTCCTGCTCGCGGCCGGCATCGGCGAGCTGCTGATGCGCACCGACCCATCCGACGTGAAAGCTTATATGCCCCAGGCCAACGCGGTGCAGAAGCTGTTGTCGCCGGCCGAGATGGGCGAATTGTTCAAGGTGCTGGTGGCCGGCCACGGCGTCGAGCTGCCCGCGCCGCTGGCGGCCGCCGACCGCAGCATCCGGCTGTGACGGACTTGCATTTCTTGCATTTGGGATACATTCAAAGCTATCCTGTGCAGCCGCGTAGCCATTCGGCACGCGTACGCTAGCCGAATTTTGCCAATCGGCTATCATGAAAAAAAACAGCGACTTAGACCATGGCCAAGATCCACACACACTATGACAACCTGAAGGTTGCCCGCAAGGCACCCCAGGAGGTCATTCGTGCGGCCTACAAGGCGCTGTCCCAGAAATACCATCCCGACAAGAATCCCGGCGACGAGAAGGCCGCCCGCATCATGGCGGTCGTCAACAGCGCGTACGACACCCTGTCCGACCCGGTGCGGCGCAAGGAGCACGACGACTGGATCGCCTCCGAGGAGTGGGAAGTCGAGTGGCTCGAAAGCGACCGCCAGAACGAGCGCGAAGGCCGCCACGAAGTGGTGCAGCAGTGGAGCGAGGACGACACCGACAAGGCCCGTGCCCGCTACCGCCCGGCGCGCGACCCGAAATGGTGGGGCGCGATGCTGGTGTTCACCGCGCTCGGCTGCGTGATCGGGGTGCTGGTCTCGACCCAGCCGCAGATCCTGCCCGAAGTGCTGGCCGGCGCGCAGGCGCCACTCGCCAGCGCCAATGCGGCCAGCGTGCCGCGTCCCGAACCCGCGCCCGGCCCGGCGGCGGAAGAAGACGATCCGTGGGCCACCAACGACGCGAGGCGCAACGAGCTGCCGCACGCGAGCCCGGTGCGCGCACTGGCGGTCACCCAGCTGGTGATCCCGGCGCAGGCGCCGGACTGCGAAATGGAACTCCATTCGCTGCAGGCGCCGAACGGCGCGCCGTGGCCGCAGGAGTCGGGCTACCTGGAAGGCTACCCGGTGGCCAACGAAGGCAGCGACATGCAGCTGGTGATCGACAATTCGGCCAACGTGGCGCCGGTGTTCGTGAAGGTGTGGGACATCGACCGCCGCGCCAACGTGCGCCACCTGTACGTGCGGGCGCGCGAGAGCATGACAGTGGATAAGCTGCAGGCGGGGAAGTACGAAGTGCGCTACCAGAACGTGGAAATCGGCGGCACCGAGGCGGAATGCGCGGGGCGGCGCAAGCAGCAGCAACAGCTGCAGCAGGCCGACGCGGGCGATGCGCTGCTGCCCAACGCCCTCCCGGCCAACTAGCCTGTCATCCCCGCGAACGCGGGGACCCATACTGAATCAATCGAAGGAATCGATGCCATCGCTGCGGATATGCAGCATGGGTCCCCGCGTGCGCGGGGATGACAAAACAGCGCTTAGACGGAGAGGTTGTCCATCAGGCCCATCTCGCCCGACGACATCAGGCGGTCGATGTCCACCAGGATCAGCATGCGCTCGTCCAGCGTGCCCAGGCCAATCATGTACTGCGAGTCGAAGGACGAACCCATGTCCGGCGCCGGCTTGATCTGCTCCGGCGCGAGCGTGGTCACGTCCGACACGCTGTCCACCACCATGCCCATGATGCGGCCCTTGATGTTCAGGATGATCACCACCGTGAACTGGTCGTACACCGGGGTGCCGAGGTTGAACTTGATGCGCATGTCCACCACCGGGATGATGATGCCGCGCAGGTTGATCACGCCCTTGATGAATTCCGGCGCATTCGCGATGCGGGTCACCGCCTCGTAGCCGCGGATTTCCTGGACCTTGAGGATGTCGATGCCGTATTCCTCGTTACCCAGTTTGAACGCGAGGAACTCCTGGCCGTTGACGAGGTGTTCCGAGCCGTCGCGCTGCGAGTCCGATTTTGTGTTCATTTCAATTCCTTGCCAGATGAGTATTTGCCCCGCCGCTATTGCAGGCGTTTGTTACGCTAGGGTAACAGAAGCCGAACCGGATGACGAGCGCCCCGGACCCAAAAAACCATGCCGGAGACACGCTGCCGGCCGGGTTTCGTGATCAAGAGTTAAACAGGTGTCGCGTGCCGCCATCAGATTCGCACCTTCCGGGGCAAATCAGGGGATCTGTTACTACAGTATTCTCTTGCCGTGCCGTAATATACTGCTGACAGACAAGCGTCCGCGAAGGGCGGACAAGTAGTGCGCCGGCAGCGCGCCTCATCACTGGAAAAGAATGCAATGACTGTACTTGACGGGCTGACAGCTCTCATCATCGAACCTCATGCGGGGATGCGCGCCAACATCCACAATATGCTGACCCTGTGCGGCCTGACCAACGTCGAGCATGCCGCCAGTTCGAATGCCGCGATCAAGCACCTGGGCCTGCGCCAGTTCGACATCATCCTGTGCGAGTACGACCTCGATGGCGGCCAGGACGGCCAGCAGCTGCTGGAAGACCTGCGCCACCACAAGCTGATCAACCTCGCGACCATGTTCTTCATGGTTACCGCCGAAGGCAACTACAGCAAGGTGGTGAGCGCGGCCGAACTCGCGCCGACCGACTACATCCTCAAGCCCTTCGCCGCCGACCGCCTCCTCGAGCGGGTCGCGCGCGCGCTCGACAAGCGCAATGTGTTCATGCCGGTGTGGCAGCTGATGGAATCGGGCCAGCCGCGCCGCGCGATCGACGCCTGCGTGGCCGGCATGCAGAGCAGCCCGCGCTACGCGATCGACTTCCTGCGCCTGCGCGCGGAACTGCACATGTTCCTCGGCGAGCCGGCCGAAGCGGAACCGATCTACCAGCAGCTGTTCGATGCCAAGGCGATCGCCTGGGCGCGCCTCGGCCTGGCCAAGACCATGTTCATGCGCGAGCGCTTCGACGAAGCGCAGGCCATCCTCGAAGAACTGGTCGGCGCCAACAACAAATTCGTCGATGCTTACGACTGGCTGGCCAAGACCCATGCCGCCAAGGGCGACCTCGCCAAGACCCAGCAGGTGCTGGCCAGCGCGGTGTCGGTGTCGCCGCACGCGGTGCGCCGCCTGCGCAAGCTGGGCGAAACGGCGCTCGAAGCGGGCGACGTCGAGACCGCGGAAAAGACCCTCAAGCAGGTGGTCACCAAGGCCAAGTACTCCGAATTCCGCGATCCGGAAGACCACGTCAAGCTGGTGCAGACGCTGGTGAAGAAGGGCGACCCGGTGCAGGCCGCGGCGGTGATCCGTGACCTCGAACGCTCGATGGGCGGGCAGGCCAACACCACGCTGTGCAGCGCGATCTCGTCGGCCATGGTGCACGAATACACCGGCAACGAAGAGCGCCTGGAAGAGTCGCTGAACCAGGCGCTGGCGGCCTGCAAGGATGCGGTCGGACTGTCCGACACCGTCAAGCTGGAACTGGCGCGCACCTGCCTGCAGAACAACAAGGAAGAAGGCGCGACCCAGGTCATCGGCGAAGTGATGCGCAACGCCGGCAACAACGCCGCGATGGCCAAAGCGATGAAGGTGCTGGAAGAATCCGGCCGTCCCGAGATGGCGCTGGCGATGGCGCAGCAGGCGCGCCAGCAGGTGGTGGACCTGGTCGCATCGGGCGCCAGCCGCGCGCGCGACGGCGACTACAAGGGCGCGGTGCAGCTGATGCTCGAAGCGGTGGCCAAGCTGCCGGACAATCCGCAGGTGGTGTTCAACGCCGCGGTTGCGGTGCTCAAGTCGCTCGAGAACGAAGGCTGGGATGAACGCCTCGGCCAGCAGGCGCTGTCGCTGATCGACACCGTGCGCCGTCGCGATCCCGCCAATCCGAAGCTGCCGGCGCTCGATGGCCTGCATGCCCAGATCCTCAAGAAGTACAAGAAGGGCGGCGCCAGGGCCGCATGATGCAGGCCCGGCGCGCGCGCTGAAGAAAACGAACAGAACAGACGATGCTCCCGGAATACCCCAACAAACCGCCGGGCGATACGCGCCGCGTGCGCGCCGCACTGCTGAAGAAAGTCTGCGGCGACGACGAGATGTTCGCGCTCGGCAGCTCGGTCGCGCGCGTGGTGCAGATGGCGTCCTCGGACGACCAGGGCACGCAGGAGCTGGCCTACTACGTGCTGTCGGACGTCGCGCTCACGCAGCGCATCCTGCGCCTGTCCAACACGGCGCAGTACCGCCGCCGCTCGGGCACCCAGGTGACCACGGTGTCGCGCGCGATTTCGCTGCTCGGCTTCGACAACGTGAAGACCACCGCGCTGGCGATGCTGCTGGTGGACGCGCTGTCCAACAGCGGCCACGCGCAGAGCGTGCGGGTGGAACTGGAAGCGTCGCTGTGCGCCAGCCTGGTCGGGCGCGAGATGGCGCGCAGCAGCTACTACCAGGGCGCGGAAGAAGCCTCGATCGGCGCGCTCTTCAAGAACCTCGGCCCGCTGCTGGTGGCCTCGCACGAACATGAACGCTATCGCGAGATCAACCTGATCGTCGCCGACGGCAAGCACACCCTGAACCAGGCCGCGCAGATGATCCTCGGCTGCAGCTACGACGCGCTGTCCGAAGCGGTGATGGGCGAGTGGCAGATCCCCGATGTGATCGTGCGTTCGCTGGTGTCGCCGCCGGCCGGCACGCTGCGCCCGGCGGGCAACCGCGCCGACTGGATGCGGCAGGTGGCCGCATTCAGCCAGGACGTAGCGCGCCTGCTGGCCAAGAGCGCCAACCCGGCCGCGTCCAACGAGGCGCGCGCGATCCTGACGCGCTACGGCGCCGCGCTCGAACTGAACGGCGAAGACCTGGCCGCGATGTTCGAGACGGTGCAGGAGGAAATGGACATCATGCTGCAGAGCATGAACATGGAGCGCCAGCCGCGCATCATCGAAGAGCCGGTGGACCGCGGCTCGCTGCCGGACTTCCTGCAGCTGGCGACCATGGACGCGGAACCGAAGCCCGACGCCGGCACCTGGCCGAGCGGCAAGCCGAAGAATGCGCACGAACTGCTGCTGGCGGCGGTGCAGGACATCACGCAGCTGCGCGCTGCCGGCACCAGCAGCGCGAACGACCTGGTGCTGGCGGTGCTGGAAGCGCTGTACCGCTGCCTCGGTTTCCGCTTCGCGACCGTGGTGCTAAAGGACCAGCGCACGCTGCAATACCGGGCGCGCGTGGCGTTCGGCGAAGGCAGCGCGCAGGTGCAGTCGGAGTTTGCATTCCCGATCGCGTCGGCGCGCGACATCTTCCACCTGGCGATGGAAAACGACGCCGACCTGATGATCGAAGACGCGTTCACGCAGAAGATGCGCGAGCTGCTGCCGACCTGGTACCGCAAGCTGCGGCCGGATGCGCGCAGCTTCGTGGTGCTGCCGCTGGTGGTGGGCGGCGCGCGCCTCGGGCTGTTCTACGCAGACCGCGACGCGCCGGCGCCCGAAGGCGTGCCGCCGGACGAAGCCGCGCTGGTCAAGGCGCTCAAGAGCCAGGTCATCGCCGCCCTTTCCACCTCCGCTTGAATAGGGAAGGGGACTGTCCCCGACGGGGACCGTCCCCCGGTGTCCGGCGCACGCCACGACATCCAAACACCGGGGGACAGCCCCCTGCGGGGACAGTCCCCAAAATCACCCTTGTCGATATTTCCTCCAGCGTTTACAATTTCGCCCCGAAGCGACGACGACCCCGTTTCCGCGGATTTGTCCGGTGAAATAGGGTTGACAGTATTTTTGCGTTGCTTCATACTCTGCGGTTCCTTGCAGGGTGGGGTGGCCGAGTGGTTAAAGGCGGCAGACTGTAAATCTGCTCTCTCTGAGTACGCTGGTTCGAATCCAGCCCCCACCACCAAAGACGCGGGACTGTAGCGGAAGTGAATTGAATGACCTCGCGGGTGTAGCTCAATGGTAGAGCTGAAGCCTTCCAAGCTTATGACGAGGGTTCGATTCCCTTCACCCGCTCCAAATTAGCCCTTGTAGCTCAGTGGTAGAGCACTCCCTTGGTAAGGGAGAGGCCACGTGTTCAATCCACGTCAAGGGCACCAGAATTCGCATCAAATCAAGTAGCAAGTTTCAATCGACAACGTCAGGCTGTGCCTGGTCAAACTCATCTAGTTAGGAGTCTATAATGGCAAAAGGTAAATTCGAACGGACCAAGCCGCACGTCAACGTCGGCACCATCGGCCACGTCGACCACGGCAAGACCACCCTGACCGCTGCGATCGCAACTGTCCTGTCGAAGAAATTCGGCGGCGAAGCTAAAGCATACGACCAGATCGATGCTGCACCAGAAGAAAAAGCACGCGGCATCACCATCAACACCGCACACGTCGAGTACGAGACCGCAGCGCGTCACTACGCTCACGTTGACTGCCCAGGCCACGCCGACTACATCAAGAACATGATCACCGGCGCAGCACAGATG
>DASTVB010000035.1:0-3778 GCA_035759315.1 Telluria sp. | reverse complement strand
CCGAGCGCGCGAAGGAGATGATCCGGCGCGAGGGGGCGCAAGTCACCGTGCACGGCGCCTCCTTCCAGGAAGCCAACGCCATGGCGCGCTCGCTGCTGACCGAAACCGACGCCTTCATTCATCCTTTCGACGATCCGCTGCTGTGGGAAGGCCACGCCACGATGATCGACGAGGTGGCGCAGGCAGGCTTGGCGCCGGACGCGGTCGTGCTGTCGGTCGGCGGCGGTGGATTGATGTGTGGAGTGATCGAAGGACTGCGACGCAACGGGATGGGCCATGTCCCGGTGATTGCGGTGGAGACCGATGGTGCCGATTCGCTCGCGCAGGCCATGCGCGCAGGCGCGCCGGTGGAGCTGCCTTCGATTGCCAGCATCGCCACCTCGCTCGGTGCGCGCCGGGTCGCCGACCAGGCGTTCCGCATGACGCGCGAGCACGATGTCCGCAGTGCGGTGGTGTCGGACCAGGCGGCGGTCGACGCCTGCCTGCGCTTCATCGAGGATCACCGGATCGTGGTGGAGCCGGCGTGCGGCGCCTCGCTGGCGCTGCCGTATGGCGCGCATCCGCTGCTGGACGGCTGCCGCAATGTGCTGGTGATCGTGTGCGGCGGCGCGACCGCCAGTGTCACCCAGCTACACGCCTGGGCGGCGGCGCTGGCGCGCTAACTCACAGGCGGGCAGTCGCGCCGTCCGCGGCGCCGCTGTTTTTAGCGGTCGCCATCGTGTCTTCTTCCCACACCACGTTGTCGTCCACCGAGTACAGGCGGCACGGCGAGTTGCTGGTCTGGCGGCAGGTGGCGAGCGCGCGGCTCTCCGGGTCTTCGCCTTCTTCCGCCCAGCTCCATGCGCCGGACGGCGAAATCGCGAACGCGCGCGGCTGGTGCTTGGACAGGTAGGCCTCGTAGGCCGCGCGGCCTCCAGCCGACAGGTAAGGCACGGCGGTGACGTCCTGCACCGAGGCGTAGTTCGTGGCCGGCAGCGCGGGGCGCGGCGTGACCGTGATGATCTCTTCGGTCGGCATGCCAATCTGCTTGAGGAAGCGCTCGGTCTCGGGCAGCCACACCTTTTCGCCATCGCGGCTCGCGAGCATGCCGTGCGCGTCGCGCTTGAATTCGCCAAACTGGACCAGGCGCGCGCGTCCGCCCGCGCCGACGAAGGCGTCGTACATGCGCGTAACCAGCTCCGGATCGAACAGGGAATCGTTCACGCCATACATCCACAGCGTCGGCAGCTTGTTCTTGCTTCCGTATTCGCCGAACGCACCGACCAGTTGCTCGCGCCAGTTGCAGCGGCCATCGGTGTCGGCCAGGCCGCCGGCGAAGTTGAGCAGGCCGCGCACGCCGGGCAGGGCTTCGGCGCCCAGCGCGATGGTCGCCAGGCCGCCGTAGGACTGGCCCGCCACCACGATCCGGTCCGCATCGACCCACGACTGCGCACGCGCGTAGGCCACGGCATCACGCACGTTTTCGGCCTGGGTGTAGCCATTCCTGGTCATGTCGCAGCCGTGGTCGCGATAGCGGCCGGTCGATGCGGCGAAGCCTTCGCGCATCGGCACCATCACGGCGTAGCCACGCTTCACGAACGCGGTGGCCATGTGGATGAAGCGGTCGCGCGGCTGGTCGGACGGACGCCCGAGTTCCTTGCCGTGGTTGATGATCAGCAGCGGGAACGGACCTGGGCCGTTGGGCTTGAATACGGTGGTTTCCAGCATCGACAGGTGCTTCGGGCCGGACGGAATCTGCACGATGTGCTCGTTCAGGCGGTAGTCCAGCGGGTACTCTTGCTCGATTGCCAAGGAGGGTTGCAGCGCAACACACAGCACGAAAGCGGTAGCGAATTTGCGGGCCGAAAGCCGGCGGAGGAATACTGGGGTGTCGATGATGCGCTCCAGAACTTCGTTGCTGCATGGAATAAATTGATTCTATGCAGCTCAAATCTGTGGAGCAATACCGGATTGGCAATTCAGGATAAAAAAATTTATTTGCGTAAATAGTTTCCGACGAAAGGCGCGGCGACGGTGATAACTGCCCGCGCGAAATCGCCGGGGCAAGGGTGCGCTTGCCTCGTCAGCAATTGCCTAGAATCGATGCAAATCCCCTATCAACAAGGAGCGCAGCATGATCAGGATCGCCGTGATTGTCGGAAGCACAAGGCCGGGCCGCAAGGCGCTGGACGTCGCGCAATGGGTGATCGAGATCGCGAAGCTGCGCAACGATGCCGCCTACGAACTGGTGGACATCGCCGACTACAACCTGCCGTTGCTGGACGAGCCGATTCCGCCATCGCAGGGCAAGTATTCGAAGGAGCACACGAAGAAATGGGCGGCGAAGATTGCAGGGTTCGACGGCTTCGTGTTCGTCACCCCGGAATACAACCACGGCACGTCGGCAGCACTCAAGAACGCGCTCGACTTCCTTTACGCGGAATGGAACAACAAGGCGGCGGGCTTCGTCAGCTACGGCAGCGCTAGCGGCGTGCGCGCGGTGGAAGTGCTGCGCCTCATCATGGGCGAGTTGCAGGTGGCGGACGTGCGCGCGCAGGTGATGCTATCGCTGCATGACGACTTCGAGCATTACAAGGTATTCAAGCCGCACGAGCGCCACAACCATAATGTGGAAACCATGCTCGACCAGCTGGTCGCCTGGAGCGGCGCGCTCAAGGCCATGCGCGAGCAGCGCTGAGCGGCGGGGCGGTACAATCGCGCTCCGTCTTCCATCGCCGCCGATTTCGTGAACGATAACGCTCCAGTTCAACGCCGTGCCGAATGTGCACGCTGCCTGCGTGCGCTAAGTGCGTGCGCCTGCGGCTTTGCCGGCCCCGTCGCGTCCGCGCTCGAGCTGCTGATCCTGCAGCACCCGATGGAAGTGCGCAACGCGAAAGGTACGGCGCGCCTGCTGCACCTGTCGCTGCCCAACAGTTCGCTGGTGGTCGGGGAATCCTTCGATGCCGGTAAGCTCCATGCCCTGCTGTACGCCGGCGGCCGCTCGCCGGTGTTGCTGTACCCGCCGTCATCGACCGACGCCTGCGAACAGGTCCCGCCTGGCCAGCTTGTGGCGGGCGCGACCCGGCTTGTAGTGCTGGACGGGACGTGGCGGAAAAGCCGCAAGATGCTGTTTTGTAATCCTGTGCTGCAAGCGTTGCCGCGCCTGTCGCTCGCCGACGTCCCGCCGTCGGCATATCGCATCCGCAAGGCGCATGCCCCGCACCAACTCTCCACGCTCGAAGCGGCGGCGTGCGCCATCGCGGCCATCGATGCGGGCGCCGACATCGCGCCGCTGATTGACGGATTCGACGCGTTTATCAATCGACAAGCAGCCTTCGCCGGGCGCTGAGAAAGTCGCGCACAAAGCCACACCACCGCTTGTCACCGCAAGCGCGCAGGTCTAGAATACTGTATATGCGTACAGTATCAAAAAGCGGCGCGCCGGCGCCGCACGACGACGGGATCGAAGGCCAGGTTATGCTGCCGCCGAAGCCGCTCAACGCCCGCAAGGGACGGGGCGCGGTCTCGAACCTGCAGGGCCGCTACGAAGTCAACGGTCGCGAATCGTTCGACGACGGCTGGACGCACGATGACGAGGACGACGAGGCGCCGCCGTTCCGCACCATCGTCACGGACGAGTACGCCAAGACCATCCTCAGCCGCAACGCGTCGCCAGACATTTCCTTCGGCGTGTCGCTCAATCCCTACCGCGGTTGCGAACATGGCTGCATCTACTGCTTCGCCCGGCCGACGCACGCCTATATGGGCCTGTCGGCGGGCCTGGATTTCGAGGCGAAGC
>DASTVB010000034.1:0-19490 GCA_035759315.1 Telluria sp. | reverse complement strand
TCCTACCTGTTCGTGCTCGAACGGCAGGAGACGGGCGAGATCGCCGGTACCGCCGCCATCTTTGCATCGGCCGGCTCCAACGGTACCTACTTCTCGTTCCGTAACGACGTGATCCAGCAGGTCTCGCGCGACCTCAATATCAGCCACAGCGTGCACGCGCTGACCCTGTGCTCGGAGCTCACCGCGTACTCGCAGCTGTCGGGCTTTTACATCCACAACCGCGAAAGCGCGGGGCTGGAAGCGGCGCTGCTGTCGCGCGCGCGCCTGCTGTTCGCGGTGCTGGCGCCTCACCGCTTCGGCGACCGCTTCTTCGTGCCGCTGGCCGGCATGACCGACGCCAACGGCAATTCGCCGTTCTGGGATGCGCTGGGCCGCAAGTTCTTCAAGATGGACTTCCTCGACGCCGAGCGCGTGATCGGCGGCGCGCGCAACCGCACCCTGATCGTCGAACTGATGCCGCACTATCCGGTGTACGTGCCGCTGCTACCGGGCGACGCCCAGGCCGCAATGGGCCAGATCCATCCGGATGGCGAACTGGCGTTCCGCCTGCTGGCCGAGGAGGGCTTCGAAGCCGACGAATACATCGACATCTTCGACGGCGGCCCGATCCTGCAGGCGCACAAGCATTCGCTGCGCACCTTCACGGGTTCGGCGCTGCGGCGCGTGACCGCCGGCGAACCGGCCGGATTCTCCGAGCATTCCGCGACCTACGCGGTGGCCACCGGCACCGGCGCGCGCTTCCGCGCCGCGCTCATCGAGAGCCCTTCGCTAGAGCAGTCCGACACTGTCAACCTGTCGGCGCAGGTGCGCCGCCTGCTGGACGTATCCCCGGGCGATTCGGTCGTCTGCGTTCGTATTTAAGGAGGCACACATGCTGGTAATCCGTGCAATCGAAGCAGGCGACCTGGAAGGGCTGATGGAGATGGCGCGCGCCGCCGGCAGCGGCATGACCACGCTCAAGCCGGACCGCGCCCTGCTCGGCGCCCGCGTGGAAACCGCGGTGGCATCGTTCGCGGAGGAGATCGCGCCCGAAAAGCGCGACTACATGTTCGTGATGGAGGACCAGTCGAACGGCATCCTGGCCGGCGTGTGCGCGATCAAGAGCGCGGTCGGTCTGGACGAGCCCTTCTACAACTACCGCATCGGCACGCTGGTGCACTCAAGCCGCGAACTCAATGTGTTCACGCGCATGGAGACGCTGTACCTGTCGAACGACCTGACCGGTTCCACCGAACTGTGCTCGCTGTTCCTGCGCCCCGAATACCGCAGCGGCCATAACGGCAAATGGCTGTCCAAGAGCCGCTTCCTGTTCATCGCCCAGTTCCCGCACCTGTTCACCGAGCGCCTGATCGCCGAAATGCGCGGCTACCAGTCGGAAGACGGCCGCGTGCCGTTCTACGAGGGCCTGGGCCGGCACTTCTTCAAGGCCGACTTCAACCACGTCGACGAACTGACCGGCCTGGGCAAGAAGTCCTTCATCGCCGAACTGATGCCGCGCCAGCCGATGTACGTCGACTACCTGCCGCAGGACGCGCGCGAGACCATCGGCCGGGTGCACACCAACACCGTGCCGGCGCGCCGCCTGCTGGAAGCCGAAGGCATGCACTTCGAAGGCTACGTCGACATCTTCGACGCCGGCCCGGTGCTGCAGGCGCGCGTGTCCGAATTGCGCGCGATGCGCGAGAGCGAACTGGTGACGGTCGACCCGGAAGCGAAGTCCGACGACACCGAGCCGCTGATCGTCTCCAACACCACGATGCGCGACTTCCGCATGGTCCTGGCCCGCACGAATCCGGTCGGCGGCCGGTTGGCCCTTGCGGAAACCGACCGCGAACTGCTGCACTGCCAGCCCGGCGCCCAGGTGCGCACGCTGACACTCAATGTAAGGAAAAAATAATGGCGAACCTTTCGAACTACATCAACGGCGAGTGGATGGCCGGCTCCGGCCGCGAACTGGCGACGATCGATCCGTCCACCGGGCGCCAGACCTGGACCAGCAATGAATCGACCGCCGCCGACGTGGCGCGCGCAGTGCAGGCCGCACGCGGCGCCTTCGACGCCTGGGCCATGACGGAACTGGACGAACGCATCGCGATTACCCGCAGGTTCCGCGACCTGCTCAAGGAAAACGCCGAGGACCTGGCCGCCACCATCGCCGAAGAAGTCGGCAAGCCGCTGTGGGAAGCTCGCACCGAAGTGACCACCATGGCCAACAAGGTCGACATCTCGATCCAGTCCTATGAGCAGCGCACCGGTTCGAGCTCGGCCAGGGTCGCGGACGGCAATGCCGTGCTGCGCCACCGCCCGCTGGGCGTGTTCGGCGTGTTTGGACCGTACAACTTCCCCGGCCACCTGCCAAATGGCCACATCGTCCCCGCCCTCATCGCCGGCAACACCATTGTGTTCAAGCCGAGCGAATTCGCGCCGCGCACTGCCGTCAAGACCGTGCAGCTGTGGGAGCAGGCCGGCCTGCCCAAGGGCGTGCTGAACCTGGTCAACGGCGGCCGCGACACCGGCATTGCGCTGGGCCAGGACGCCGGCATCGACGGCATCCTGTTCACCGGCTCCAGCCAGACCGGCATCGCGCTGCACAAGCAGTTCGGCGGCCAGCCCGGCAAGATGCTGGCGCTGGAAATGGGCGGCAACAACCCGCTGGTGGTGTGGGACGTCAAGGACGTGGACGCGGCGGTGCACCACACCGTGATGTCGGCCTTCATCTCGGCCGGCCAGCGCTGCACCTGCGCGCGCCGCCTGATCGTCCAGGACGGCCCGGAAGGCGAAGCGTTTATCAGGCGCCTGGTCGAAGTGGCCGCGAAGCTGTCGGTCGGCACATCCAACGCCGAGCCGCAGCCCTTCATGGGCCCGGTGGTCTCGGCGGCCGTGGCCAAACGCCTGGTGCAGGCGCAGGCCGAGATGGCGGAGAAGGGCGGCAAGGTGCTGTTGCAGATGACCCAGCCGGACCCGAACGCGGGCTTCGTCACCGCCGGCATCGTCGACACCACCGAAGCCCACGGCATCGCGGACGAGGAATGGTTCGGCCCATTGCTGCAGGTGGTGCGCGTGAAGGACTTCGACGCCGCGATCGCCGCCGCCAACAGCACCGAATACGGCCTGGCCGCCGCGCTGCTGTCGAACGACGAGCAGCTGTGGAAGAAGTTCAGCATCAAGGCGCGCGCCGGCATCGTCAACTGGAACCGCCCGACCACCGGCGCGGCCAGCTCGGCGCCGTTCGGCGGCGTCGGCAAGTCCGGCAACCTGCGCCCGAGCGCGTTCTACGCGGCCGACTACTGCGCCTATCCGGTCGCCTCGATCGAAACCAGCGAGCTCGAACTGCCGGCCAAGCTGTCGCCGGGCCTGTCGCTGTAACAGGAGATGCCAATGACCGCTCGCGAATTCAACTTCGACGGCCTGGTAGGCCCGTCGCACAACTACGCCGGCCTTTCGTTCGGCAACGTGGCCTCGTTCTCCAACGTGAAGAGCGCGTCCAACCCGAAACAGGCCGCCCTGCAGGGCCTGGCCAAGATGCGCGAGCTGGCGCGCCGCGGTTTCGCGCAGGCGCTGCTTCCGCCGCAGAACCGCCCGAACCTGCGCATGCTGCGCCGGATCGGCTTTAGCGGCACCGACGCGCAGGTACTGGAAAAGGCGTACAAGGAATCGCCGGTGATCCTCGCCTGCGCCTATTCCGCCTCGTCGATGTGGACCGCCAACGCGGCCACCGTCAGCCCGTCGGCCGACACGCACGACAAGCGCGTGCACTTCACGCCGGCTAACCTGAACAACAAGCTGCACCGCTCGGACGAGCACCTGCAGACCGAGCGCACGCTGCGCGCGATATTCGCCGACGACAAATGCTTCAGCGTGCACCAGGCGCTACCGGGCACCCCCGCCTTCGGCGACGAGGGCGCGGCCAACCACACCCGCCTGTGCGCGCAGCACGGCAGCCGCGGCGTCGAATTCTTCGTGTACGGCCGGGTCGAGTTCGATCCGTCCGCTCCGAGCCCGAAAAAGTACCCGGCGCGCCAGACCTTCGAGGCATCGCAGGCGGTCGCGCGCATGCACGGCCTGGACCTGGAGCGCACCGTGTTCGCGTCCCAGAATCCGGATGTGATCGACCTGGGCGTGTTCCACAACGACGTAATCGCGGTCGGCTCGGCCAACGTGCTGTTCTATCACGAGCTGGCGTTCGCCAACGAGGCGGCCACGCTGGCCGACCTGCGCAATGCGCTGGCGCTGGACAACGCCGAATTCGTGCCGGTGCGGGTGCCGGCCGCCGACGTCACGGTGGCCGACGCGGTGGCCAGCTACCTGTTCAACAGCCAGCTGCTGCAAAAGCCGAGCGGCAAGATGGCCCTGGTGGTGCCGCAGGAATGCCATGAAAACGCCGCTGTCGCACGCTACCTGGACGGTATGGTCGGCAGCGGCGGACCGGTGGAAGAACTGATCCACTTCGACCTGCGCCAGTCGATGCGCAACGGCGGCGGGCCGGCGTGCCTGCGCCTGCGCGTGGTGCTGACCGAAGAGGAGGCGCAGGCCATGCACCAGGGGGTGATCATGACCGAGGCGCTGTACGCGAAGCTGGTCGCGTGGGTGGAAAAACACTACCGCGACCGGGTCGAACCGCACGACCTGGCCGACGCGCAGTTCGCGCGCGAATGCCAGGAAGCCCTGCAGGACCTCACCTATGTACTCGATTTGCCGGGGCTTTACGATTTATAATCACGAGTTAAATTTTGACGGGCCAACCCCGTTGCATTTCCGACAGCACAGCGAAGCCACAAGCGGAACCGGGCCGGCGGACACTACAAAACAGTATGGAGAAGCACATGAATCAACAGCCAAACGATTTGCGTAAACAGACGCTGGACTTGGTCAACGCGAGCATGCCTGCCGGTGACAATGGCCAGGTCGCGAGCCTGATCGCTGCCTGGCTCGGATCGCTGGACGACGAAGACCTGGCGGGCACCTCGCCGGCCAGCCTCGCGCCGGTGCTGTGGGAAGGCTTCCGCCAGGCGTCCAAGCGGGTCGTGGAAGGCTGCCAGATTGCGCAGCTGCGTTACACCGACGCGACCGGCGCCGCCGCAACCGCGCTGCTGATCCTGAACGACGACATGCCTTACCTGGTCGATTCGATCGTGATGGCGCTGCGCCGCCAGAAGGTGGGCGCATCCTCCGTGCTGAACGCCGTGCTGCCGGTCCGCCGCGATGCGAACGGCGTGGTGACCGCCGTGTGCGAAGCCGGCGCCCCGCTGGAATCGATCATCGTGTGCCTGCTGTCCGAAGAACTGAGCGTGGACGAGCTGTCCGCGCTGGTCGGCAAGATCCAGATGGTGGCGCGCGACGCCGCCGTGGTGCGCCGCGACGCGCTGGCGATGTCCGACCGCCTGACCTCCGTGGCCGCCGCTTCGGCGCAGCAGGGCGCGGAAGGCCAGGAAGTGGCCGCCTTCCTCGAGTGGGCCAAGAACGAAGGCTTCGAGCCGTTCGGCTACGCCTACTACTTTGTGCAGCCGGGCGCGAACGAACTGGAACGCGACATCCCTAGCCGCATCGGCGTGCTGCAGGACACCGCGCACCCTGTGTACGGCACCTGCCTGGCCAACATCCCGGGTCAGCTCGACGCGCTGGGCGCGCGCCAGCACCCGCTGTCGATCGTCAAGGCCGACGTCGAAGGCACGCTGCACCGCGACACTCCGCTCGACTTCATCGGCGTGCGCGCCAATGACGAAAAGGGCAACATCGTCGGCGAACACTGCTTCGTCGGCCTGTTCACCCGCGCCGGCAACTCGACCCCGCTGGCGCGCCTGCCGTTCGCGCGCGGCCGCGTCACCAAGGTGCTGTCGCTGGCCGGCGTGCGCCAGGAAGGCTTCCGCGCCGAGAAATTCATCGAGATCCTCGAATCGCTGCCGCGCACCGAAGCGCTGGAAGCCGATCCGGAATGGCTGGCGCAGGTGTGCAGCTCGGTCGTGTCGCTGTACAAGCAGCCGCGCGCCAAGGTGTTCGCGCGCCGCGACGTGTATGGCCGCCACATGAACGTGCTGGTGTACCTGCCGCGCGAGCGCTACTCGGCGGCGCTGGTGCATTCGCTGTCGCAGGCGCTGAAGGACAGCGCGGGCGCCACCGACGTGCGCACCCAGACCCTGGTCGCCGACGGCCCGCTGGCCCGCGTCTACCTGATCGCGCGCGGCGCACGCCATCCGCTCGACCTGCAGGCCGACATCGAGCAGCCGCTGCTCGCGGTCCTGGGCGGCTGGCACAACACCTTCGATTCCCTGATCGGCCACGTGGAAGACCCTGACCTGCGCACCAACCTGCGCAAGCTGGGCGCCAACCTGCCGGTCAACTACGTCGCCTCGACCGATCCTGAAGTCGCGTTCCGCGACCTGCAGAAGATCCTGTCGAACAGCTCGGACGAGCACGTGTCGGTGCGCATCGACACCGGCGCCAACGGCGCGTCGATCCGCATCTACTCGGTCAACAAGGTGCCGCCGCTGTCGCGCCTGCTGCCGTCGCTGGCCAACGCCGGCATCGGCATCGAGCGCGAGCACTCGCACTACATCACCCTGGACGGCAAGCGCGTCTACGTCACCAGCCTGACCGCGGACGACGCCAGCGACGCCAAACTGGCCAAGCCGGAAGTGGTGCGCGTGGCGGAAGAACTGTTCGAAGCCCTGTTCAACGACCAGGCCGAAGACGGCCGCATGAACGGCCTCGTGATCGAAGGCGGCCTGTCGGTGCGCGAAGTGCAGCTGGTGCGCGCCTACATCAGCTACTGGCGCCAGACCGGTTCCAAGTTCACCGTGCGCTACATCGCCGACAGCCTGCGCCGCCAGCCGGCCATGGTCAAGGAACTGGTGGAAGCCTTCATCAAGCGCTTCGACCCGGCAGCCGCCGACACCGCGCGCCGCGAAGCGGACGACATGCTCGCTTCGATCAAGGGCCGCCTGGCCTCGATCAACCACGCCGACACCGAAGAAATCTTCGCGGCGCTGCTCGACCTGGTGGGCGCGACCCTGCGCACCAACTACTTCCAGAACAAGCAGCAGGGCGACAAGATCATCTTCAAGTTCGACACCTCGAACCTGGCGCTGGTGCCCGAGCCGCGCCCGTACCGCGAGATCTTCGTGTTCTCGCGCCGCTTCGAAGGCGTGCACCTGCGCGGCGGCCCTGTGGCCCGCGGCGGCCTGCGCTGGTCGGACCGCATGGAAGACTACCGCACCGAAGTGCTTGGCCTGGTGAAGGCGCAGATGGTCAAGAATGCCGTGATCGTGCCTGCCGGCGCGAAAGGCGGCTTCGTGTGCAAGCAGATGCCTGCCGACGCGGCGCGCGAGCAGATCGCGGCCGAAGGCGAAGCAGTCTACCGCCTGTTCATCTCCAGCCTGCTGGAAGTGACCGACAACCGCGTGCGCGGCGAGATCGTGCCGCCGGCCGACACCGTGCGCTACGACCAGGACGATCCGTACCTGGTGGTGGCAGCCGACAAGGGCACCGCGACCTTCTCCGACATCGCCAACGGCATCGCCGTCTCGCGCGGCTTCTGGCTGGGCGACGCGTTCGCGTCGGGCGGCTCGAACGGCTACGACCACAAGAAGATGGGCATCACCGCCAAGGGCGCGTTCGAAGCGGTGAAGCGCCACTTCTATGAACTGGGCCACGACATGGCGACCCAGCCGTTCACCGCGGTGGGCGTGGGCGACATGTCCGGCGACGTGTTCGGCAACGGCGCGCTGCTGTCCAACCAGATGAAACTGCTGGCGGCGTTCGACCATCGCCACATCTTCCTCGACCCGACCCCGGACGTCGCCAAGTCGTTCGCGGAACGCCAGCGCATGTTCGCGCTGCCGCGCTCCTCGTGGGAAGACTACAACAAGGAACTGATCTCCGAAGGCGGCGGCGTGTACCCGCGCAGCGCCCGCACTATCGAGCTGTCGCCGCAGGTTCGCGCCGCGCTCGACATCGCCGAGACTTCGCTGAGCCCGCAGGAACTGATGCACCGCATCCTGCTGGCGCCGGTCGACCTGTTCTACAACGGCGGCATCGGCACCTACCTGAAAGCGTCGACCGAGACGCACGCACAGGTCAAGGACCGCGCCAACGACAACATCCGCGTGGACGGCAGCGAAATGCGTGCCCGCATCGTGGCCGAAGGCGGCAACCTGGGCGCGACCCAGGCCGGCCGTATCGAGTTCGCACTCAAGGGCGGCCGCATCTTCACCGACGCGATCGACAACTCCGCGGGCGTGGACTGCTCCGACCACGAAGTGAACGCCAAGATCTGGCTCGACACCGAAGTCAATGCAGGTAAGCTGTCCGAAGCGGACCGCAACAAGCTGCTGCTGGACATGACCAACGACATCGAAGACCTGGTCCTGCGCGACAACACGCTGCAGACGCACCTGCTGGTGCGCGAGTGGCAGGCGCAGTCGGACGCGAACGTGGTCGACGGCTACGGCGCGCTGATCACCGCGCTGGAAAAAGAAGGCGCGGTCAACCGCGAGCTGGAGCAGCTGCCAACCGACACCGTGCTGGCAGGCCGCAAGGAAAACGGCATCGGCCTGACCACGCCTGAACTGGCGGTGGTGGTCGCCAACGTCAAGAACCGCTACAAGCGCCTGCTGTCGGCGCTGCCACTGACCGACGAGCCATGGGCCGAGACCGTCCTCAAGCCGTACTTCCCGGCGATGATGGTGGAAAGCCGCAGCGCGCTGGAGCACCCGCTGGCAAACGCGATCCTGGCGACCGTGCTGGC
This sequence comes from Telluria sp., assembly GCA_035759315.1. Classification (GTDB taxonomy): domain Bacteria; phylum Pseudomonadota; class Gammaproteobacteria; order Burkholderiales; family Burkholderiaceae_D; genus Telluria. The sequence continues at coordinate 10,747 of DASTVB010000034.1, read as the reverse complement.
CAACGAATCGGTCAACCGCTGCGGCCCGCTGATGCTGCGCGAACTGGCGCAGGCGCACAACGTGGACGAGACCGAAGTGGTCAAGGCCTGGGGTCAGGCATGGTCCGCGCTGCACCTGGCGCCGGTGTTCGATGCGCTCGACGCCGACGCACTGAAGATCCCGCGCGAAGTGTCGATCAAGGTCGACGCCCGCACCCGCGTGATGTTCAAGGGCGTGATGGAAGGCGTGCTGTCGGTCGGCGGCGACAAGCAGCGCGCCGCGGAAGGCATGGCAGAACTCACCCGCCTGTTCGCCGACCCCGCGATGCTGGCGGCGCTGGCTCCGGCGCAGGCCGAAGCCGATAGCTCGGCAGGCATCTCGCCATCGTTCGCCAAGGCCTGGAAAGCGGTCGATGCGATCGACTCCGTCGCCAGCTTCCTGTTCTCGGCTGTTTCCGTGACCCGCCCGACCGGCATGTCGCTGGCGCAGTTCCTGCAGGTTGGCATGGCGCTGCGCAGCCAGGCGGGCATCGATACGCTCGAGCGCGGCCTGAAGCTGTCGGCGACCAGCAAGTCGCAGGAACAGCTGCGCAGCTACGCGCAGCAGGCGCTGCGCCGCACGCAGCAGCGTTTGCTGGCGCAGGTGCTGGCGCGCTCCGCGGACGGCAACACGTCCGACGCGGTTAAGGTAGTCACCAAGGACATCGGCCTGTCCGGCTATGCCCAGGCGACCGACCTTGAACAGGCAATGCTCGACGTCTGGGCGCTGTCCGAGGCAGCCAACTCCGTGGCGAAATGACCCACCCGCTGCCTTCCGCAGTCCGCGCGCTGGCCGAAGCCGATTTCGGCGAGGTCGCGCGCAGGTTCGAAGGCGCCGGCCTGAAGGTTGCGCTGCCCGCAAGGGGCATCATGACCGTCAGAACCGGCACGGCGGACCCGGCGCGCGCAAGCGTGCTGCTGTCGGTTGGCGTGCATGGCGACGAGACGGGGCCGATCGAAATGGTCGCCTACGTGCTCGAAGCCCTGTCGCGCGAACCGGGGGCGCTGGGTGTGGACCTGATGCTTTGCGTCGGCAATATCGACGCCATTTCGCAGGGCAGGCGTTTCATCGACGCCGACCTGAACCGGATGTTCCGCCCGGAGCGCGGTTCGCTGGCCGGGACCGCGGAAGCGGCCCGCGCCGACACGATGATTGCCGCGACCACGGAATTCTTCGCCGGTGCCGGCCCGCGCCGCTGGCACCTCGACCTGCACACCGCGATCCGTCCGTCGTACTATCCGGCGTTTGCGATCGTGCCCGACCTGGTGAGCGGCGACCGGAGGACGGAGCTGGTGGACTGGATGGGGGCGGCCGCGATCGGCGCCATCATCATGAACCCGTCTTCGGCCGGCACCTACAGCTACTATTCGGCCGAACACCACGGCGCCGCCGGCGCCACGGTGGAACTGGGGCGCATCGGCACGCTGGGCAACAACGACCTGGCGCAGTTCGCCCACGCGCAGGCGGCGATCGACGCGCTGCTGCGCGGGCGTCCGGCGGGGCAGGCGCACGCGCAGCCGCACGTGTTCAAGGTGGCCCAGAACATCATCAAGCTGTCCGACAGCTTCGTGATGAACTTCGGCCGCGAGACCCAGAATTTCACCTCGGCGCCGTTCGGCACCGTGATCGCCACCGACGGCGAGACCATCTACACCGTGGAACACGACCAGGAAATGATCGTATTCCCGAACCCGGACGTGCGCGTCGGGCTGCGGGCCGGGATGATGGTAGTGCGGGTGGCCTAAACTGCGGTTCAGCCCCCGATTTTTGCAGGCCATCGCATAACGCCGTCCTCCCGGGGCGGCGTTTTGCTATTGTTGACCTGTCAAATAACAACAGGGATATCCACCATGCGTACTCTTTCCGTGCTCGCTCTCGCCTGCGCCACCCTCCTGGGCGGCTGCGCCATCGTCATCGCCCCGGGCAACGGGGAATCGGGCGTTTACACTGCCTGGAGCAGCAAGACCGTTGAAGGCAACGGCAACCTGCAATCGGAGCGCCGCGACGTGGCCGCACTGCGTTCGCTGAACGTCGGCGGCCGCATGCACACCGAAGTTCGGGTCGGCGGCGCGCCATCGCTCGAGATCGAGGCTGACAGCAACCTGCTCCCGCTGATCAAGACCGAGCAGTCTGGCGAAACGCTGCGGATCTGGATGGAAGGCAGCGTCAAGACCGACAACCCGATCCGCGTGCGCTACACCGTGGCGGCACTGGACCAGGTGACCCAGGCCGGTTCCGGCCGCACCAACATCACGGGCCTGAACGGCGGCACCTTCACCCTGGTCGCGACCGGCTCGGGCCGCACCGAACTGAGTGGCCGCGTCGAGCGCCTGAACGCGCAGCTGACCGGTTCCGGCGGCGTCAGCGCCGCGGGCCTGGCGATCGGAGACGCGAACGTGAAGCTGACCGGCTCGGGCAGCATGGTGCTCGGCACCGTCAACGGCCGCTCGCTGTCCGCCAACCTGCACGGCTCGGGCCAGATCGAGGCCGGCGGCACGGTCGAAAAGCTGAACGCCAATGTCCATGGCTCCGGCGGCGCGAACTTCGCGCGCCTGTCGAGCCAGGTCGCCGACCTGTCCAGCCACGGCTCCGGGGACATCTCCGCGATCGTCAAGGATTCGGTGGTGGCGCGTTCGGAAGGTTCCGGCCACATCACCGTGTACGGCAACCCGGCGCAGCGCACCGTTAGCGGCAAGCGCGTCCAGGTCCTCAACTAAACCAGCGGCGGCAGCGAAGTACTGCCTCGCGATACGTGGCGGCCTGCGCGCCGCCACGAACGGAAAGCAATGCAAAAACCCCTCATTTTTGGCGCCGCCGCACTGGTCATCCTTTCCGGCGCGGCCATGCTGCCCGCAAGCGCGGGCCCGGTGGCGGCGGAGCAGGAGCCGGTGCACGTCAGCGGCATGCGCAATCCGGAGCTGAAGACGTACCGCGTGATGGCCGCCGGCCTGGATGCGTTCGACGATCACCACGACCTTGCGCCGACCGCGAAGCTGGTACGGTTCAAGCTGACCCGGCGCGCCGGCATGCCGCAGCTCGACATGGACAATCTGGCGCTGCGCATTTCAGGCGACACGATCTCGATCCCGGTGCCGGTTGCGGCGGATGGAACCTTCGTCCTGCCTCGCAGCGAAGCGGCGGACGACGAGGACGCCGACCTGATCCTGAACAAAAAGAAGGGCGGCTACCGCTGGCGCGCGGACGTGCGCAGCGAAGGCGTGCCCGCAAACATGCGGCGCCTGGGCGACCTGCGCCTCGAGTGCCAGGTGATGGTGGCCACCGCCAAGAAGGAGATGGGGTTCTGGATCAGGTCCCTGATCAACAGCTTCCTGCTCACCACCGACTGGTGCAACGTCGACAAGCTGCAGCTGGCCACCAAGACCGACCGCAAGATCAGGAGCGCCACGCTGCTGCACCAGGGGGAGCGCATTCGCCTGCACCTGAGCGACGACGACACCGCCTACGTACCGCCCCTCGCCGACAAGACCTACCCGAACGACACCCTGATCGAAATCGAATACGACGAATAGGGAAGGGGACTGTCCCTTCGGGACTGTCCCCCGCCGTTCGAGGTTTATCGCTCCCCGTAAAAAGGCAGGGGACAGTCCCGGCGGGACAGTCCCCGTGGTAAATATTGGTGGCGAAGTGCTTTTTGACTATCGTTCGCCCAAAACGGCCCTATAATCGCTAGGTTTTTTCCCTGCGACAGAGGATCATCCGTGACCACGAACACCCTTGGCTATAAGCTGTTCCGCACCAAACCGGTAGCAAAGCATGACGATGGCCAGAGCCACGGCGCCGGCGGATTGAAGCGGACGCTGGGCGCCTTCCCGCTGACCATGATCGGGGTCGGCGCCACCATCGGCACCGGCATCTTCTTCACCATGGTCGAAGCGGTGCCGAAAGCCGGACCGTCGGTGATCCTGTCCTTCCTGCTGGCGGCGCTCACCGCCGGCCTCACGGCGCTGTGCTACGCCGAACTGTCCTTCAAGATTCCCGCTTCGGGCTCTGCCTACTCGTTCGCGTATGCGTCGCTGGGCGAATTTGCCGCCTTCATAGTGGCCGCCTGCGTGCTGCTCGAATACGGGCTGGCCGCAAGCGCGGTCGCCATCGGCTGGTCCGACTACCTGAACAACTTCCTGGTGAACTCCACCGGCTACGAGATATGGCGCGAGCTGCGCTCGCCGATGATCGTCTCGGGCGAGCATGGCGTCGAATTCCGTCCCGGGCACATCAACCTGCCGCCGATCCTGCTGGTGATCCTGTGCGGCGTGCTGCTGCTGCGCGGCGCCAAGGAGTCCGCGACCGCGAACAACGTCATGGTCATGATCAAGCTGGCTATCCTCGCCTTCTTCGTCGTGATCGCGTTCACCGGGTTCGATTCGGCCAACTTCACGCCGTTCTTCAATACCGATACCACCAAGGGCCTGGCCGGCATGGCGGGCGTCACCGCGGCCGCCGGCACGGTGTTCTTCTCCTTCATCGGCCTGGATACGGTTGCCACGGCCGGCGAAGAAGTGAAGGACCCGCGCCGCAACGTCCCGCTGGGCATCCTGGCCGCGCTGGTGATCGTGACCGTGTTCTACATGCTGGTGGCGGTGGCCGCCGTCGGCGCCCAGCCGGCGTCAATGTTCGCGCACCAGGAAGCCGGCCTGTCCGTGATCCTGCAGAACGTGACGGGCCAGGCCTGGCCTGCGCTGATCCTGTCCGGCGGCGCCGTGATCTCCGTGTTCTCGGTGACGCTGGTGACGATCTACGGCCAGACGCGGATCCTGTACGCCGTGTCGCGCGACGGCCTGATCCCGAAGAACTTCAGCCGCGTGAGCGAGCGCACCCAGACCCCGATGAGCAACACCGTCATCGTCTGCATCGTCGTGGCGCTGGTGGCTGGCCTGGTCGATTCGACCTTCCTGTGGGACATGGTCTCGATGGGCACCCTGACCGCGTTCATCGTGGTGTCGATCGCCGTTCCGGTAATGCGCCGCCGCGAGCCGCCTGGCGCAGTGAGGGAAGGCTTCCGCGTGCCATTCGGTCCGTACGTGATTCCGGGCCTGTCGGTCCTGGCCTGCCTGTACATCATGAAGGGCCTGCCGATGGCGACCTTCCGCATCTTCCTGATCTGGATGGCGGTCGCGATCATCACCTACTTCACGTACAGCGTGCGCAACTCGCGCCTGAACCGCAGCTAAGCGCAGGCGGCACAAATAGAAAGGGACGCCGAGGGCGTCCCTTTTTTTTGTGTGGCAGCTTGGGCGAGAAGGATAACTACGCGAAGTGCTCGGCATCAGGCGGAGGGACCACCCATCCGTGCATGCGCGACTCATAGACCGACACCGTCGGGGCCGGGAAACCCGGATCCGCGAAAGCACCGACAGGGATTGCGAGGAACTCCCTGTTTCCCTCGAATTCGTAGTAGACCGTGGCGCCGCATCGCGGGCAGAAGTGGAACCTGGCGCCAGGCCCCTCGTCCCCCATTAGAACGTACTCCGTCGACTGGCCTGTGACGGTGACGTTCTCGCGCAGGAACTTCGCTTGCTGCGCGAAGGGGCTCCCGGTCCGGCGCTGGCACGCCAGGCAGTGGCAGATCGAATTGCGGACCGGCTCCCCAATGACTTGAGCCGACAGTTGGCCGCAGCTACAAGATGCATGTCGTGTTAACACTTGTCCTCCTTGACCACTCGAATTATTCGCAACGGTGTTTGGTCTTGTCTAGCATCGCGCCCATTTCTGCCTGTGTCAATGATTGTGGCATTGGTTCCGTTCCCGTAAAACCGGCGGGGGGACAGTACTGCCGCCTTGGCGCGTTGGGAAAGTCCGCAAAAAAAAAGCCCGCTTGAAAGCGGGCTTTTCGTGGGAGCCAAGCGGCGATTACTCGGCGCCCATTTCCTTGATCAGGTTGTCGGCGTGGTCGACGTGCTTCATCACCCACAGCATGTAGCGTACGTCCACCTGGATGTCGCGCGTGTTGGTCGGGTTGAAGTCCCAGTCCGAGATGATCGAGTCGAGCGTGCCGTCGAATGCCAGGCCGATGAACTCACCTTTCGAGTTCAGCGCTGCCGAACCGGAGTTGCCGCCGGTGATGTCCAGCGTGGCCAGGTAGTTGACAGGAACGGTCTTCAGCTTCGGATCGACATACTTGCCGAAGTCCTTGGCCTTGATCGCCGCCAGCTGCTTGGCAGGAGCGTTGAACTCGCCTTCGCCGGTCGCCTTGGCGACGACGCCCTTGACGGTGGTGAATGCGGTCCATGCACCGGTGCCGTCGGCGCCGTGGTCGCGGCCCTGGATCTTGCCGAACGTGACGCGCAGCGTGCCGTTCGCATCCGGGTACACAGCCTGGCCCTTGCTGTTCATGTAGGCGATCTTCGCCTTCATGTAGTTGGCGTAGGCTTGCTGGATCTTGCCGGCCAGTTCGTCGTCGGCTGCTTCGCGCTTCAGGCTGTCTTCGTACATCGCGACGGCGGCCTTGATGAAGCTGTCGTTCGATGCCTTGAAGTCGGCCGGCTTCTTGCCGATCCATGCCGAGCGCTCGGCTGCGTTAGCCAGCTTCGAACCTGCGTACATGGTGTCCAGCACGGCCTTCAGTTCGGCTTCCTTCATGCCGTCCTTGATGCCCATCGCGGCGTCGAACGCTGCGTTGCGCTGTGCCGCAGGCTGCGCTGCGTACTTGACCAGGCTGTTCAGCACCAGCGCCTTGTCGACTTTCTCGACGTAGGTGCGGTCCATGCCGGCAACCGATGCCTTCAGGCGCGGCAGGTCGCGTTCCTGCATGCCGGCGCGGCGCTCGACGTCAGGCTTGGTGCTTTCGTGCGCCAGGCGGTGCAGGGTGCGTGCCGCGCTCAGGAATCGTGGCGAGGAACCGTCCAGGTGCCAGTCGCGCTTGACCTGTGCGTCGCGCTTGGCGATCAGGGCTTCGACCTGCTCGATGTCGGCGGCGAATTCCTTCTTGCGCTTGGCATCGGCGTTGACCCATGCCTTGAGGTCCGCGTGTTCCTGGGTCTTGCGAGCCAGGAAGTCGCTGTTCTCGTAGCTGGTCAGCATGCCCTTGCGGTTCTTGAAGTAGTTGTTGACGTTGGCCTTGGTGCCGGCGTACTTCAGCGCTGCGTCGCGGTCGCCCGCGGTTTCGCGGTCGATGATGGCCAGCGTTTCAGCCGAACGCTGCACGAATGCAGGGTAGTTCCACTCGAAGGTGTACGCCACTTCGGACGGCAGGCGGTGACGGTTGGTGCGGCCTGGATAGCCCATCACCATGATGAAGTCGCCTTCCTTCACGCCTTCCTTGGCGATCTTGAGGTGGTGCTTCGGCTGGTATGGAACGTTGTCCTTGGAGAAGTCGGCAGCCTTGCCGTCCTTCGAGACGTAGGCGCGGTAGAAACCGTAGTCGCCGGTGTGGCGCGGCCACATCCAGTTGTCTGTGTCGCCGCCGAACTTGCCGATGCCTTCGGCCGGCGCGTGCACCAGGCGCACGTCGCGGATTTCCAGCTGCTTCAGGCGGTAGAACTCGAGGCCGCCATAGTAGCTGGCCACGGTGCAGCGATAACCCGGCTCTTTTTCGCACTCGGCGACCAGCGCCTTCTGGTTCTTTTCGATCGCGTCGATGCGCTTCTTGCCCTGCAGTTTTGCGACCGCCGGGGTGATGACGCGGTCGGACACGTTCAGCACTTCTTCGGTCACGAACACGCGGCTGCCCGGCGAGGCCGGCAGCTCTTCAGCCAGGGTCTTGGCCAGGAAGCCGTTGGCCAGCAGGTCGCGTTCCTTGGTCGAGTTGACGGCGATGCTGTTGTAGACGCAGTGGTGGTTGGTCGCGACCAGGCCCTGCGGCGAGACGAACGACGCGGAGCAGCCGCCCAGGCTGACGATCGCGCCTGCCGGGAACTCGGTCAGCTTGGTCAGCTTGGCCGGGTCCAGTTCGAGGCCGGCGGCCTTCAGTTGGTTGGCGATTTGCGGCAGCTGCTGCGGCATCCACATCCCTTCGTCGGCGTGTGCCACGGCGACGGTCGAGAGGATGGCGAGCGCAAGAAGGGTTTTTTTCATGCTTTTCGGTCTCGTGAAATATATGTATGCATACATAGGGCAGATCTGCTCTGCCGGAGCGTCTGTGAGTATCCGCACGGCAGCGGTAATAGTCAATGAAAAAAGTATGTATGAATATGCATGTAAAGACGGCGCCGCCGGCCCGGATCGGAACGGGAACGGCGGCGTCTGGAGGGACCTTGCCTTGCGCTTAAAGCTGGGAGCCGAACAGGGAATAGAAATGGGAAGTGGCCTTTTCCATCATCGGGCGGTTCTCCCATTCCTTGAGCGTCACTTCGCGTGACTGGGCCCAGTCGGCTTCGAAGATTTCGGATTGCCGTGCGGCAAAAGTACGGTCGAAAACGTTCAGGTTGGCTTCGTCGTTGATCTTAAACGAGCGGTTGTCGAAGTTGGTGGAGCCGACCGACACCAGCAGGCCGTCCACGATCAGGCATTTCACGTGGTACATGGTGGGCTGGTATTCGGCGATCTTGATGCCGGCCTCGAGCAGCTTGCCCCAGCGCGCCCGCGAGGCGGCGCGCACTATCTTGGTGTCGATATCCTCGCCCGGGGCGATGATGCGGATCTTGACGCCGCGCCGGGCCGCCTCGGCCAGCGCGTTGATCGCCAGGTCGTCCGGCACGAAGTAGGAGCTCGACAGCAGGATCGTATGGCGCGCGGCGGTGATCGTCATCAGGTACATCAGGTGCATGCTCTCGCTGCCGCCGGTGGGCGAGCTGCTGAACATCTGGGCCGGCATCTTGCCGGTCTCCTCCAGCGCGGGGAAATATTCTTCGCCGTCCAGCACGGCGCCGGTCGCCTTGGTCCAGTTGTCGTTGAAGACGGCCTGCATCTGCCCGACCACCGGACCGCTGACGCGGAAGTGGGTGTCGCGCCAGTGCTTCGGGTCCTGGGCGTCGCCGCGCCACTGGTCGGCAATGCCGACGCCGCCCGTAAAGCCGAGCTTGCCGTCGACGACCAGCACCTTGCGGTGGGTGCGGTTGTTCAGGCGGGTGAACTTCCACCAGACCGGCTTGTGGTAGCGCTCGATCTCGACGCCTGCCGCGCGCATCTCGTCGATCGCCGCCGGGTCCATCTTGGCGCTGCCCATGAAGTCGAGCAGCACATGCACCTTGACGCCGGCGCGCGCGCGTTCCGACAGCGCGTCGGCAAATTCTTTTCCGATCGATTCCGACCAGTAGATGTAAGTTTCAAAGGTGACCGTCTTTTTGGCCGAGCGGATCGCGTCCAGCATGGCCGGGAAAATCCTGTCGCCGTTGACCAGCTCCTCGACGTGGTTGCCCTCCAAAATAGGTGGGCCGAGCAGGACGCCCATCGAGCGGCGGAACTGGGCGTCGTCGGTGCCATAGCTGCGCGAGAACTTCTCCTCGATACGCTTCTCGCCAGGTGCGAGGTTCAGCGTCAGGAAGACGGCGAGCAAGGTCAGTGCGACAGAGACCAGAACGATCATGGGGCGTGATCTCATTGATGTGTTCCAGGGACGAAAAAAAACCAACGCTTCCGATCAAGCGTTGGTTTTGGTGGGCAAGCTATATCTTCTTAGCGAACACGGCCGCGACGCAGCAGGTTCACGATTGCCAGCAGGATCACAGCACCCAGGAACGAGACCAGCAGCGAGGTGACGCTGAAGTCATCCTGGTTGATAGTGCCGTTGCCGAACAGCGGGGACAGGAGCCAACCACCAAGGAATGCACCGATGATACCAACGACGACGTTGAGGATCATGCCTTGTTCTGCATCCGTTTTCATGACCAGGCTGGCCAGCCAACCCAGGATACCGCCAATAACGATCCAGATAATGAATAACATGTTGTTTCCCTCCTAAAGTAAGTAATACACACACCTTGACCATGCAAAGGCGCTGGCCGTGGAAACAAGATTAGTCATCGTAGAGTTAGTGGTCGGTGCGGCAACGAACGTAGCGCAAGGCTTCTGTGTTGGCGGCAGGCAAGGCCTTGCAGCGTTTGCTTCAGGCTTCGAATCGTTGGCGGTGTAGAAAGTGCGGCACCGTACAGAAGCTAATTGCCGAAGAGCTTAACGTAGTTCGACCGGCAAGCAATTTGCTGCGTGCCCGCCCAACACCTCCTAGAAAGGAATTTAACATGAGCAATTACGACACCACGAAGAGCAACCGCATGGTCACTGGCCTGTTCCGTGATCGCGACAGCGCAGAGCGGGCCTATACCACCCTGCATGAACGTGGGTATTCCAAAGACGATGTGAACCTGGTGATGTCGGACGACGCCCGCAAGCGTCACTTCGGCGACACCGAAACCGAACTCGGCACCAAAGCCGCTGAAGGCGCCGGTGTTGGCGCCGGCATCGGCGGCGCCATCGGCGCAGTGCTGGCAGGCATCGCTGCCGTCGGCACCACGCTGGTCCTGCCAGGCCTGGGCGTTGTCATCGCCGGTCCTGTGGCTGCTGCGCTGGCCGGAGCCGGCGCGGGTGGCGTCACCGGCGGCCTGATCGGCGCGCTGATCGGCGCAGGCATCCCTGAAGAGCGCGTCAAGCACTATGAGGAAGGCATCAAGGAAGGCGGCATCGTGATGGGCGTGAGCCCACGTTCCGACGAAGACGCCCTGGAAATCGAGCGCAGCTGGAAAGAACACAAGGGCGAGCACGTCATCGGTACCGGCCTGGGCGCTGGCGCTGGTGCGCTGACCGGCGCCGGCATCGGCGCTGCGGCAGGCCCTGTCG
>DASTVB010000033.1:0-7651 GCA_035759315.1 Telluria sp. | reverse complement strand
ATCCCGCAGTCCACCCGCTGGAACCGTGAAGCCGCCAACTGGAAGTGGCAGGTCAACCTGTTCAATTCGAGCCAGGTGAACGCCTTCTGCCTGCCGGGCGGGCGTATTGGCTTCTATAGCGGCATCATTGAAAAACTGCGGCTGACCGACGACGAGATCGCGGCAATCATGGGCCACGAAATCGCGCACGCGCTGCGCGAGCATGGCCGCGAGCGAGCCGGCAAGGCGGCAGCCACCTCGATCTTCGCCCGGCTGGCCGGCGCGGTTGGTTCGGCGGCGCTCGGCATCGATCCGTCGATCACCGGCGGTGTCGCAAACGCGTTCGGCCAGCTCGCAGTGCTGAAGTTTTCGCGCGACGAGGAACGCGAGGCGGACCTGATCGGCCTCGACATCGCCGCGCGCGCCGGCTACGACCCGCGTGCGGGCGTGGCGCTGTGGCGCAAGATGGGCGCGTTGAGCGAGCGTGCCCCGATCGAGCTGCTCTCGACCCACCCGGGCGGCGAAGACCGCATCGCAATCATCCAGCAGCACATGGGTTTGCTGCTGCCGCTGTACGCGCGGGCCAAAGGCACCACGGCGGCGCGGTTGCCTGAATACCGCACCACCGCACTCAGGTAGAACAGGAAAGATGGGCTGGCAGGCAGAGGCGAATTCGTTCGTACCGTTACCGATCCGTGACGGCGTCGCGCCCAGCTACCTTTGGCTGCCGGACGGGTCGTGGCCATCACTGCTCGCCTTCCTGATTGAACGCTTCCCCGCGGTGCCGGAATCGGAATGGCGCGACCGCATGGCGCGCGGCGAGGTGATGGACAGCCGCGGCGACCTGGTCACGCCCGCCACGCCCTACCGCAAGCAGATGCGCATCTGGTACTACCGCGAGCTCGAGGCGGAGACCCCGATCCCGTTCGAGGAGCAGGTGCTGTACATGGACGAGCACCTGCTGGTGGTCGACAAGCCCCACTTCCTGCCGATGATCCCGAGCGGCCGCTTCGTCAAGGAGACGCTGCTGGTGCGCCTGAAGCAGAAGCATGCGCTGCCGGACCTGGTGCCGATCCACCGCCTCGATCGCGAGACCGCCGGGGTGGTGATCTTCTCGCACAACCGCGCCACGCGCGGCGTGTACCAGTCGATGTTCCAGAAGCGCAGCATGCAGAAGACCTACGAGGCGCTGGCCGCGCCAATGCCGGGCCGCTCCTTTCCCTTCGTGTACCGCAGCCGCATGGCCGACGCCGACAAGTTCTTCGTCATGCGCGAGGAAGAGGGCGAACCGAATTCGGAAACCGTGGTGGATGTGATCGGCGCGTGCGACGACCAGGTCCTGTACCGCCTCCAGCCGCACACTGGGCGCAAGCACCAGCTGCGCCTGCACATGGCGTCGCTGGGCGCACCTATCCTCAACGATGCTTTCTATCCTGTCGTCCTGCCATGCAAGGGCGACGACTTCCGCCATCCGCTCCAGCTCCTGGCGCGCTCGATCACCTTCACCGATCCGCTCACCGGCCTCGACCGCACCTTCGAAAGTGCCCGCACGCTCGCACTTTAAGCGGCCTGCAACCCCCATGCGTGCGCCGACTCTCGGAAGAGCACGGGGTGGGTGGTCCGAATTCCTAGCCGCTTTGACGCAAGCAGTCGTTTGTCGTAGCTTCCGGTCGCAATCGTCTGCCGCGGCGTCGCGCCGGAACTCTTTGGATGAGTTGACGGTCAAATCATCGACAGCATCCGACCCGCGAGAGACCGGCTTAGGCGGATAATTTTCGGTCTTCGGACGGGTCCCCCCGCTGTAGCGACCGGTCTCGACACGCGGGACTGGCCATTCCAACCGCTAATGGAGGCCGCGAGATGAATACCAGAATGCTCCTTACAATCCCTGTGCCAGTTCCGCACGATGTGTTCAATGCGCTGTGCGATTACCTGGATGAGGTGCGATGCAGGCGCGACATCGCGATCGTCGCTGGCGATGCAATCACTGCCTGGATTGCCCAAGGCCGCAAGCGCGCGGCCGAGGCGCCGGGCAAGGTTGAGATGGGATATCAGTGGAAGCAGGTCTTCCTGCCTGCCGGCACGCGGCTGAAGACCTGCGTGCGCGGCGAGACACAGTTCGCACTGGTCGAAGGAAACCGGATCATGCTCGATGGCCGTGCGGTCTCGCCGCACGAGTTCGCGAACGCGTTCGGCGTCAGCGGACGGAACGCTTGGCGGGATGTCTGGGTGCACCTGCCGTATGACGAGAGCTGGCGACCGGCAGCGTCCCTAAAAAGACGCCCTCCGGCGGAGAAGGCGGTTTTTGTTTGAGCGCAGTCTGGGGCGGCCGAATCGCTCAAAGCGACGCGTCGGTTCTTATCGTTCGGAGACCGCATTCAAGATAAAGCATGAATTTTGGCGGCCGCTTTCCGTCAGTTTGCAGCCAGTTCCTGTCAATTCAATTCGGCAATTTGAAAAATCCAACACCGAATCGACGCGGTTTTTGTGGAAACCGACAAGAAGCGGTTAATTCCGCCATAAGCGACGAAAACGCTTCCGGTTGGCCTACCCCCCATCCGTCCTCCCGGTAGCGGGCGCGACCGGGAGGACAGGGGGGCGGACGCCGCTTACAGCGTGTATTCGATGATCAGCGGCGCGTGATCGGAGAAGCGCTCGTCCTTGTAGATGGAGACCGCTTTCGCGCACTTGGCGATGCCAGGGGTGGCGACGTGGTAGTCGATGCGCCAGCCCACGTTCTTCGCGTAGGCCTGGCCGCGGTTGCTCCACCAGGTGTACTGTTCTTCGCGGTCGTCGAGGCCGCGGTGCACGTCGACGTAGCCGCACTCGTCAAAGATGCGCGTCATCCACGCGCGTTCCTCGGGCAGGAAGCCGGAGTTCTTCTTGTTGCCCTTCCAGTTCTTCAGGTCGATCTCTTTGTGGGCGATGTTCCAGTCGCCGCAGATCACGACTTCGCGGCCGGCCGCCTTCAGTTCGATCAGGTGCGGCAGGAACACTTCCATGAAGCGGAACTTGGCCTGCTGGCGTTCCTCCGACGAGGAGCCGGACGGGCAGTAGACCGAGATGACCGAGAGGTTGCCGAAATCGCACTGCACGTAGCGACCCTCGGCGTCGAACTCGGGGCAGCCGAAGCCGGTGCGCACGCTGTCCGGCGCCACGCGGCTGTACACGCCGGTGCCGGAGTAGCCCTTCTTCTCGGCATAGTGGAAATTGCCGTGGAAGCCGCAGGGATTCAGGAATTCCGGCGTCATGTCTTCGTGCTGCGCCTTGAGCTCCTGCACGCAGACGAAGTCCGCGGTCTGCTTCTCGAGCCAGTTGAAGAAGCCCTTCTTATGGGCGGAACGGATGCCGTTCAGGTTCGCGGAGATAATCTTTGGCATAAAATACTGCTTCTTTCAACACAGGGGTCATCGTGAATAATTTGCGGCAACAGTTTATCGCGTTTTCGGTATCGGCGGGCGTGCTGAGGTTCGGTGAGTTCACCACCAAGGCGGGGCGCCAGTCGCCGTACTTCTTCAACGCGGGGCTGTTCCATGACGGCGCGACGCTCGGCAAGGTGGCCGACTTCTATGCGCAGACGCTGCTCGACTCGGGCGTCGAATTCGACATGCTGTTCGGGCCGGCCTACAAGGGCATCACGCTGGCGTCGGCGACCGCGGTGGCGCTGGCGGCCAAGGGCCGCAACACCTCGTTCGCGTTCAACCGCAAGGAAGCCAAGGACCATGGCGAGGGCGGCACGCTGGTGGGCGCCAAACTGCATGGCAAGGTTGTCATCGTCGACGACGTGATCTCGGCCGGCACTTCGGTGCGCGAGTCGGTCGACATGATCCGCGCCGCCGGCGCCGAGCCGTGCGCGGTGCTGATCGCGCTCGACCGCATGGAACGCTCGGGCAAGGACGGCGCGCTGTCGGCCGGGTCGGCGGTGCAGGAAGTGAGCCGCGAGTTCGGCATTCCGGTCATCTCGATCGGCAACCTCGACGACCTGTTCAACTATCTGTCGGGCGAAGCGGCCGATCCGCAGCTGGCGCAGTACCGCGACGCGGTCGCGGCCTACCGCACCCGCTTCGGTATCTAGTACCCCGTCATCCCCGCGAACGCGGGGACCCATCGTGAGCATGAAGCAGGGACGTCGCTGCTGGATACTTTGCATGGGTCCCCGCGTTCGCGGGGATGACAGTTGGCCGATACCCCCGGGGGTATGGGCGAAAAAAACGGCATGTGGCGCATACCCTTGGGGGTATACGGTCCACATGCCGTTTTTGCCGGATACCCCTGGGGGTATTCGCTTTAGCCCGCGAGCTTCTTCTTCAGCAGCTCGGTCAGCTGCGCCGGATTGGCCGTGCCGCGCGAGGCCTTCATCGCCTGGCCGATCAGCGCATTGATCGCCGCTTCCTTGCCCGCGCGGTACTGTTCCACCGACTTCGCATTCGCCGCCAGCACGTCGTCGACGATCTTCTCCAGCGCGCCGGAATCTGAAATCTGCTTCAGTCCCTTCTGCTCGATGATCGCGTCCGCGATGTGCTCGTCGTTCGACTTGGCTTCCCACATCGCCGCGAACACTTCCTTGGCCGCCTTGTTGGAGATGGTGCCGTCGGCGATGCGCTTGATCAGCACCGCCAGCTGCGACGCTTCCACCGGCGACTCGTTGATGTCCACGCCTTCGCGGTTCAGGGTCGACGACACGTCGCCCATCATCCAGTTGGCGGCGGCCTTCGCGTTCTCGCGGCCGGCCTTGGCCACCACCGCTTCGTAGAAGGTCGCCATTTCCTGCGACTGGGTCAGGATCAGCGAATCGTATTCCGGCAGGCCGTAGTCGCCCACGAAGCGCGCGCGCATCGCGTCCGGCAGTTCCGGCATGTCCTTCTTCACGCGCTCGATCCAGTCCTGGCCGATCATCAGTGGCGGCAGGTCCGGGTCCGGGAAGTAGCGGTAGTCCTGCGCGTCTTCCTTGCTGCGCATCGAACGCGTTTCCTTCTTGTCCGGATCCCACAGGCGGGTGGCCTGCTGCACCTTGCCGCCGTCTTCGATCAGTTCGATCTGGCGCCGCACTTCGTAGTGGATCGCCTCTTCCATGAAGCGGAAGGAGTTCAGGTTCTTGATCTCGCAGCGGGTGCCGAATTCGGCCTGGCCGACCGGGCGCACCGACACGTTGACGTCGCAGCGGAACGAGCCTTCCTGCATGTTGCCGTCGCAGACGCCCAGCCACATCACCAGGCCGTGCAGCGCCTTGGCGTAGGCGACCGCTTCGGCGGCGCTGCGCATCTCGGGCTCGGACACGATCTCCAGCAGCGGGGTGCCGGCGCGATTGAGGTCGATGCCGGTCATGCCCTGGTAGTCTTCGTGCAGCGACTTGCCCGCATCTTCTTCCAGGTGCGCGCGCGTCAGGTTGACCGTCTTGGTGACGAACTTGCCATCCTTCTCGTAGCCGAAGGTCAGCTGGCCGCCAACCACCACCGGTTCCTCGAACTGCGAGATCTGGTAGCCCTTTGGCAGGTCAGGGTAGAAGTAGTTCTTGCGGGCGAATACCGAGCGCGGTGCGATCTTGGCGCCGACCGCGAGGCCGAAGCGGATCGCGCGTTCGACCGCGCCCTTGTTCATCACTGGCAGCACGCCCGGCAGCGCCAGGTCGACCGCGCTGGCCTGCGTGTTCGGCTCCGATCCGAACTGGATCGAGCTGCCGCTGAAAATCTTGGAGTTGGTCGTGAGCTGAACGTGGTTCTCAAGACCGATGACGACTTCCCATTGCATATGCTGTACCTCTTATCAGGTGGACGCCGGAGCGCGCGTGTGCCAGTCGGTCGCGAGCTGGAACTGGTGGGCGACATTGAGCAGCTTCGCTTCGGCGAAGTAGTTGCCGATGATCTGCAGGCCGACCGGACGATTCGCGTTCTTTTCGCCTTCGCCGAAGCCGGCCGGGATCGACATGCCGGGCAGGCCGGCCAGGCTGGTGGACAGCGTGAAGATGTCGGCCAGGTAGTTCGCCACCGGGTCGTTGGCCTTGGACCCCAGGTCCCATGCCACCGTCGGCGCCACCGGTCCCATGATCACGTCCACTTCCTTGAACGCGGCCTGGAAGTCGTTCGCGATCAGGCGGCGGATCTTCTGCGCCTGTACATAATAGGCGTCGTAGTAGCCGTGGCACAGCACATAGGTGCCGACCATGATGCGGCGCTGTACTTCAGGGCCGAAGCCCTCGGCGCGCGACTTCTTGTACATGTCCTGCAGGTCCTTGTACGCGCTGGCGCGGTGGCCGTAGCGCACGCCGTCGAAGCGCGACAGGTTGGACGAAGCCTCGGCCGGCGCGATGATGTAGTACACCGGGATTGACAGCGAGGTTTTCGGCAGCGAGATGTCGACCAGCGTCGCGCCGAGCTTCACGAACTGCTCGAGCGCCGCGCGCACCGCCTTCTCGACGTCGGCCGACAGGCCTTCGCCGAAGTATTCCTTCGGCACGCCGATGCGCAGGCCGTCCAGCGGCTGGTCCAGGTCGCGCGTGAAGTCCTCGCGCACATTGCCCTGTTCCGGCGTCAGGCTGGTCGAGTCGCGCTCGTCGTAGCCGACCATTTCGTTGAGCAGCAGCGCGCAGTCCTGCGCGGTCTGGGCGATCGGGCCGCCCTGGTCGAGCGAGGAGGCGAACGCGATCATGCCGTAGCGCGAAGCGCGGCCGTAGGTCGGCTTGATGCCGGTGACGCCGCAAAACGCGGCCGGCTGGCGGATCGAGCCGCCGGTGTCGGTGGCGGTGGCCGCCGGCGCGATGCGCGCCGCCACTGCCGCCGCCGAGCCGCCGGAGGAGCCGCCCGGCACCGCCAGCGTGTCCCACGGGTTCTTCACCGGGCCGAACGCGGAGTTCTCGTTGGACGAACCCATCGCGAACTCGTCGCAGTTGACCTTGCCCAGCGTGACCATGCCGGCCTTGCCGAGCTTTTGCACGATGGTGGCGTCGAACGGGCTGACGTAGTTGCCAAGCATGTTGGAGCCGGCGGTCGAGCGCCAGTCGCGGGTGACGAAGATGTCCTTGTGCGCGATCGGCACGCCGGTCAGGGGGCCGGCGGCGCCTGCCGCGCGCGCCTCGTCGGCGGCGCGCGCCTGGGCCAGCGACAGCTCCGGATCGACGTGCAGGAAGGCGTTCAGGCCGGACTGCGCGATGCGGTCCAGGTAGTGGCGCGTCAGTTCAACCGACGAAATCTCTTTCGCGTGCAGCAGGTCGGACAGCTGTTTGAGGGTTTTGTTATGCATGTTCGCTCGCGCTTATTCGATGACTTTCGGGACCAGGTACAGGCCGTCCTGGCTGGCGGGCGCCGGCTTCTGGTAAGCCTCGCGCTGGTCGGATTCGGTGACCACGTCCTCGCGCAGGCGCAGGGACAGGTGCTCCATCACGGCCGACAGCGGCTGCGACAGCGGCTCGACGCCGGTGGTGTCGATGGCCTGCATCTGCTCGGCGAGTGCGAAAATGCCGTTCAGTTCCGAGAGCAGCGTCTCGGCATGCGGCTCGGTCATGTCGAGCTGCGCCAGGTTGGCGATGCGTTTTACATCTGCGAGTGTCAGGGACATGGCTGTTGTCGCGGTGGCAAAGCCGAACCGCGTAAAAAATGGATGAATATACAAAAAACGGTGATCAGCGCTTAACAGGCTGGTAATTCGAGGCCTTCGCGCTTGAAATACGGTGAGGTTT
>DASTVB010000032.1:0-2855 GCA_035759315.1 Telluria sp. | reverse complement strand
GTGATCACGGTCACGCCGGTGGCAAACTGCGACAGCGCCTGGCGAAAATGCGCCGAGTCGAAACCGCGCGTCGTGGCGCGGGGGGAGCGTGTGTTCATCGGTACCTTGGAAAGTTGCATGCTCATTATGCCACTGCCGCCTGCCGGCCGTCGCCACGCGGCGGTATCGGAACTGCATGACGGGCGGCTTTGCGTTAGCATCGAGCCATCCAACGAGACAATCGAGGCATGCGATGAGCGAGCAAGGGCGGCTGGAGGTGGCGATTCTGGGCGGCGGATGTTTCTGGTGCATCGAGGCCGTCTACCTGGAGGTGCGCGGCGTCACGCGCGTCGAATCGGGCTACATGGGCGGCCACGTGGTGAACCCGACCTACGAACAGGTCTGCGGCGCCGGCACCGGACATGCCGAGGTCGTGCGGCTCGAATTCGATCCCGCGGTGATCAGCTACCGCGACATCCTGCAGATCTTCTTCACGATCCACGATCCGACGACGCAGGACCGCCAGGGCAACGACGTCGGCCCGCAGTACCGCTCGGTGATCTTCTTCGAGAACCCGGAGCAGGAAGCGACCGCGCACCAGGTGATCGCCGAGATGGCCGCGGTCTGGGATGCGCCGCTCGTGACCCAGCTGCTGCCGAGCGAGACCTGGTACAAGGCCGAGGAGTATCACCAGAATTATTATGCGCAGCACCCGATGCAGGGGTATTGCGCCTTCGTGGTGGCGCCGAAGGTGGCGAAGTTCAGGAAGACCTTTACGCACTGGATGAAGTAGTCGTCACGGGTACATGTACCTCCTCGACCAGGGGATTTGCGCCGGGTCCTCTCCGGCTTTCGCGCCCACGATCTGATACAGGCTGATCCAGTCGTGGGCAAACGCGTAGGCGCAGCCGGCGAGGTAGACGTGCCAGATGCGCAGGCGCCTGGCGTCGGTCAGCTGGCCGATCGCCTCGAAACGGCTCTCGAAATTCTCGGTCCAGAGCGCACAGGTGCGCGCATAGTGGCGGCGCAGGTTTTCGACGTCGCGCACTTCCAGGCCGCCCTGCTGCATCGCCTTGATCACCGTCGACAGATGCGCCAGCTCGCCCTCCGGGAACACGTACTGGTTGACGAACTCGCCGACACCGAAGGGCGTGGCGCGGGCGTCGACGTCGACCGTGGTGATCCCGTGGTTCATGACCACGCCGCCCGGAGCGAGCAGCGTGCCGATCTTCTCGAAGTAATCGCGCAGATGCTGCACGCCCACGTGCTCGAACATGCCGACGCTGGTGATGCGGTCGAATTCGCCGTCGAGGTCGCGGTAATCCTGGAGCCGGATCTCGACTTGCTGTTCGAGGCCGGCCTGCGCCACCCGTTCGCGCGCCAGCCGCGCCTGGTTGTCCGAGAGCGTGATGCCGACGCAGCGCGCGCCGAACTGCTGCGCGGCGCGGATCGCCAGCGCGCCCCAGCCGCAGCCGATGTCGAGCAGGCGCTGGCCCGGCCGCACGTCGATCTTGCGCAGGATGTGGTCGATCTTCTTGATTTGCGCAGTGGCCAGGTCTTCGCTGCCGTTCTCGAAATAGGCGCAGGAATACACCATGTTCGGGTCGAGCCAGGCGGCGTAGAAATCGTTCGAGACGTCGTAGTGGTAGCGGATCGCCTCGGCATCCCTGGCGCGGGTGTGGCGCGCCCGCTGCCACAGCGGATTGGCGGGGCGCTTGTCGTCGCTTTTGGCGGCGGCCAGTTCGCTGCCGATGCGGATCATGTCGGCGGCGCGTCCGCGGATTTCGAGCGCGCCTTCGACATAGGCGCGTCCCAGGTTGTACAAGGTGGGGGAGAGCAGGTAGCGCAGGCTCGATGGCCCGGGCACGCGGATGGTGACGCGCGGCGGATCGGAGGAAAAATCGAGACGTTCTCCGTTCCACAGTTCCACGCGCAAAGGTAGCGACAGCTGGCCGCGCAGGCCCGTGCTCCAGGCGCTGAGCTTCAATGCAGAAAACATGATTCCTCCGGCGGTTGCGCGCCGGAAGAAACAACCCGGCTACGGTTGCAAACGCTGCCGTGCCCAGCTCCCGTCTTCCTGCCGCTCGTAGACGATGCGGTCATGGAAACGCGAACGCCGTCCCTGCCAGAACTCGATGCGCTCGGGCACCAGGCGGAAGCCGCCCCAGTTGGCGGGCCTTGCCGGCGCGTCGCCCGCGGTGGCGGCGACCGCCTCGTAGTTCCGTTCCAGGGCCGCGCGGTTGTCGATCGGCGCGCTCTGCTGGGAGGCGATCGCCGACAGGCGGCTCTTCAACGGCCTGCTGTGGAAATACTTGTCGCTTTCTTCAGCCGAGGTCGTTTCGACCCGGCCTTCAATCCGAACCTGGCGTTCAAGCTCGCTCCAAAAGAATAGCAGGGCTGCAAAAGGATTGGCGCGCAATTCCTGAGCTTTCCGGCTGTCATAATTGGTGTACCAGGTGAAACCGCGTTCGTCGAACTGCTTGACCAGCACGATGCGCGAGCTCGGCCGGCCGTTTGCATCCACGGTCGCCACGTTCATCGCATTCGGCTCGTTGACCTGCGCCTTCAAGGCCTGCTCGAACCAGCTGGTGAACTGCGCCATCGGGTCGTCGAGCACCTCGTCCTCGTTCAGGCTGGCCTGGCCGTAATCCTTGCGCAGCCCGGCGACCGCGTCGCCGATCGCCGGCGCCGCAGCTTGCGGCGCGCTGGCCGCTGCGTCCGCGCCGATGCCGCGCCGGCGCTGCATCGCGCTGCCCAGTTGCGTCATCTGTTCCGGCGAGAACAGGCGCAGCGCCATCGGCGCCATCGTGCTTTCCTCGCGTTCCATATGGGAGGTGTAGCGCTGCACGAAACGCTGCACGCTCGAACTCGACAGC
>DASTVB010000031.1:0-4520 GCA_035759315.1 Telluria sp. | reverse complement strand
TCGTCCTCGAGTCCGTCCTGCGCAACTGCGACGGCAAGAAGGTCACCGAAGAGCACATCAAGCAGCTCGCCAACTGGGGCGCGACCGCCGAGCGCACCGACGAGATCCCGTTCGTCGTGGCCCGCGTCGTGCTGCAGGACTTCACCGGCGTTCCGCTGCTGGCCGACCTGGCCGCCATGCGCAACGTCGCCCACAAGATGAAGATCAACCCGAAGAACATCGAGCCGCTGGTGCCGGTGGACCTGGTGGTTGACCACTCCGTCACCATCGACCACTTCCGCGAGAAGAATGCGCTGGACCTGAACATGAAACTGGAATTCCAGCGCAATAACGAGCGCTACCAGTTCATGAAATGGGGCATGCAGGCCTTCGATACCTTCGGCGTGGTGCCGCCGGGCTTCGGCATCGTCCACCAGGTCAACCTGGAATACCTGGCGCGCGGCGTCCACAAGACGACCGACGGCGTGTTCTACCCTGACACCCTGGTCGGCACCGACTCGCACACCACCATGATCAACGGCATCGGCGTAGTCGGCTGGGGCGTGGGCGGCATCGAGGCGGAAGCCGGCATGCTGGGCCAGCCGGTCTACTTCCTGACCCCGGACGTGATCGGCGTGAACCTGACCGGCGCGCTGCGCGAAGGCTGCACCGCGACCGACCTGGTGCTGACCATCACCGAACTGCTGCGCAAGGAAAAAGTCGTCGGCAAGTTCGTCGAATTCTTCGGCGAAGGCACCCGCACCCTGTCGCTGACCGACCGCGCGACCATCGCCAACATGGCGCCTGAATACGGCGCGACCATGGGCTTCTTCCCGGTCGACGAAGCGACCATCGAGTACTTCGAAGGCACCGGCCGCACCGCCGACGAAATCGACGCGTTCGCGAAATACTTCAAGTCGCAGAACCTGTTCGGCATCCCGCAGGAAGGCGAGATCGACTACACCCGCGTGGTGTCGCTCGACCTGGGCTCGGTCACCCCGTCGCTGGCTGGCCCGAAGCGTCCGCAGGACCGCATCGAAATCGGCAACGTCAAGAACAACTTCGTCGAACTGTTCTCCAAGCCGACCTCGGAAAACGGCTTTAACAAGATCGCCAGCGACCTGACCACCACCTACACCACCAGCAATGGCGTGAACGTGAAGAACGGCGACGTGCTGATCGCCGCGATCACCTCCTGCACCAACACCTCGAACCCGAGCGTGCTGCTGGCCGCCGGCCTGCTGGCCAAGAAGGCCGTAGAAGCCGGCCTGACGGTCGCGCCGCACATCAAGACCTCGCTGGCCCCTGGCTCGCGCGTGGTGACCGAGTACCTGGAAAAGGCCGGCCTGCTGACCTACCTGGAACAGCTGGGCTTCGGCGTGACCGCCTACGGCTGCACCACCTGCATCGGCAACGCCGGCGACCTGACCCCGGAACTGAACCACACCATCACCACCAACGACATCATCGCGTCGGCGGTCCTGTCGGGCAACCGCAACTTCGAAGCGCGCATCCACCCGAACATCCGTTCGAACTTCCTGGCCTCGCCGCCGCTCGTGGTCGCCTACGCGATCGCCGGCAACATGACGCGCGACCTGATGACCGAACCGGTCGGCAAGGGCCACAACGACAAGGACATCTACCTGGGCGACATCTGGCCGACTTCGCAGGAAATCGGCAAGCTGATGCAGTACGCGATGAACGCCAGCACCTTCAAGAAGAACTACGCCGACGTCAAGGGCAACCCGGGCAAGCTGTGGGAGCACGTGACGACCTCCAAGGGCCAGGTCTACAACTGGCCTGAGTCGACCTACATCGCCGAGCCGCCGTTCTTCGAAGGCTTCGAGATGACGCCGAAGAAAACGGCCGGCAACATCACCGGCGCGCGCGCGCTGGGCGTGTTCGGCGACTCGATCACCACCGACCACATCTCCCCGGCCGGCTCGATCAAGGAAGACGCACCGGCCGGCCAGTGGCTGCTGGCGCACGGCGTGCAGAAGGCCGACTTCAACTCCTACGGCTCGCGCCGCGGCAACCACGAGATCATGATGCGCGGCACCTTCGCCAACGTGCGCATCAAGAACAAGATGATCCCGCCGAAAGCCGACGGTTCCGCGGTCGAAGGCGGCCTGACCATCCACCAGCCGAGCGGCAAGCAGATGTGGATCTACGACGCGGCCATGAAGTACGTTGCCGACGGCGTGCCGACCATGGTGTTCGGCGGCGAAGAGTACGGCACCGGCTCCTCGCGCGACTGGGCGGCCAAGGGCACCCAGCTGCTGGGCGTGAAGGCGGTGATCTGCCGTTCGTTCGAGCGCATCCACCGTTCCAACCTGGTTGGCATGGGCGTGCTGCCGCTGCAGTTCCTGGGCGACGACTCGGTCCAGTCGCTGAACATCACCGGCGAAGAGACCTACGACCTGGTCGGCCTGGAAGGCGAGATCAAGCCGCAGCAGCTGTGCACCCTGATCATCCGCCGTGCCAACGGCGAAAAGACCGAAGCTGCGGTCCTGCTGCGTATCGACACCCCGATCGAAGTGGACTACTACAAGCACGGCGGCATCCTGCCGTTCGTCCTGCGCCAGCTGCTGGCCGCGTAAGCGTCCCAGCCCAGCAAAAACGCCGGCAAATGCCGGCGTTTTTTTTGCCCCTGCCCGTCATCCCCGCGCAGGCGGGGACCCATAGTGAGTTCACCCCAGCCACAAGTTGTCTTTACGATAAACTCAGCATGGGTCCCCGCTTTCGCGGGGATGACGCGCTTTCGTGACCAGTCACCGAATCAACTACAATATGACTTGTTAAGCTTACATTCATCACCGAGAAAGAAATATGCGTCGTCCATCCAAAGATTCATCCCTCAAACTGTCTGCCGAAGGCCAGCGCTTGGCAGGCCTTGCACAGGCCATCGTGCAAGCCGCGAGCCGCATCGAGGAACGGTCATTGGAACACCACCTCGACGGCTCGCTGCAGCGCCTGCTCAAGTCGGGTCACCAGGACACCATCGACAACGCCCTGAACAACCTGTTCAAGGACGACCTGTCCGCCTACGACATGCTGATGGAAGGCGTGGAAGCGGTCAGCGAGTCCTCGTCCCTGGTCGAAATGGAAGACGGCACCGAAAAGCGCTACCAGGCGCTGCTGGTGGCCGCACCGATCCTGGCCTGGACGCGGTTCTCGATCGCCTCCGGCGCGATCCCGCCCGACCAGCTGACCACCCTGTCGGCGCACTTCTCCGCCCACCTGCTGGCCGAAGGAGCACGCGTGGCGATGGCGCCGATGCTGTTCTCGATCGACCAGCTGCCGCGTTCGCACTCCGAAACCTATGCGATGACCCACAAGCTGGCCCAGGCCGCGTACAAGAACGCGACCGTCAAGCTGCAGCTCAAGGCGCCGGAAACCGCGCCCTTCCTGGCCGACACCCGCTACCTGCTGGCCGCCATCGTGGTGCCGCACGGCGCGCCGCTGTTCCGTTGGCAGGAAGCCGAGCACCAGGCCAACTTCCAGGTAGTGCGCGCCAACTGCCTCGAGCAGTGGCAGGCGCAGGCCACCCCGAACGTGTCGCGCCTGATGCCGGGCTGCGGCGTCGAACTGCTGCTGCCGGAAGCCTACTACGTCGCCTGCCGCGAAGCGGACAAGCTGATCCGCCCGATTTCGATCCGCGCCGCGGTCCACTACCTGACCAACACGCTGGGCGTCGAGCCGAACGAGCTGCGCGCAGTGGTGGCCGGCTTCGGCGACGAGGAAAGCGATGCGCAGGTGGACGAATACCGCGTGGCGTTCACCATGCGCCAGAGCACCGACGTCGTGTACGGCATCATCTGGCCGCTGTACGGCCAGGAAGACGAGGAAGGCACGCCGATCGAAGGCCTGGTCAACCTGGGCGAGCTGGAAGGCGTGCGCACGCCGTACGAAGAGATCGTGGCTTGCCTGAACGAGGCCGGGGTCATGCACGTCAAGCGCCACAACGAGCGTTTCGTGGCCGAGTACTGCGACGATTGCGGCGCGCCGCTGTTCGCCGACCCGACGGGCGAGCTGGTGCACCCTGAAATGCCGGAAGACGCGCCGGTCGGCTCCGAGCACTTCCACTAAGGGTCCACGCACGATGTCGATGGCGCCCCATGCAAAGCACGAGGTTCGCATGGGGCTGCTGTTCGCCATCCTTGTCGTCAGCAACCTGGTCGCGGTCGCCGCGGGCATCGCCTGGGCCTACCTCGCCTACCGGCACAGCCAGCAGCACGTCACCGGCGCGACCGGCACCTATATCGAACTGTTCATCGGCGACACCAGTCCCGCATTCGGAATCGCGCTGTGCAGCTGGGTCGCCGGCCCCACACTGATGCTGGCGGCCGATTTCCGCCGCCGCAGCCCGCTCGGCTTCCGCATTTCCGCGGTACTCGTGACGCTGGCCTGCGCGCCGCTCGCCGTGCTGCTCACGCACTGGCTGCTCCACCTGCGCACCTGACTTCGCAGGGGACTGTCCCCTGCCTTTGATTTGGTAGCTAAGCCTTAAAAGCTGGGGACAGTCCCGGAGGGACAGTCCC
>DASTVB010000030.1:0-2328 GCA_035759315.1 Telluria sp. | reverse complement strand
TTCCTCGGGCACCTGGCGCGAATCGATGGGAGAGAGGTCGTCGGAGGGCCGCGCGCGGATCCGCTCCTGCAGTTCCGCCAGCGGGGACAGGCCGCGCGAGAGGGCGAACCAGACCAGCGCCAGGATGATCGGCAGGATGATGAACTGGGGCAGGATCACGCCCTTGATGATTTCGTTGGCGAGCAGGGCGCGTTTATCCAGCGTCTCGGCCACCTGCACCAGGGCCTTTCTCGCAAACGCGGGCGAGCTGCTGTCGGGCGGCGCCAGCGGGTCAAGGTTGATGTACAGGTAGGCCACGCGCAGCGGATTGCCGTGCAGCGCATCATTGCGGAAGTGGACGGCGCCGTCCTTGTCGCCATCCTCTTCACGCGGGCGCGGCAGCTCGCGGTCGCCGTCCACGTGGTGCCCGGCCGCGTCCAGCACCTGGAAATACACGCTGTCGATGTCGTCGGCGCGCAGGATGTCGCGCGCGCTGCCGGGCAGGCGGGTATTGATGACGCCGTTTACTTCGCGCACCTGCTGGGCCAGCACCGTCACCCGGTCTTCGAGCGCATGGTCGAAGGGTTGGTTGGCGATCGATTTCGCGACGAGGTAAGTAATCGCGATGCTCATCGGCCACAAGAGCAGCAGGGGCGCCAGCATCCAGTCGAGGATTTCGCCGAACAGCGAGTGCTGGATGTTTTCTTCCGGCTCGGGATTCGGCGGGACGTACAGCGGCTCGGGCAGAGCGGCATCGGGCTGGGCAAGGCCGCGATCGTCCTTGAACGCGCGCTGGAACGCGTGCTTCCTCACTTCTGCTCGACGGCCTGCTCGGTGCCGGCGCCAGCTCGGCCCGCGTCGGTATATTTTTCAAGGCAATAGCCGAGACCGCGCACGGTGGCGATGCGCACCCCGCCGACCTCGATCTTCTTGCGCAGCCGGTGCACGTACACCTCGATGGCGTTGTTCGAGACTTCTTCGCCCCACTCGCACAGGTGGTCGACCAGCTGCTCTTTCGAGACCAGGCGCCCGGTGCGGGCCAGCAGGATCTCGAGCAGGCCCAGCTCGCGCGCCGACAGGTCGAGCATGTGTTCGTTGATGTAGGCGCTGCGCCCGACCTGGTCGTAGACCAGCGGGCCGTGGCGGATCACGGTCGGGCCGCCGCCGGCGCCGCGCCGGGTAAGGGCGCGCACCCGCGCCTCGAGTTCGGACAAGGCGAAGGGCTTGGCCATGTAATCGTCGGCGCCCAGGTCGAGCCCCTCGACGCGCTGCTCGACCGAGTCGGCCGCGGTGAGGATGAGCACCGGCAGCAGCGACGAGCGCGCACGCAGGCGGCGCAGCACTTCGAGGCCGGACATTTTCGGCAGGCCGAGGTCGAGGATCAGGAGGTCGAACTCCTGGGTCGACAAGGCGGTGTCGGCGTCCTGGCCATTACGTACGTCGTCGATCGCATAACCCGACTGGCGCAAGGAACGCGTCAGCCCGTCCGCGAGTACGCTATCATCTTCAGCAAGCAAAATTCGCATAAGATCACCCTGTTATGAATTAGACCACCCGGCTAATCACATTGTGTTTGATTTGGCGCAACAACGCGAGCTTCTTCGACAGATTGACGATTTTGCGCTTGCCAGAACTACTGGATTTATATACAGTAGTACCCTTGTGAAGCGTGAGGGTGCCCACACCTTGGTACCTCCAAGACTGAGAGAAAATTATGGACGACAAAAAAGTAGTACACAACGCTGCTGAAAAAAGCAAAGCGCTGGCCGCCGCCCTCGCGCAAATCGAAAAGCAGTTCGGCAAGGGCTCGGTCATGCGCATGGACGCGAACACTCCCGTCGAGGAAGTGCAGACCGTCTCCACCGGCTCGCTGGGCCTGGACATCGCACTCGGCGTCGGCGGCTTGCCGCGCGGCCGTATCGTGGAAATCTACGGTCCGGAATCGTCGGGTAAAACCACGCTGACGCTGCAGACCATCGCACAAATGCAAAAGCTGGGCGGCACCTGCGCCTTCATCGACGCCGAGCACGCGCTCGACGTGGGTTACGCGCAAAAGCTGGGCATCAAGCTCGACGAACTGCTGATCTCGCAGCCGGACACCGGCGAGCAGGCGCTTGAAATCACCGACGCCCTGGTGCGTTCGGGTTCGGTCGACCTCGTGGTCATCGACTCGGTGGCGGCACTGACGCCACGCGCCGAGATCGAAGGCGACATGGGCGATTCGCTGCCAGGTCTGCAGGCACGTCTGATGTCGCAGGCACTGCGCAAGCTGACCGCCTCGATCAACCGTACCAACACCCTGGTCATCTTCATCAACCAGATCCGCATGAAGATCGGCGTGATGTTCGG
>DASTVB010000029.1:0-3715 GCA_035759315.1 Telluria sp. | reverse complement strand
GCGAGTAGCCGCCGATGATCTGCGCCATCTGCATCACCTGCTCCTGGTAGACCATGATGCCGTAGGTCTCGGAAAGGATGCCCTCGGTGCGCGGGTCCGGATAGTCGAACTTCTCGCCGTGCTTGCGCTTGCAGAAGTCGGGAATCAGGTCCATCGGGCCCGGGCGGTAGAGCGCCACCAGCGCGATGATGTCCTCGAAGCGGTCGGGACGCGCATCCTTCAGCATGCCCTGCATGCCGCGCGATTCAAGCTGGAAGATCGCGACCGTCTTGGCCTTGGTCAGCAGCTCGTAGGAGCCGCGGTCGTTCAGCGGCAGCGACTCGAGGTTGAAGTCCTTCTCGGCCGGGTCGAGCTGGCGGATGTAGTTCACCGCGCGGTCGAGGATGGTCAGCGTGGTCAGGCCCAGGAAGTCGAA
Source organism: Telluria sp. (assembly GCA_035759315.1). Taxonomy (GTDB): domain Bacteria; phylum Pseudomonadota; class Gammaproteobacteria; order Burkholderiales; family Burkholderiaceae_D; genus Telluria. The sequence continues at coordinate 3,300 of DASTVB010000029.1, read as the reverse complement.
CTTGACCAGGCCGACGGCCTCCACATCGTCCTTGTCGTACTGCGACACCACGCCGGTGTCGCCGCCCTGCGTGTACAGGGGGCAGAAGTCGGTCAGCTTGCCCGGCGCGATCAGCACGCCGCCGGCGTGCATGCCGATGTTGCGTGTGATGCCTTCGACCTGCTGCGCGAGGTCGAGCAGCTGCTTCACTTCTTCCTCGTTCTCGAGGCGCTCCTTGAGCAGCGGCTCCTCTTCGATCGCCTCGGCGATCGAGACCGGCTTGCCCGGCTTGAACGGGATCAGCTTGGAGATGCCGTCGCAGAAGTTGTAGCCGAAATCGAGCACGCGGCCGACGTCGCGGATCGCGCCCTTCGCGGCCATGGTGCCGAAGGTGGCGATCTGCGACACCGCTTCGCGGCCGTACAGGTCCTTCACGTGCTGGATCACCCGGTCGCGGTTCTCCTGGCAGAAGTCGATGTCGAAGTCGGGCATCGAAACGCGTTCAGGGTTCAGGAATCGCTCGAACAGCAGGTTGTAGCGCAGCGGATCGAGGTCGGTAATCAGCAGGCAGTACGCGACCAGCGAACCCGCACCGGAACCGCGGCCCGGGCCGACCGGCACGCCGTTGTCCTTGCCCCACTGGATAAACTCCGCAACGATCAGGAAGTAGCCTGGGAACTTCATCTTGTTGATGGTGTCCGTCTCGAACTTCAGGCGTTCCTCGTAGCGCGGGCGCGCTTCCTCGCGCTTCACCGGATCGGGGTACAGCTGCAGCAGGCGCTTTTCCAGGCCCTTCTGCGATTCGGATACCAGGAATTCTTCGATCGTCATGCCCGGCGGCGTCGGGAAGTCCGGCAGCTGCGGCTTGCCCAGCGTGAGCACCACGTTGCAGCGCTTGGCGATTTCGACGGAGTTCTGCAGCGCGCCCGGCAGGTCGGCGAACAGCGCGGCCATGTCGGCCTGCGACTTGAAGCACATCTCCGGGTTGAAGCGCTTGACGCGCTTGGCGTTGGCGAGCATCTCGCCTTCCGCGATACAGGTGCGCGCTTCGTGCGCGATGAATTCGTCCTTGGTCAAAAACTGGACCGGGTGCGTGGCGACCACCGGCAGGCCGAGGCGCGCGGCCAGCGCCACCGCATGGCGCACCTGCTGCTCCTGGTTCGGCTGGCCGGCGCGCTGGATCTCAATGTAGAAGTGGCCGGGGAAGACTTTCGCCCAGCGCGCGGCGGCTTTCTCCGCGGCGGGGATGTTGCCGTTCTCGATGGCCTGGCCGATGTCGCCGAAGTGCGCGCCCGACAGCACGATCAGGCCGTTGGCCTGGCTCTCTTCGGGGTGCAGCGTGGAGACCGAGGTCGCGAGTTGTTCCAGCCATTCGGCGCGGATTTCGGCGCGGCCCTTGTACTGGTTGGTCAGCCATGCTTTCGACAGCAGGTCGCATAGCTGCAGGTAGCCGGTGTGGTTCTTCGCCAGGATCAGCAGGCGGAATGGCTTGTCGCGGTTGTCGTCGTTGGTGATCCAGGCGTCGACGCCGATCACCGGCTTGATGCCCTTGCCGCGCGCGGCCTTGTAGAAGCGCACCATGCAGAACAGGTTGGCCAGGTCGGTGACGGCCAGCGCGGCCTGCTTGTCCTTGGCGGCGGCGGCGACCAGGTCGTCGATGCGGACCAGGCCGTCGACGATCGAATACTCCGAGTGCACGCGCAGGTGTACGAAGGACGGTCCGGGCGGCGCTACTGCGGCGGCTTGCGGTTCACTGACGATATCTACAACTTCCATGACTGCCCTGTTTCGCTTGCTATACCAATGGCTATTTTAACGTGCAAGGGTGTGCGCTGGTATGCATGCGCGATGCAGCGTGCAAATAATATTTGCAATTTTGGCAACCCATGCAAATAAACCACGGTGGGGACTGCTTTGGACCGTCATCCCCGCGAAAGCGGGGACCCATGCCGAGTGTCCGATGTCGGTGACTACGCTGATAACTGTTACTCGCTATGGGTCCCCGTTTCCACGGGGATGACGGTGGTTTATCGGGTTTTCACGAGCTTCGGGGGACGCTCGCCTTCGGGGACAGTCCCCTGGCTTACGGCGCCATAAGCGCGCCGCATGCGCAGGAAGGGCTCTTCGATGACGTTGTAGCTCAGCGCGGAGAGGGCCCAGGTGGCGCCATACGCGCCGGCGAACATGATCCCGGCGTCGCCGAGGGCGCTGCCGGTCAGCTGGACCAGCCCCACGCGCTGCACCAGCACGTGCAGCACCGCCATGTGCAGCAGGTAGAACGAGAAGCTGATTTTGCCGCCATGGACCAGCGCGCGGTCCAGCCAGTGCGGCAGGCGTTTGTCGAACGACACCCACGACACGATCACCAGCGCCCACACCGCACTCTCGATCATCGGCCACACGATCCACAGCTCCGAATGCGAAGACGCGATGAAAGGTGCAAAGCGCGCCTGCCAGGCGCTGTTGGCCACCGCCAGCAGCAGCGCGGCCGGCACCAGCACGGGCGCCGCCTTCGCCAGCCCTTCGCGGCAGCGCGCGAACGCGAGTGCCGCAACCATCCCAATCAGGAACTGGTCGAAGCGCCCGACGAAGGTCGAGAAGTACATCAGCGTGCTCTTTTCGTTGACCGTGAACGCGGCCACTTTGAAGAACAGCATCAGCACCATCAGGCCGCCCAGGTAGGACATCCCGCGCTCCATCGCAAAGCGCGCGATGAACGGGAACATCAGGTAGAAGGTGAATTCGAGCGAAATGGTCCACGCCGCGCCGGTGATGACGGTGTCGGAAGTCGGCGACAGCCCGAGGTTGGTGGCCAGCAGGTACAGCACGTCCGCCGGCTCGAAAGTGTCGCGCGAGATCGAGGTCGCCAGCATGAACACGACCAGGAACAGCGGGAATATGCGCAGGAAGCGGTTGCGCACAAAGTCGCGGTAGACGATTACCTTCTGGTGCAGCGCGATCTGCATGAACAGGAAGCCCGACAGCGTGAAGAACAGGCCGACGCCGGTGTGGCCTTCGGTCACGATGCCCCACCAGGGACTGGTCAACCCTCCGCCGGCCAGGCCGCGGTACTCCATGTGGAAGTGGAACAGGAACACGATCGTCGCCGCCAGCCAGCGCAACTGGTCGAGCCGAGGGTTGTACGGGATATTCAGCGATTTCATTGGCGGGCCAGGATCGTAGCTAACGGCGGGTATTGTACTTGTTTCAAATGCCCAGGAGTCACATCCCCATCCCCCTGACCCGTCATCCCCCGCCAACTGCCGTCATCCCAGCGAAGGCTGGGATCCATACTGAGGCACCGAAGTCGAAGAGCTAGCC
>DASTVB010000028.1:0-4368 GCA_035759315.1 Telluria sp. | reverse complement strand
CGGTTTCGCCATTGTGCGAGAGATGGAAATTGGCGGCGTGGAGGGGTTGGCTCAGTAACGCGGCCGTCATCACGGCCGTTCCGGTTGCGGCGGAACGGAGGAGTGCCTGAATTCGACGGGTTAGCTGAGCCATGGACCGATCGTAGTGTCGTTCGCCCAGCGCCTATTGTTGTACCTCAGGGACTGTCCCTGGGGACTGTCCCTTGCCTTTGTCCGATTCGAACATGATTATGCAGAATCCGACAAACCCAAAGGTAGGGGACAGTCCCGCAGGGACAGTCCCCAACCCCTTATGCGCCGCCGGCGTAGCCGTTCTGGCGCCAGGCTTCGAACACCACCACCGCAACGGTGTTGGAGAGATTGAGGCTGCGGTTGTCCGGCATCATCGGCAGGCGGATGCGCTGCGCCGGCGGGAAGGTCTCGCGCAGCTCGGGCGCCAGGCCGCGCGTCTCGCTGCCGAACACGAACACGTCGCCCGGACGGAATTCGGCATTCGCGAACGGCGACGAGCCATGCGTGGTCAGGGCGAACATGCGCGCCGGGTCCGGCTTCTCGGAGGCGAGATAAGCGTCCCAGCTCTTGTGGACCTTCATCTTCGCGTACTCGTGGTAGTCGAGTCCCGCGCGCTTCATCTTCGAGTCTTCGAGCGGGAAGCCGAGCGGCTCGATCAGGTGCAGCTGCGCGCCGGTGTTGGCGCACAGGCGGATGACGTTGCCGGTATTCGGCGGAATTTCTGGTTCGACCAGTACGACGTGAAACAAGTGCTTCTCCCAGGGACATGATTCGCCGCCGAGAGTGTACCCGATGGAGAGGGGAAGGGGACTGTCCCCGCAGGGGACCGTCCCCCGCTCTTCAGCATGCTTAAGAGGGCGGCGTCCGCGCAAACACCATATTCGACACCCGCGCCGCCCCCGCCCGCTTGAACAGCCCCGCCAGCTCGTCCAGCGTGTGCCCGCTGGTCATCACGTCGTCCACCAGGCCCACGTGCTTGCCGCGCACCAGCCACACTGCCTGCGGCGATAACGCAAACGCGTTCTTCACATTGCGCCTGCGCTCGCCCGGCGCCACCGACGACTGCGCGCGCGTCTCCGCCACCCGTAGCGCAAGTCCAGGATGCAGCGCCACGCCCAGCGAACGTGCCAGCGGCCGCGCGATCTCGAGCGCCTGGTTGAAGCCGCGTGTGGCCAGCCGGCGGTCGCCCAGCGGAACCGGGCAAAGCAGGTCCGGCACGACGAATCGGCCGTCGGCGACCACCGCTTCGTGCAGCATGGCGGCGAACCAGCCGGCCAGCGGCAGGGCGGCCGCGAACTTGAGCCGCAGGACCAGGCGGTCGAGCGGTGGCGCATAGTCGGCCGCGGCAAGTGTCGCGTCGTAGTCGGGCCGGTGCGCCAGGCAGCGTCCGCACAGCGCGCCGGCCAGCTGCATCGGGTTGGCGCAGCAGGTGCAGCGCCTCCTGCGCGGGCGCACGAAGTCGTCGATGCAGGGAGCGCAGACCGTGGCGCCGCACGGGCCGCCGCAGATCGCGCAGTGCGAGGGCAGGGCGGCGCGCGCCAGCGTGCGGGCGATCCGTGACCAGCGAGTCGGCGAAGGCATGTGGATTCGGGGCAGCGCGGCCGGACACCCTCGGCCACGCCGGCGCGCCCGACCATGTACACTGCGTGGTTTGTCGCAATCAGTTCATCAAGTGCTATGGCTTCACCGCAGTCTCCGTCAAAAATGAGCGCGCCGATTGACGCGGCGCTGGTTCGTCGCCTGTTTTCCGATCCGGACAAGGTGTCGGCGGCCGATTTCCTGCGCCGCGAGATCGCCACGCGTATGCACGAACGCCGCGCAGTGGTCAAAGTGGCGCCGCGCCGGGTGCTCGACGCCGGATGCGGCACCGGCGCCGACCTGGCGCTGCTGCAGAAGGACTATCCGGCGGCCCAGGTGATCGGCCTCGACGCTTCGGCCGCGATGCTGGCCCGGGTGCCGTCCGCCCGCAAATCGCTGCTCGACAAGCTGCTGCCGGCCAAGGCGGGCATCGACCTGGTGTGCGGCGATTTCGGCCAGCTTCCGCTCGACAGGAACTCGGTGGACCTGGTCTGGTCCAACCTTGCGCTGCACTGGCACCCCCAGCCCGACCGCGTGTTTGCGGAATGGCGCAGGGTGTTGCGGGTCGAGGGACTGCTGATGTTCTCCAACTTCGGCCCGGATACCTTCAAGGAGGTCAGTGCGGCCTTTGCCGAGGCGGATGATGCGCCGCGCACCATGCCTTTCGTCGACATGCACGACTTTGGCGACCAGCTGGTCGAGGCGGGGTTCTCCACCCCGGTGATGGATGTCGAGCGACTCACGGTAACGTACGACACGGTCGACGCCTTGCTGGCGGACGTGCGCGCCATTGGAGGAAATCCGCTGGCGACGCGACCGCGCGGCCTGCTGGGGCGCGCCGCGTGGAAGCGCGTGCGCGAGGCCTTCGAGCGCCGCCGCCGGCCGGACGGCAAGCTCGGGCTCACCTTCGAGATCATCTACGGGCACGCGTTCCGTCCGCAGGCGCGCACCACTGCGGCAGGCGAGGCGATCGTCCGCTTCGAGCCGCGCAAACCCCGCTGACCCCGTCGTCCCAGCGCAGGCTGGGACCCATAGACACTGTCCGAAGTAGTTACACGTTTCGTCGTCCCGCAGCCTCAGCATGGATCCCAGCCTGCGCTGGGATGACGGTTTCGCGGCCAGCGGCTCCACCCCGTCGTCCCAGCGAAGGCTGGGACCCATAGACACTGTCCGAAGTAGTTACACGTTTCGTCGCCCCGCAGTCTCAGTATGGATCCCAGACCGCGTCCGCAGTCGTCACACGTTTCGTCGCCTCGCCATCTCAGCATGGGTCCCCGCCTGCGCGGGGATGACGGTTTTGCGGCTAGCGGCTTGAGCACTGTCGCACCGGCGAAGCCTGGGATCACCGGGGAATTGTCCGATTCGGCACAATCATGTTCGATTCCGCCATCCGTGGCCTTTCCGTCCATGTTGACAAACCGTACCGGATGCCGCCCCCACCCGAAACGCGGCAAAATTGTGCCCCGCCATGCGGCTTAAACGCCGCGTTCTTACCCTAGGGAAACCGATTTGTCCTTGATGAAGATCCTATTTCCTGAGTATAATCACCGACTAATTTTGTCGATTGTGCTTCGGTTTTCGTAAAGATTTCACGGTCCAATCGGCGGCGGCAGATCACAGCCACATCCAGTTCCATCCCGTTTTCGTGCCCGTTTCGGTGCGCCGAAGCGGCGTGGGACTTGTTTGTGTCGAGAAGAGTTCGGAGCGGCAGCCCCTGCAACCTGGGCGCCGTTAAAAAATTTCTAATTTTGGGTGGTTGGGGAAAACATGACTTATGTAAAGCGACTTCAAGCGTCGATGCTCGGCCTGGCGGTAATGGCGAGCGCGCCGGCACTGGCGGCGACGGCGGCGACTGGCGTTGACGGGCGTCCGATGACAAATCAGCTGAACCTGCACGCTCCGGTCACGCAAATCGCAGCCGAAATCTACACGCTGCACACCTGGATGATGGCTGTCTGCGTGGCGATCTTCATCGGCGTGTTCGGCGTCATGTTCTACTCGGTGTTCAAGCACCGCAAGTCGCTCGGCCACAAGCCGGCAACCTTCCACGAGTCCACCGCGGTCGAAATCGCATGGACCATCGTCCCGTTCCTCATCGTTATCCTGATGGCGCTGCCTGCGACCAAGACCGTGGTGGCGATGAAGGACACCTCCAACGCCGACATCACCATCAAGGCGACCGGCATGCAGTGGAAGTGGGGCTATGACTACATGGCTGGCGAAGGCCAGGGCATCTCCTTCCTGTCGACCCTGACCACGCCGCGCTCGCAAGTCGGCGCGCCGGGCGAAGCGCCAACCGCTGCCCGCGGCGAGAACTACCTGATGGAAGTGGACAACGAAGTCGTGGTCCCGGTAAACAAGAAGGTCCGTATCGTCCTGACCGCGAACGACGTCATCCACGCCTGGATGATCCCGTCGTTCGGCGTGAAGCAGGATGCGATCCCGGGCTTCGTGCGCGACACCTGGTTCAAGGCTGAAAAGACCGGTATCTACCGCGGCCAGTGCGCCGAGCTGTGCGGCAAGGAACACGCCTTCATGCCAATCGTGGTGCGCGTCGTGACCGACGCCGAGTACACCGCATGGGTGGAAGGCAAGAAGAAAGAAATGGCTGCGCTGGCTGAAGATCCAAGCAAGGTCTGGACCCTGGACGAACTGAAGACCAAGGGCGCCGCCGTCTACGCCGCCAACTGCGTGGCCTGCCACCAGGCTAACGGCCAGGGCGTGCCGAACGCATTCCCTGCGCTGGCGAACTCGCCGATCGTGCTGGGCCCGCGCGCC
>DASTVB010000027.1:0-2312 GCA_035759315.1 Telluria sp. | reverse complement strand
GCCAAACCGTTCCAGCTGCGCCCCGATCCCCACTTTTTCTTCGGCAGCAAGGGCCACAAGCGGGCCATGGCTTACCTCGAGTACGGCCTGTCGCAGGGCGAAGGCTTCATCGTCGTCACCGGCGAAGTCGGCGCCGGCAAGACCACGCTGGTGCGCAACCTGTTCAACCACCTGTCGTCCGAACAGATCGTCGCCGCCCACATCGTCAACACCCACCTCGATCCGGAAGACACGCTGCGGATGGTGGTGTCGGCCTTCGGCCTGCCCTACGAGGGCGCCAGCAAGACCGACCTGCTGACCCGCCTCGAGCAATTCCTGCGCGACGTCGACCGCCAGGGCAAGCGCGCCCTGCTGGTCATCGACGAGGCCCAGAACCTGAGCCCGCGCGTGGTCGAAGAGCTGCGCATGCTGTCGAATTTCCAGACCGACGACAAGTCGCTGCTCCAGACCTTCCTGCTGGGCCAGCCGGAATTCCGCGCCACGCTGCACAGCCCCAGCATGCAGCAGCTGCGCCAGCGCGTGATCGCCAGCTACCACCTCGGCCCCATGGACGCCCAGGAAACCCGCGCCTACATCGAGCACCGCCTGCATACGGTCGGCTGGAACAATGACCCGGCGTTCTCGGACGAAGCGCATGCCGCGATCTTCGCCTACACCGGCGGCATTCCGCGCAAGACGAACACGCTGATGGACCGCGTGCTCCTGATGGGTTACCTGGAAGAGATGCACAGCTTCGGCGAGACCGATATCGGCGAGGTCATCAAGGACATCAGCGAGGAATTCCAGCCTCCCGGCGCGCCTGGCGCAGCCGAAGGCGCGGGTACGCATGCGGCCATGTCGCATGAGCTGGCCGTGATCGAACGCCGCGCCAGCGCCGAACTGATGGACGAGCGCATGATCCGGCTCGAAAAATCGATCGTCTCGGTCCTCTCGATCCTGAAGAAAATCGTGGCCACGCCCCAGGGCGTCGCCACCCAGCCGGTGGATAGCAAAGAATGAACATGCAAGCACCCGCAGCCCGGCCGCAACGCGCCCCGGGCGAGCGCATCCGCAACGCCATGACCTGCGACGTCGAGGATTATTTCCAGGTCTCGGCCTTCGCGCCTTACATCGACCGTGCCAGCTGGCCCGAGCGCGAATGCCGCGTCGAAGCGAATATCGAGCGCATCCTGGCCGTGTTCGAAAAGAATGGCGTGAAAGCGACCTTCTTCACGCTGGGCTGGATCGCCGAGCGCTACCCGCAGATGGTCAAGCGCATCGTCGCCGCCGGCCACGAACTGGCCAGCCACGGCTACGGCCACCTGCGCGCCTCGGACCAGAGCCGCGCCGAATTCGACAACGACATCCGCAGCAGCAAGGCGCTGCTCGAGGACCTCGGCGGCCAGGCCGTGATCGGCTACCGCGCACCGAGCTTTTCGATCGGCGCGGCCAACCTGTGGGCGCTCGACGCGCTGCACGAAGCCGGCTACCGCTACAGCTCGAGCATCTATCCGATCAGCCACGACCACTACGGCATGCCGGAGGCGCCCCGTTTCGCCTTCTACCCGCACGGTCCGGACGGCCTGCTGGAAGTCCCGATCACGACCGCGACGGTGATGGGGCGCAAGCTGCCGGCCGGCGGCGGCGGCTACTTCCGCCTGCTGCCCTACGCGCTGTCGCGCTGGATGATGGAACGCGTCAACCGCAATGACGACGAACCGGCCCTGTTCTATTTCCACCCATGGGAACTCGACCCGGGCCAGCCGCGCCCGGACGGCCTCGACGCCAAGTCGCGCTTCCGCCACTACGTCAACATCGACCGCATGGAACGCCGCCTCGAAGCGCTCACGCGCGACTTCGCGTGGGACCGGATGGACCGCATTTTCCTGAACAAGTAACCAAAGCCCGTACATACCATGAGTTCGATTATCGAAGCGGCCCAGGCGCGCCGCGCCGCGCCGGCTGTTGCCTCCGCCCCGCAAACCCTGCACCTGCTGCAGCCGCAAGACTATGCGCGCTGGGACGCGTTCGTGCGCAGCTGCCCGGACGCCACCTTCTTCCACCTGTCCGGCTGGCAGAAGGTCATCGAACAATCGTTCGGCAACAAGACCTGGTTTTATTATGTCGAGCAGGACGGCCAGATCCAGGGCGTGCTGCCGCTGTCGGAGATCAAGAGCCGCCTGTTCGGCCATTCGCTGGGCGCGATGCCCTTCTGCGTGTACGGCGGCGTGGCCGCGATCGACGCCAATGCCCGCGTCCTGCTCGACGGCGCCGCCGACAAGCTGGCGCGCGAGCTCGGCGTCGGCCACCTCGAATACCGCGGCATGGAGCGC
>DASTVB010000026.1:0-16855 GCA_035759315.1 Telluria sp. | reverse complement strand
GCCCGCTTCGCGCAGTGCGCCGCGGACGGTGTCGTGGTAGCTGGCCGAGAGCGGCGCCAGCGGCAGGCGCAGGCCCGCCGGAATCAGGCCCATTTCGGCCATGGCCCATTTAACCGGGACCGGGTTCGGCTCTACGAACAGCTTGGTGTGCAGCGGGAAGACCTTGTTGTTGATGTCGATCGCGCGTGCGATATCGCCGCTCATCGCGGCCACGCACAGTTCGTGCATCGCGCGCGGCGCGACGTTGGCGGTGACGGAGATGTTACCCACCGCGCCGCAGAACATCAGCGCCATCGCGGTCGGGTCGTCGCCGGAATACACGGCGAAGCCCTTCGGCAGCATGCGCATCAGCTCAATGCCGCGGCCGACGTTGCCGGTGGCGTCCTTGATGCCGACGATGTTAGGGATCTGCGCCAGGCGCACCACGGTCTCGTTGGCCATGTCGGCCACGGTGCGGCCAGGGACGTTGTACAGGATGACCGGGATGTCGACCGCTTCGGCAATCGCCTTGAAGTGCAGGTACATGCCTTCCTGCGTCGGGCGGTTGTAGTACGGGACCACGACCAGTACAGCGTCCGCGCCCGCCTGCTTGGCGAAGCGGGTCAGCTCGATCGCCTCGACGGTCGAATTGCCGCCGGTGCCGGCGATGATCGGGATGCGCTTGGCCGCGTGTTCGACCGCCACGCGAATCAGTTCGAAGTGCTCTTCGAAGTTGACCGTGGCCGACTCGCCGGTGGTGCCGACGATGACGATGCCGTCGGTGCCTTCCGCGATGTGCCAGTCGATCAGCTTGGGCAGCGACGGGATGTCCAGCTTCCCGTCTGCGTCCATCGGTGTGACGATCGCTACAATGCTGCCCTTAATCATAATTCCTGAATCCGGCGGGTAAATAAAAGCCTGATTGTAGCCGATGGCCTGTGAGAATGGTTCATTCCTGACCACTTTCCGGGCTCAAAATCGCCTTTTCACGGGCGAAGGCCGGGCCGGCGGCGCACAGGCGCTGGACCATCGCCGGCTTTGGCGAGGCCGAGTAACCGCTTTCATAGGCGATCACGCTCAGCCCGAGGCCGAGCAGCTCGCCCTCCTCCAGCAAAAACGCCGGGTTGGACGGCTTGCCGAAGCGCTCGTTCCCGGCGGCGAAGGTCTCGTAGATCAGGATGCCGTCCGGGCGCAGCGACGAGACGATGCGCGGGAACAGCGGGCGATGCAGGTAGTTGGTGACCACGATGCCGGCGAAGCGGCCCGGCTCGAACGGCCAGTCGGCCGCGTCGGGGTCGCGCTCCAGGTCGAACGGCATCACGGTAATCGGCGCGGCCGGGGGAATGTCCCCGGAGGGGACCGTCCCCGGGTGTTTGAGGAAATCGGCAGCGCTTGTAACACCGGGGGACGGTCCCCTGCGGGGACAGTCCCCGAGCCTTGCCACTGCGGCGTCCGCCGCGAGCGCAGCCAAGGCTCCGGCATCGCGGTCCAGCGCCAGCACGGGATGGCCAAGGCGCGCGAACAGCCACGCATGGCGCCCGGCGCCGCAGGCCAGGTCGAGCACCTCGCCCGTCGGCACCAGCGGCGCAAAGCGCGCCACCCAGCTCGAAGCTGCCGTTTGCGCGTGCGCGTCCATCAGGTGTACGACAGCCCCATCGCCTCGCGCACGTCGCGCATGGTTTCATGCGCCAGCTTGCGCGCGGTGTCGCAGCCGTCGGCGACGATGGCGCGCACCAGCGACGGATCGTCGAGGTACTGCTGCGCCCTTTCGCGCATCGGTTCCTGCTCGGCCAGCACGGCGTCGATCACCGGCTGCTTGCACTCGATGCAGCCGATGCCGGCCGAGCGGCAGCCCTGCACCACCCACTCGCGGGTCGGCTCGTCCGAATACACCTGGTGCAGCTGGAACACCGGGCAGCGGGTCGGCTCGCCCGGGTCGGTGCGACGCACCCGCGCAGGGTCGGTCGGCATGGTGCGGATTTTTTTCGTGACCGAATCGCGGTCCTCGCGCAGCGAGATCGCATTGCCATAGCTCTTGGACATCTTGCGTCCGTCCAGGCCCGGCAGGCGCGAGGCTTCCGTCAGCAGCGCGTGCGGTTCCACCAGGATCAGCTTGCGGCTGCCTTCAAGGTAGCCGAACAGGCGCTCGCGGTCGATCATCGACAGGCTGGCGGCGTCGTCGAGCATGGCCCTGGCCTGTTCCAGCGCGTCTTCGTCGCCTTCCTGCTGGTAGGCGGTGCGCAGTTCCATATAAAGTTTGGCGCGCTTGCTGCCCAGCTTCTTCACGCCATCCATCGCCTTCTGCTCGAAGCCGGGCTCCTTGCCGTACAGGTGATTGAAGCGGCGCGCGATCTCGCGCATCATTTCCACGTGCGGTACCTGGTCGTCGCCCACCGGCACCTGGCTGGCGCGGTAGATCAGGACGTCGGCCGCCTGCAGCAGCGGGTAGCCGAGGAAGCCGTAGGTGGCCAGGTCCTTGGTCGCGAGGTTCTCGATCTGGTCTTTGTAGGTCGGCACCCGCTCCAGCCATCCGAGCGGAGTCGCCATCGACAGCAGCAGGTGCAGTTCGGCGTGCTCCGGCACCCGCGACTGGATGAAGATGGTGGACTGCGACGGGTCGACGCCCGCCGCCAGCCAGTCGATCACCATGTCCCAGGTGCTTTTTTCGATGATGGTCGGGTCGTCGTAGTGCGTGGTCAGCGCATGCCAGTCGGCCACGAAGAACAGGCACTGCTGTTCCGACTGCATCCGTATCCAGTTCTTCAGCGCGCCGTGATAGTGGCCGAGGTGCATGGTGCCCGTGGGGCGCATGCCGGAGACGACTCGTTCAGGGTACATGGCGGGTCACTAGATGAAGATCGTTAGCGGAGTGGCGAGCAGGTCGAGCGCGAATTTTGCTGCCATCATCACCGGCACCAGGAACAGGCTCAGCACGTTCAGCAGCATCAGGCCGATCAGGATGTAGAAGCCATAGGGCTCGATCTTGGCGAACTGATAGCCCATGCGCGGCGGCAGGATGCTGGTCATGATGCGCCCGCCGTCCAGCGGCGGGATCGGCAGCAGGTTCAGCGCGAAGAACAGCAGGTTGGCGATCACGCCGGCGCGCGCCACTTCGTACGGGAACTGCTCATTGATGCCGAACATCCCGAGCAGGATTCCCAGCACCATCCAGCCGAAGGCCATCACGAAGTTGGAGGCCGGGCCGGCCAGCGCCACCCATGCCATCTGCTTGCGCGGATTGCGCAGCGCGCTGAAGTTGACCGGCACCGGCTTGGCGTAGCCGAAGAAGAACTGGCCCTGCGACAGCGTGAACACCGCCAGCGGGATCAGGATCGTGCCGAGCGGGTCGATGTGCTTGATCGGGTTGAGGCTCATGCGGCCCTGCGAATACGCGGTCAGGTCGCCGAAATATTTGGCGGCGTAGGCGTGGGCGGCTTCGTGGAGGGTGATCGCAAAGATAACCGGCAGTGCATAGACTGTGACGGACTGGATGATTTCGGGGAGGTTCATTCGAGTGATTCTATCAGAGCGCTACAGTGGATCAGGTGGGAGTCCGTCATCCCAGCGTAGGCTGGGATCCATGCTGAGGTGGCCTTAAGGGCTGCGCCTTTTCGGAAGTTCAGTATGGGTCCCAGCCGAGGGCGGCCTTGGCCCTGGGACGACGGTGGTCAGATGCCGAAGGCGGCGGGATCGCCCCGCCCTTCGCGCACCAGCACCGGGTCGGGGCCGGTCAGGTCGATCACGGTGGTCGGCTCCATGCTGCAGGAACCGCCGTCGATGATCAGGTCGACCTGCTTGGAGAGGCGTTCGGCGATGTCGTCCGGATCGTTCAGCAGCTCGCCGTCGATGATGAGGGTGGCGCCCAGCAGCGGCTGCCCGAGTTCGGCCAGCAGCGCGTGCGCGATCGCGTTTTCAGGCACCCGCAAGCCGATGGTCTTGCGCGAGGGGTGCGAGAGGCGGCGCGGCACGCTGCGGGTCGCTTCCAGGATCACCGTGTACGGACCGGGGGTGACCGCCTTGAGCATGCGGAACTGGCGGTTGTCGACGCGCGCGTACTCGCCGATCTCGGACAGGTCGCGGCACAGCAGCGTCAGGTGGTGCTTCTCGTCGATGCCGCGGATGCGGCGCAGCTTTTCGACCGCAGCCTTGTCGTCCAGGTGGCATACCAGCGCATAGCAGGAGTCGGTCGGCAGCGCGATCACGCCGCCGCCGTGCAGCACCTGGGCCGCCTGTTTGACCAGGCGGCCCTGCGGGTTGTCCGGATGGACCTGGAAGACCTGGGCCATGGGTCAGGTCAGGTGCGCAGCGCCTGCAGCGCGGCGATGCGTTCTTCGATCGGCGGGTGGGTCGAGAACAGCGCGCCGAAGCCGCCGCCACTGCCCGAAATGCCGGATGCGGCCATCGACTGCGGCAGCGCGCCAGGCTGCAGGCCGCCAAGGCGGGCCAGCGCTTTCTGCATCGGGTAGGCGGTGCCAAGCAGGCTGGCGGCGCCCGAGTCGGCGCGGAACTCGCGCTTGCGCGAGAACCAGGCCACGATGATCGAGGCCAGCAGGCCGAAGATGATCTCGCAGATGAACACGGTGATCATGTAGCCGATGCCGGGCGAGGTGTCTTCCGAGTTCTTCTTGAAGATCACCTGGTCGACGAAGTAGCCGACCACGCGCGCAAGGAACACCACGAAAGTGTTCACCACGCCCTGGATCAGGGTCAGCGTGATCATGTCGCCGTTGGCGATGTGGGCCACTTCGTGCGCCAGCACCGCCTCGACCTCGTCGCGCTCCATGCCCTGCAGCAGCCCGGTCGACACCGCGACCAGCGCGTCGTTCTTGAAGGCGCCGGTGGCGAAGGCGTTCGGTTCGCCGTCGTAGACCGCCACTTCAGGCATGCCGATGCCGGCGCGTTCGGCCAGCTGGCGCACCGTATTGACGAGCCACAGCTCGGTCGAGTTGGACGGGGTGGAGATCACGCGCGCGCCGGTCGACCACTTGGCCATCGGCTTACTGATCAGCAAGGAAATGATGGAACCGGTGAAGCCGACAACCAGCGAGAACACCATCAGCGCGCCCATGTCCAGCCCGGCCGGTCCGATGAAGCGGCCCACGCCCAGCAGGTTGAGAACGATCGACAACACCAGCATGACTGCGAGGTTGGTGGCGATAAACAGAATGATGCGTTTCATTTAATGTGGCCTCCGGCCGGTTGTGAGTGACAGGCTGCTAAGATAAGGGTGCCCTCGGGAAAATTCAAGGGCACCGATGAGTTGGGGCTCCGAAGCGCATGCTATAGAGCTGGGGACGGTCCCGTGCCGGGACAGTCCCCTAGACCCAGTTGTGCCAGATCGGGGTGACGCCAGCCGGCAGCGGCGGCAAGTGCGCAAAATCAATGCGCGTCTCGCCCGGCCCGTGGAAGTCGGTGCCGCGCGACGCCAGGAAGCCATACTGCTTCGCCAGCTGCGCGTATTTACCGTATTGATCCGGCGTGTGGCTGCCGGTGACCACCTCGATCGCCACGCCGCCCAGTTCCTTGAAGCGATCGAACAGCGCCGCTTCCACCATCCGCCCGAACTTGTAGCGTCCTGGGTGCGCGATCACCGCGACCCCGCCCGCGCCTCGGATCCAGCCGACCGCCTGCTCTACCGAAGCCCAGCGGTGCGGCACGTAGCCGGGCTTGCCCTCGGACAGGTAGTTCTTGAAGACTTCATTGATGTTGTTGCAGATGCCCTTGGCGACCAGGTAGCGCGCGAAGTGGGTGCGCGACATCAGGTCGGGGTTGCCGACGTAATTCAGCGCGCCCTCGTAGGCGTCGGGAATGCCGGCAGCGGCCAGCTGGGCGCCGATCTCGCGGCCGCGCGCGTCGCGCCCGGTGCGGGTGGCCGCAAGGCCGGCCACCAGCTCGGCATTGGTTTCGTCGATGTTCAGGCCGACGATGTGCACGGTCTCGTTGGCGTAGGTGATCGAGATCTCGACGCCGGCCACGAAGCGCATGCCGAGCGCGGCCGCGGCTTCGCGGGCCGCGGCGATGCCGCCGACTTCATCGTGGTCGGTCAGCGCCCACATTTCCACGCCGCCCCGGTGCGCGTGCTCCGCTACCACGGCCGGCGCGAGCGCACCGTCGGAGACGGTCGAGTGGCAATGCAAATCCGCTTTCAGCATGTCGGTGTCTTGTCTGGTTCCCAAGCCCCTATTGTACGCAGTAGGAGGGGGACTGTCCCCCGCCGTCATTCCCGCGAAAGCGCCGAACCCATGCGGAGATGAACATACCGACAAGGTACGCTCGCTGAGTCACTCGATATGGGTTCCCGCTGTCGCGGGAATGACGTTGCCTACTCGGCGAGGAACTCTTCGATCATCTGCGCCAGCAGGTCGGGCTGGTCGTGGTGCAGCATGTGGCCGGCATCCGGCATCATCTTTGGCGTGACGCGCGCGAGGTGGCCGAGGCGGCGGTCGATCTCGACGCGCGCCTCTTCCTTCGGTCCCATCCACAGCCACATATTGGTGTCCTCGGCCTCGACCCACAGCACCGGCGCGGCGATGCGGCTCCAGCACGCCATCACTTCGTCGGCGTGATACAGCAGCGGGCTGTGCTTCTTGTGGTTCGGATCGCCCAGGATCTCCCACTCCCCTGCATCGTTCGGCGCCGCCCAGTGCTGCGACAGGAACTCGGCGCGCTCGTCGGACAGGCGCGGGTTGGTCTTCTGCAGTCGCGCCGCGACGGCGCGCGGCGACGGGTAGGTGCGCAGCGTGGGCGGCGTGCGCAGGCCATCCAGCCAGCCGGCCAGGCGGTCGGGCGCGTCCTCGGGCACCGCGGACTTGAGGCCGAAGCCTTCCAGGTTGATCAGCTTCTTGACCCGGTGCGGACGCACACCTGCGTAGGAAGCCACCACGTTGCCGCCCATGCTGTGGCCCAGCAGGTTGACCGGCTCGCCGGGCGAATAGTGATCGAGCAGCACGTCGAGGTCGGCCATGTAGTCGGGGAACCAGTAGGTGTCCGAATGGGCGTTCTCGGACAGGCCGAAGCCGCGCCAGTCCGGTGCGATCACGTGCCAGTCCTGCTTCAGGCTGTCCACCACGAACTGGAAGGAGGCGGAAACGTCCATCCAGCCGTGCACCATGAACAGCTTGGGCGCGCTGTCGTCGCCCCAGTGGCGCACGTGGTAGCGCAGGCCGCGCACATCGAGGAATTCGGAACGGGATGGTTTCATGTTTCTCGTTGGATCGGATAAAAGAACGGTCGTTCGATTATACCCGAATGCAGGTTCGGCCATCCTTTGCGGCTGTGATATGTAAAAAGTATCACAGCCAACCCTGTGAGTCGCACAGCATATGGAAAAGCTGCGGCCCGGCGCGGGCTTGAGATTCGCGCGCACGTCCATATATGGTCTGCTGGCCGGACGGCGAATCGGCAGGCAGCGTAAAATAGCAGGCTTTCCAACCTTATCCTTCCTGCCATGGCCATCTACCAGCTCGGCGAGCACGCCCCCGAGATCGATCCTTCCGCGTACGTGGCCGATTCGGCCACGCTGATCGGTAAAGTGACGCTCGAGGCCAACGCATCGGTGTGGTCGGGCGTGACGATTCGCGGCGATAACGAGCGGATCACGATCGGCGAGAACAGCAATGTGCAGGAGTCGTGCGTGATGCACACCGACATGGGCTTCCCGCTCACGCTCGGCAAGAATGTCACGGTCGGACACCAGGCCATGCTGCATGGCTGCACGGTCGGCGACGGATCGCTGATCGGCATCCAGGCGATCGTGCTCAATGGCGCGCGCATCGGCAAGGGCTGCCTGGTGGGCGCCGGGGCCCTGGTCACGGAGGGGAAGGAATTCCCGGACAACTCGCTCATCATCGGCGCGCCGGCGAAGGTCGTGCGCACGCTGACGGAAGAAGAAACGCAGCGCCTGAAATTGTCTGCACAGAGCTACGCGATGCGCGGCCAGCAGTACAAGACGGAACTCAAACGCATCGGATAAGACAATGACCAAGACCCCTGACATCCTGCAGAAATTCATCTTCGAGAACGCCGCCGTGCGCGGCGAGTTCGTCGACATCTCCAACACCTGGACCGAGATCCAGTCGCGCCACGCTGCCTACCCGCACGCGGTGCGCCTGCTGCTGGGCGAGATGGTCGCGGCCAGCACCCTGCTGTCGGCCAACCTCAAGTTCAACGGCTCGCTGATCATGCAGCTGCACGGCGACGGGCCGGTGCGCCTGCTCGTGGTGGAATGCGATTCCGACCTGCGCGTGCGCGCCACAGCCAAGCTCGCGCCGGACGCGGTCATCCCCGACGACGCGTCGCTGCCTTCGCTGGTGAACCAGCACGGCAAGGGCCGTTTCGTGATCACACTCGACCCGGCCGACAAGATGCCGGGCCAGCAGCCCTACCAGGGCA
The DNA here is from genome assembly GCA_035759315.1 of Telluria sp. GTDB lineage: Bacteria > Pseudomonadota > Gammaproteobacteria > Burkholderiales > Burkholderiaceae_D > Telluria. The sequence goes on along the minus strand of DASTVB010000026.1, from coordinate 8,485 downwards.
TCGTGCCGCTGGACGGCAGCGACATCGCCACCGTGATCGAAAACTACATGCTGCGCTCCGAGCAGATGGAGACGCACCTGTGGCTGGCGGCTGACGACACCGTGTCGCGCGGCCTGCTGCTGCAAAAGCTCCCGCGTCACAGCGGCGCCGAAGCGTCGCCCAAGCAGGCAAGCGAGGAAGAAGACCTCGAAACGTGGAACCGCGCCGTCATGCTGGCCAAGACGCTCAAGCAGGAAGAGCTGCTCACCACCGACGTCGACACCCTGATGAAGCGTCTGTTCTGGGAAGAGACCATCCGCGTGTTCGACCCGCTGCAACCGAGCTTCAACTGCAGCTGCAACCGCGACAAGGTCGGCAACATGCTCAAGATGCTGGGCCAGGAAGAAGTGGAATCCGCGCTGGCGGACCTGGGCAAGCTGGCGATCAACTGCGACTTCTGCGGCAAGCACTACGAATATGACGCGGTCGACTGCGCGCAGCTGTTTGCCGCGCCCGAGCCGGTGCAGGCGCAGATCCACACTACCGCCGACGTCAAGCACTAAGACGCACACCGCCGCGGTGGTCAGGAACGCCTGGCCCTTCCAGCCTGGCGCAGCACCATCAATCCTAGTGCCAGCATCATCCACGAGGCCGGTTCAGGAATGGCGCCGATCGGTTCCGAATAGACGATCAGCGCCGTTTGGACACCTAAAACTCCGTACGATGGCAGACTTTGCTCGGGTGCCAAAGGGTCGGTCATGCTCCTGAAGTAACTAGGCCATCCACTCAAAGCAAGATCAACGCCTGTGGAGATCACTAGTTGCTGGCCGTACATCACGGGACCGATCCAATAATCGAATCCAAACGATGTGTTGACATTAGATAGATGAAATTCCTCGGGCTCATATACCGGGGCCCCGTCAACGGTACTGCTGAAATATGTCGAAAACGTGTTCTCGACCCTCCCCGCAGTGATCAATTCATACCCCGGTTGAGTGAATACAAGTGGGACGTTCATTTGTCCTGCGCCGCCCATTGTCACTAAGACCTTCGTGATTCGGTAGCCCGGGGTTGGCGAGATTCCAATCTGCACTGAACGGTCTTGACTGGCGGGATAGGGCGAGTCAGTCGAGACAATCGTTTGAAGGCCATCCAAGCTGAAGGACATTTTCAGGGGTGAATCAGAATCCAGAAGAAGCATTTCTGGCGAAAAGCTCACACCGTCCTTCGTGCCAGTGAAGTAATCGATGCTGAACGCATCATATGTCGCCGGCGGCCCAGCCTGTCCGAACGCTGGCAACGAGAACGCGGCCATCCCAAGCAACAAGCTGACGATCCACGTCTGGAGTCGCTTTAAAATCGGAAACGCATAGCAGGATTTCATAAACCCTCCAGCAGTAAGGTAGGCGCCCACCGAAAACTCGCTTGGTCCTTTTTGCATGCAAGTTTAGAACCGGAAGAATGGTGTGGCCTGATTCCTTACACTGGCATCCTGCGCTTTTTTCAACGTCGTGGCGAGCAGAGCGTATGGCGTGCGCGACGCAAGAATCTACCCTTCACGTAAAGGCCCGGGTTATTAGTTTATTCGACGCGATTGAAATTAAGTAACCAAATTCCCCGATATCGCTTGCGGTAGACGACCACAGCCCCAGTGGTCGCCAGCACCAGCCCAATCATCAGGATCATCTCGTTGCCCGGCCGCGGAATCACCGGCAGCGCACTAGAACGCATGGTCGCCGCATCCATGCGCTTGTCGTAGGTCGCCCCCACCACCAGCCCCTTGTCAGTGATCGAATTGGTCAGGTGCAGCCCAAGTCCTCCGCGGTGCACGGTCATCTTGTTGTCGCGCCAGACGAAGGACATGCGCTCGTCGTTGACCAGCACCGTGCCGACCACGTGGCCGGCGCTGTTGATGTCGGTGGCGAAGCTGTCGCCGTAGCCGATCTTCGCGCCCAGGTCCACCATGCGCTTGCCGTCGTAGACGAATGCGTGCCAGCGGCGGTCTTTGGTCTCCGAGGCCCCGACGATCACACCCGCATCGTTGATCGCCGTCGCAGAGCTCAATCGGCCGCCGAGCGTGCCCAGGTCGACCATCCCGTGGGCAGGATCGTAGAGGAACGCGTGGCGCCACCCATCCGGCAGCGCGGCGGTGCCCACCACCTGCCCGTGGTTGTTGATGCCGCTTGCGTAACTGACCTTTCCGCCCAGCGTGCCGAGGTCCTTCATCTCGCCATCCGCGGTCTGGACGAAGGCATGCCACTGGTCGTTGTCGGTATCGGCAAAACCGACCGCGATGCCCTGCTGGTTCAGGGCCATGCCGTAGCTGCTGCGTCCACCGAGCGTGCCGAGTGCGCGCATGCCGTGGGTGCGGTCGAACAGGAAAGCGCGCCATTTTCCTTCGTCGGTGCGGGCGGAGCCGATGATCTCGCCGCGGTCGTTGATGGCCTTAGCGTCGCTGAATTTTCCGCCCAGCGAACCGAGCTCGGTCAGCTTTCCATTCTGGTACAGGACGGCGCGCTGGTAGCCGTCTTCATCCTCGAGGACGACGGCGGCCTGCCCTGCCGCATTGATGTCGAAGGCCACAGTTTGTTCGCCCGCCGGTGGAATGATGCCCATCGGCCGGGCCGCGGCAGCGGCGTCGGCCGCCGCCACGAAAAGGAAGACGCAGGTAAGCAAGCTACGGTGCATTCGATAACTCCTGTGAGGCCCGAAGGCGGGGAACTGCTGAGTTATCAACAATATACCGCAGCTTGTAACCGCAGGTGACCGCTATTTTGTTCGGTGTGGGTACGCCAGCGTCCCGGCGCGACTTGATGGCAGTCACCGCTGGGAACAACAGGAGACCGGCCGGCGCGGATGCTAGCGCGGCCGCGCTGGCCTGAACATGTGGAATTCGATCCGGTCTTCGGAAATCAGCGCAAACCCGAGCCGTTCGTACAGGCCGCGCGCCGGGTTCGCTTTTAGAACGGACAAGGAAACGTCGGCGCCGCAGCCATCCGCTTCGGCCAGGACCTGCTCCAGCAGGACGCGGCCGATTCCCCGCCCTTGCAGGCGCTGGCTCAATTGAATCTGCACGATTTCCCAACAGGGCGCACTGCGGTCGACTTTCAGCAACCCGGACGGCAGGCCATCGGCGAGCAGCACTTCGGCGCATTCAAACCGGTACATCAGGCGTTCGAGATGATAAGCATCGGTGGTCGGAGCACCGCTTGCGGCGAGGTGCGCGTCCATCGTTTCCCTGCGCAGTTCGAGCAAAAACGGGACATCCGCTTCGGTGGCCCGGCGGAGCTCGAGGTTCATGGACTTGGTGCGGTGTGCGGCGCGGCGCGCCTTATTGCGGAGGATTCGCGGGTGCCTGCGCGGCGGAAGGCGCAGCGGCAGAAGGAGCGGTCGCCTCGCTGTCGCCGACGACCTGGATGAAGACTTCGTCCTGCTTGATCATGCCAAGCTCGTAGCGCGCACGCTCCTCGACTGCGCCGGTGCCGTCCTTCAGGTCGCGCACTTCGGAGTCGAGCTTGGCGTTGCGCGCCTTGAGCTCTTCGTTCTTCTGGTTCGCCGCTTCGACCTGCGCCTCGAGGTCCGCCACTTTCAGCCAGCCGCCCTTCCCCAGCCACAATGGGTACTGGATCAGGATCAGCAGGGCTGCCAGGGCGAGCGTGATGAGGCGCATGGTCGTATCGCGGATTACTTCAGGTTGTAGAACGCGTCACGGCCAGGATAGCTGGCGATGTCGCCCAGGTCTTCTTCGATGCGCAGCAGCTGGTTGTACTTTGCCGTACGGTCGGAGCGCGACATCGAACCGGTCTTGATCTGCAGCGCGTTCAGGCCCACTGCGATGTCGGCGATGGTCGAGTCTTCGGTTTCGCCCGAGCGGTGCGAGATCACGGCGGTGTAGCCGGCGCGCTTGGCCATCTCGATTGCAGCGAAGGTCTCGGTCAGGGTGCCGATCTGGTTGATCTTGATGAGGATCGAGTTGGCGATGCCCTTCTGGATACCCTCTTTCAGGATCTTGGTGTTGGTGACGAACAGGTCGTCGCCCACCAGCTGCACGCGCTTGCCCAGCACGGAAGTCAGGTGCGCCCAGCCTTCCCAGTCGCCTTCGCCCATTGCGTCTTCGATCGAGATGATCGGGTACTTGTCGCACCAGGTCGCGAGCAGGTTGGTGAAGTCCTGCGCCGACAGCACCAGGCCTTCGCCTTCCAGGTGGTACTTGCCGTCCTTGTAGAACTCGGACGCGGCGCAATCGAGGCCCAGCGCGATCTGGGTGCCCGGCTCGTAGCCTGCCGCTTCGATCGCCTGGATGATCAGCTTGATCGCTTCTTCGTGGTTGGCCACGGACGGTGCGAAGCCGCCTTCGTCGCCGACCGCGGTGGTCAGGCCCTTCTCATGCAGGATCTTCTTCAGCGTGTGGAACACTTCGGCGCCGTAGCGGACCGCTTCCTTGAAGCTTGGTGCGCCGATCGGGATGATCATGAATTCCTGGATGTCCAGGTTGTTGTCGGCGTGCGCGCCGCCGTTGATGACGTTCATCATCGGCACCGGCATCTGCATCGAGCCGGAGCCGCCGAAGTAGCGGTACAGCGGCAGGCCGGCTTCTTCAGCGGCGGCCTTGGCAACGGCCATCGACACGGCCAACATCGCATTCGCGCCCAGGCGCGATTTGTTCTCGGTGCCGTCCAGGTCGATCAGGGTGCGGTCGAGGAATGCCTGCTCGTTCGCATCCAGGCCCATGATGGCTTCGGAGATTTCGGTGTTGATATTCTCGCAGGCCTGCAGCACGCCCTTGCCGAAGTAGCGGCTCTTGTCGCCGTCGCGCAGCTCGATCGCCTCGCGCGAGCCGGTCGATGCGCCGGACGGCACCGCGGCGCGGCCCATCACGCCCGACTCCAGCAGCACGTCGCATTCCACGGTCGGATTGCCGCGGGAGTCAATGATTTCGCGGCCGATAATATCAACGATAGCACTCATGTGAATCTCCAAAGGATAAAAAACGAAAGGGCGGTCCGCGAACGGACCGCCACTGATCGGGCGAGGAAGGCCTCCCGGCTCACCGGCATTTAAGCGGTGAAGTCGGACTCGAGGAAGCCTGCCTTCTTGACCACGCGGTCGATTTCGACCAGGGTCGTCAGCAGTTCTTTCATGCGCGCCAGCGGCACCGCGTTCGGGCCGTCGGACATCGCGTTGGCCGGATCCGGGTGGGTCTCCATGAACAGGCCGGAGACGCCCGCCGCCACCGCAGCGCGCGACAGCACAGGGATGTGCTCGCGCTGGCCGCCGGACGAAGTGCCGTGGCCGCCCGGCAGCTGCACCGAGTGGGTGGCGTCGAACACGACCGGGCAGTTCGATTCGCGCATGATGGCGAGCGAACGCATGTCGGAAACCAGGTTGTTGTAGCCGAAGGACACACCGCGTTCGCAGGCCATGAACACGTCGTCAGGCAGGCCGGCGTCGCGTGCTGCCGAACGGGCCTTGTCGATCACGTTCTTCATGTCGCCAGGGGCGAGGAACTGGCCCTTCTTGATGTTGACCGGCTTGCCCGAACGCGCGCACGCTTCGATGAAGTCGGTCTGGCGGCACAGGAAGGCCGGGGTCTGGAGCACGTCAACGACGGACGCGACCACCGGGATTTCTTCGATCGTGTGCACGTCGGTCAGGACCGGCACGCCCAGTTCGCGGCGCACGTCGGCCAGGATCTCCAGGCCCTTCTCCATGCCGGGACCGCGGAACGATTTGCCGGACGAGCGGTTGGCCTTGTCGAAGGACGACTTGTAGATGAACGGGATACCCAGCGCCGAAGTGATTTCCTTCAGTGCGCCGGCGGTGTCCATCGCCATCTGGCGCGATTCGATCACGCAGGTACCGGCGATCAGGAAGATCGGCTTGTCGAGGCCGACGTCGAATCCACAAAGCTTCATGCTGCGTCTCCTTGCAGTGCAGGCGCGGCGACATTCGCCGCTTCCTTGTTGGCGGCCTGGTGCGCAAGCGCGGCCTTGATGAACGAGGTGAACAACGGGTGGCCCTGGCGCGGAGTCGATTTGAACTCAGGGTGGTACTGGACGCCCATGTACCACGGGTGCACGCTGCGCGGCAGTTCCATGATTTCGCACAGGTCTTCGGTCGGGGTGCGGGCCGAGACGATCAGGCCGGCCGCCTCGACGCGCGACAGGTAGTGGTTGTTCGCTTCGTAGCGGTGGCGGTGGCGCTCGGTCACGACGCTGCCGTAGATTTCGGCGGCCAGCGTGCCCGGGTTCACTTCGCAGGTCTGCGCGCCCAGGCGCATGGTGCCGCCCAGGTCGGAGCTCTCGTCGCGCTTTTCGACCTTGCCGTCGTGGTTCTGCCACTCGTTGATGAGGGCGACCACCGGCTGGTCGGTTTCAGGATCGAACTCGGTGGAGTTCGCGTTCGGCAGGCCGGCCATGTGGCGCGCGTACTCGATCAGCGCAACCTGCATGCCCAGGCAGATGCCGAGGTAAGGGATGCCGTTTTCGCGGGCGTACTGCGCCGCCATGATCTTGCCTTCTACGCCGCGCTTGCCGAAGCCGCCCGGAACCAGGATCGCGTCATACTTGGCCAGGTGCGCGCAGCCCTTCTCTTCGATCACTTCGGAGTCGAGGTACTCGATGTTGACGCGGCTCTCGGTGTGGATGCCGGCGTGGCGCAGCGCTTCGGTCAGCGACTTGTACGATTCGGTCAGTTCGACATACTTGCCGACCATGCCGATGGTGATCGAATGCTTCGGGTTCTCCAGCGCGTGCACCAGCTTGTGCCAGACCGACAGGTCGGCCGGCGGCGCGTCGATGCCGAGCGCTTCGAGGATGATAGCGTCCAGGCCCTGGTCCTGCAGCATCTGCGGGACCTTGTAGATGGTGTCCACGTCCCACACCGAGATCACGGCCTGCTCTTCGATGTTCGAGAACAGCGAGATCTTGGCGCGCTCGTCTTCCGGGATGCGGCGGTCGGCGCGGCACAGCAGCGCATTCGGCGAGATGCCGATTTCGCGCAGCTTCTGTACCGAGTGCTGGGTAGGCTTGGTTTTCAGTTCGCCGGCCGAAGCGATGAACGGCACCAGCGTCAGGTGCACGAAGGCGGCGTTCTTGCGGCCTGCGCGCAACGACAGCTGGCGCGCGGCTTCCAGGAACGGCAGCGACTCGATGTCGCCCACGGTGCCGCCGATTTCGACCAGCGCCACGTCGACGCCTTCGGCGCCGCGGTGGATGTAGTCCTGGATCTCGTTGGTGATGTGCGGGATCACCTGGACCGTCTTGCCCAGGTATTCGCCACGGCGTTCCTTGCGGATCACCGATTCATAGATCTGGCCGGTGGTGAAGTTGTTCACCTTGCGCATGCGGGTGCTGATGAAGCGCTCATAGTGGCCGAGATCGAGGTCGGTCTCGGCGCCGTCGTCGGTAACGAACACTTCGCCGTGCTGCATCGGGCTCATGGTGCCGGGATCCACATTGATATATGGATCGAGCTTGAGCATGGTGACTTTGAGGCCACGCGATTCGAGGATCGCGGCGAGGGAGGCAGCGGCGATTCCCTTACCCAGGGAAGACACCACACCGCCAGTAACGAATACAAATTTGGTCATTTGCTAGGGTGTGCCAGAACGGCACGCGCGGGAAATTGAAATTATACCTTATTTGGGTGAACCGCCTCATTTCCTTGTCAAAAAATAGAGGGGCGGCGACCGGGATTCACACAGCCCTCCAACTAACATTTACAATCGACTCCCCAAAGAATCGAAAGACCGTTAAATGCAGATTCTCGCGCAAAGCCTGGTCATCACCAGTGCCGGCATCATCTTTTCCCTTGGCCTCCTCCACCTGCTATTCACCTATGCAGGAAACAAGTTTCATCCTCGCGATGCCGAGCTCCTGGTGCAGTTGCGCGCCGCGCCGCTGGTCATCACCCGCCAGACTACCGTCTGGCGCGCGTGGATTGGTTTTAACGCAAGCCACAGCCTTGGCGCAGTGCTGTTCGGCGCCATGTACGCCTACCTCGCGCTCCAGCACCCGGTGATGCTGTTCGATTCGGTGTTCCTCGGGACGACCGGACTGGCCGCTCTTGGCGCGTACCTCGTCATGGCGAAGCTGTACTGGTTCAGGATTCCCTTTCGCGGAATCTCGCTGGCACTGGCGCTGTATATCGCCGGCTTCGCGTTGGCGCATTCGCCCCTGGCATGACCTGCCGCTGCCGGCTGGCCGCGCATAATGTCCGTTAGTACTGCTTACGCCGCCGTACTGATCGCGGCGCTGGCACACGCGGCGTGGAATGCCGTGCTCAAAAATAGCAGCGACCGTGCCCTGATGCTGTCGTCGATCCGCCTGGTCGGACTGGTGGTCGGCACTGGCGTCGCCGCATTTGTTGCGCCGCCGTCGGCGGAATCCCTGCCCTACCTGGCCGGCGCCGCGGCCATCCACTATGCCTACTTCGCATTGATGATCGGTTCGTATCGCGTGGGCGACATGAACCAGGTGTACCCGATTGCGCGTGGCATCGCACC
>DASTVB010000025.1:0-35033 GCA_035759315.1 Telluria sp. | reverse complement strand
GATCGCTTCAAGTCCGTGCGCGGTGCGCAGCGTCACTTCCAGCACGCGGATGCCGCCCGCCACCAGCGCTTCGGCCAGCGGCACCGCATCCTTCGGGTCGTCGATCGCGATCACCGGGATCACGGTCGCCGCGTGCATGATCTCGAGCAGGCTCATGGCATTGGAATTGGAGTTCATTTGTTGGTCCTGATAAGGAAGTCTTCGTCGGAACCCGGCATGGTCTCGCCGGAGTCGACGCCGTCGTGCAGCTGCACGGTGGTCGGAATCGGGGATGGCAGCGGGAAGGTGGTCGCGCCCTCTTCCGCCGCGCTGATCGATGCGCGGAACACGGTGAACAGCTCGCGTCCCATGCCGACGTGGGATTTGGACATGTCGCAGGTCGCCATCGAACGGCTTGCCCAGACATGGTCCGGTACCAGCGCTTCGAGCGTGCCTTCCGCCGCGTCGAGCCGGATGATGTCGCCGTTGCGCACCAGCCCGAGCGGGCCGCCGGCCAGGATCTCGGGCGACACGTGGATCGCCGCCGGCACCTTGCCGGATGCGCCCGACATGCGGCCGTCGGTCACCAGCGCCACCTTGCGGCCGGCGTCCTGCAGGTTGGCAAGCGCAGGAGTCAGCGCGTGCAGTTCGGGCATGCCATTGGCGCGCGGGCCCTGGAAGCGGATCACCGCCACGAAGTCCTTGTCGAGGTGGCCCGCGGCGTAGGCGTGCATGAAGTCTTCCTGCGAATCGAAGCAGATCGCCGGCGCTTCCACGGTGCGGTGTTCCGGCTTGACCGCCGAGACCTTCATCACCGCGCGTCCCAGGTTGCCCTTGACGAGGATCATGCCGCCGTCGCGCGCGAACGGATTGGACGCCGGGCGCAGCACCGATTCGTCGCCGGACACCGCAGCCGCCGGGCGCCACACCAGCTTGCCGCCGTCGAGGAAAGGCTCGGTGGCGTGCGCGCGCAGGCCGTGGCCGAGCACCGTGTACACGTCGTCGTGCAGCAGGCCCGCGTCCAGCAGCTCGCGGATCACGAAGCCCGGGCCGCCCGCGGCCTGGAAGTGGTTCACGTCGGCGTCGCCGTTCGGGTAGATCCGGGTCAGCATCGGCACCACGGCCGACAGTTCGTTGAAGTCGTCCCAGTCGATCACGACGCCCGCCGCCTTGGCCATCGCCACCAGGTGCAGGGTGTGGTTGGTGGAGCCGCCGGTAGCCAGCAGCGCCACGATCGCGTTGACGATGCACTTCTCGTCGACGATTCGGCCGACCGGAATGTAGTTGCCGCCCTGCGCCGAGATCTCGACCGCGCGCTGCGCTGCGGCGGCGGTCAGCGCGTCGCGCATCGCGGTACCGGGGGTAATGAAAGCGCTGGACGGCAGGTGCAGGCCCATCACTTCCATCAGCATCTGGTTGCTGTTGGCGGTGCCGTAGAAGGTGCAGGTACCGGCCGCATGGTAGGACTGCGACTCGCACTCGAGCAGCTCTTCGCGCGTGGCCTTGCCCTGCGCGTACAGCTGGCGGATGCGCGCCTTCTCTTTATTAGGGATACCGGTGGTCATCGGGCCGGCCGGGACGAACACCGCCGGCAGGTGGCCGAAGTGCAGCGCCCCGATCAGCAGGCCCGGCACGATCTTGTCGCACACGCCGAGATAGACGCCGGCGTCGAACATATTGTGCGACAGCGCCACTGCGGTGCTCATGGCGATGGTGTCGCGCGAGAACAGCGACAGCTCCATGCCCGGCTGGCCCTGCGTCACGCCGTCGCACATGGCCGGCACGCCGCCGGCGAACTGTGCCACGCCGCCGGCCTCGCGCACCGCGTTGCGGATCAAGGGCGGGAAGGTTTCGAAAGGCTGGTGCGCCGACAGCATGTCGTTATAGGCCGACACGATCGCCACCGACGGACGGCGCTGCTCGCGCAGCATCAGCTTGTCGTTGGCGGGGAAAGCGGCGAAGCCGTGCGCGAGGTTGGTGCAGGACAGCGCGCCGCGCTGGACTCCGGCGATGCGCGCCGCGTCCATGTGCGCAAGATATGCGGCGCGCGAGGCACGGCTACGTCCGATGATGCGCTCCGTCACGCGCCCGACTACTGAATGCACGGCCATTTCGGCTCCTTCCGGAAATTAAGTCATGAAATTTTACTACAAAAAGCCACTGGGCGACAAAACTCCTCGTTGACAAGCCGAAACGGACGAGCGCCACCAACGCGGCTCTTTCATTCGCCGCGCTGGACGTCGCCGCCGTGCTACAGCCTTGTAGTGAATTTACGCGGGCTTCCTGTATGATTGGCGAATCGACAAATCACGAGTTAACCATGCCACAAGCCGCCCTCACCTCCACCAGCGCCTTCCAGGCGCTCGCCCAACACGCGCCAGATGCGAAGCGCTGGTCCATGCGCGAGCTGTTCGCGGAAGATCCACAGCGGTTCGAGCGCATGTCGCTCGAGGCGGCGGGCCTGTTCCTAGACTATTCAAAAAACCGTACCGACGGGCGCACGCTTGAACTGCTGATGAGCCTTGCGCGTGAGCGCGGCGTCGAGCCGATGCGCGACGCGATGTTCGCCGGCCAGAAGATCAACAACACCGAAAACCGCGCCGTGCTGCACACCGCGCTGCGCGCCCCGCGCGAGGCGCATCTCGTGGTGGACGGCCAGGACGTGATCGCCGACGTGCATGCGGTGCTGGAGCGCGTGCGCGTGTTCACCGACGCAGTGCGCAGCGGCGCGTGGCTGGGCTACACCGGCAAGCCGGTCACCGACGTGGTCAACATCGGCATCGGCGGCTCCGACCTCGGACCGAAGATGGTGTGCCTTGCGCTGCGCCAGTACGCCCACCCGCGCCTGAAGATGCACTTCGTCTCCAACGTCGACGGCCACGACATCGACGCCAACCTGCAGGACCTTGATCCGGAAACCACGCTGTTCATCGTCGCCTCCAAGACCTTCACCACCGCCGAGACCATGATGAACGCGCAGACCGCGCGCGCCTGGTTCCTGCGCAGCGCGCCGGAAGAAGCGCTGGCGAAGCACTTTGTCGCCGCCTCCACCAACACCGAGGCGATCAAACAGTTCGGCATCGACCCGGCCAACATGTTCCCGTTCTGGGACTGGGTCGGCGGCCGCTATTCGGTGTGGTCCGCGATCGGCCTGCCGGTCGCGCTGTCGGTCGGCTTTGGCTACTTCTCGGACTTCCTGGCCGGCGCGCACGCGATGGACCAGCACTTCCGCACGGCGCCGCTGGAAGACAACATGCCGGTGCTGCTCGCCATGATCGGCTTCTGGAACCGCCAGTTCCTGGGCTGCGGCTCGGTCTCGATCGCGCCCTACCACCAGGACCTGAACCGCTTCCCGGCCTACCTGCAGCAGCTCGACATGGAAAGTAACGGCAAGCGCGTCACGCGCGAAGGCCAGCCGGTGGACACGCCGACCTGCCCGGCGATCTGGGGCGAATGCGGCACCAACGGCCAGCACGCCTACTTCCAGCTGCTGCACCAGGGGACCGACCTGACGCCGATCGACTTCATCGCCGCGCTGCGTCCGGCGCACGACTACGAGAACCACCACGCGGCGCTGCTGGCCAACTGCTTTGCGCAGTCCGAGGCCTTCATGCGCGGCAAAACGCTGGACGAGGTGCGCGCCGACCTGGCGCAGCAGGGCCTGTCCGCCGCCGAGGTGGAGCGCCTGGCGCAGCACAAGACCTTCCCCGGCAATATCCCGAGCAACACGCTGCTGGTCGAGTACCTGACCCCGCACGCGCTCGGCGCGCTGGTGGCGCTGTACGAGCACAAGACCTTCGTGCAGGGCGTGCTGTGGAACGTGAACAGCTTCGACCAGTGGGGTGTCGAACTGGGCAAGGTGCTGGCGAAGAAAATCGAATCCGAACTGACGGGCGAAGCGCAACCGGCGCTGCACGACAGCTCGACCAACGGCCTGATCGCGCGCGCGAAAGCGGCAGTCTGAGGAGCACGCGATGAAACACGATAAATTCGACGTGGTCCACGACGAGCCGATGCTGGTGGGCGAATGTCCGCTGTGGCATCCGGTCGAGTACGCGCTGTACTGGGTCGACATCGACGGCTACGCGGTGCACCGCGTGCACCCCGCCAGCGGCAAGTACAGCAAATGGAAGATGGCGTCCGAGCCGTCCGCCCTGGCGCTGGCCGAGGACGGTCTGCTGGTCGCCACCCGCACCGGCTTCGTCCACCTGAACACCACCACCGGGCGCATAACCGGCCTGATCGCTTCGCCGTTCGACACCGCCACCACACGCTTCAACGACGGCCGCGTCGACGCGATGGGCCGGTTCTGGGTCGGCACGCTGTTCGAACCGCGCACCGCCCCGGCGGCCGAAATGTACGTGCTCGAATGCGGGAAGCTGCGCCGCGCCTGGGCCGGCGGCATGACCAACTCGAACGGGCTTGCGTTCAGCCCGGACGGCACGAGCATGTACCACGCCGACACCGCATCGCACCGCATCGACCGCTACGCCTTCGACCTGGCGCACGGGACCGTCGGCGAGCGCCACCCGTTCCAGGCTTTCCCGGACGATAAAAGCGCGCCGGGTTACGGCGGCCGCCCGGATGGCGCGGCGGTCGACAGCGAAGGCGCGTACTGGATCGCGATGTATGAAGGCGGGCGCATCCTGCGTTTCTCGCCGGAGGGCGAACTGCTGCGCGAGCTGCTGGTGCCGATGCGCTGCCCGACCATGGTGGCCTTCGGCGGCTCCGACCTGCAGACGCTGTATATCACCAGCGCCAGCAAGGGCCGGTCGCCGGAAGAACTGGCAATGTACCCGCTGTCGGGGAAAGTGCTGTGCACGAGCGTCGACGTGCCGGGCCGCAAAGAGCACTTCTACCAGCCGTAACGTTGGAAGGGGACTGTCCCCGCAGGGGACCGTCCCCCGGTGTTCTGATTTGTCCTCAACGCCCAAACACCAGGGGACGGTCCCCTTCGGGGACAGTCCCCAACCTATTGCGGGGTGAAGGTGTACACGTTCCTGAAAGTGGCGTCCTGCCCCGCGCCCTTGCGCATCCCCTGCTCTTCGCGCTTGAGCGCCACCAGCCGGTTCGCCACCTGCGCGAACACGTAGTTCTCGGTGCTCTTTTCTTCGTACGAGATGAACACCATGAAGCTCGCGCGCACCGAATGCGAGAAGCTGGCCGCCAGCGGCACGCCGTCCGCGCCCAGCCACAGCTTGGCCGTATGCGAGTTCTCCTTGACCTTCAGGCTGCTGTTGCCGTCGATCGGCGGTGTGTAGGCTACCTCCAGCACGCGCGCCGGCTTGCCCTGCCAGGCTTCGCTGCGCTCGGACTTCACCTGACCGGTCGCGATGATGTTGAGCAGCCGCGGCGCATAGTTGACCGCCCCCGCAATGCGGTTGGCCGAGTTCTGGTTGATCGCCATCGACAGCTCGGTGTCGGGCTTGGGCGTGCGCTGCGACTGCTCCATCGCGCGCTGCAACAGGCCGCGGTCCCATCCGATGCGCAGCTCGCCGGACGTATCCTCGACCTTCGCCGACACGGTGGTGGTCTCCGGCTTGCCGCTCTCCTCTTCAGTCTTGCTCTGCCGCGCTTCGTAGGTGCCGCGCAATGTCCCCTGGCCCTGCATGGCGCCCAGCGCCGCCTTCAGGTCGGACAGGGTGGAAGCGGAAACCGTGCTTGAGACCAACAACGCTAACAGTGCGGCATATTTCATCTTTTTTCCGTTAAATAGAGGGTTGATCTGGGCCCGGTCCATGGCCGGCAAAAATTATTTATTTAAACACAATATACGGCGCAGTTGCTTAACAGAAATGGCAAAGTTGTAACAGCCTGTAGCGCCATTTCCGTAGTAAATTTACTTGCTTAGTCTGCATTGGTGTAGTAAATTTACATCAACCGCACCACCCCTCTCTCAGCGAAAAACACTATGGCCCTCCAAGACTTCGACCTCGTTCTGTTTGGCGGCAGCGGCGATCTTTCGATGCGCAAGCTGCTCCCCGCGATGTACTCGCGCGACATGTGCAACGACCTGCCGCCTACCGCGCGTATCATCTGCGTCGGCCGCAACGACTGGTCGCAGGAAGAATTCATCACCAACGTCGAAAACAACGCCAAGCCGCACATCAAGAAGTTCGACCAGAAAGCCTGGGACAAATTCCTCGCCCGCGTGCTGTACGTGTCGCTGAACGCGACCGACGCCTCCACTTACGCCAAGCTGGTCGAAACCCTGCGCAAGGATGGTTCGATCACCCTGGTGTACTACCTGGCGACCCCGCCGCAGATGTTCGCGCAGATCTGCGAAAACCTGGCCCAGGTCGGCCTGGCCACGCCCAACTCGCGCGTGGTGCTGGAAAAGCCGCTTGGCCGCGACCTCGAATCGGCGCGCCAGATCAACAAGGAAGTGGGCAAGGTCTTCGCCGAGCACCAGATCTACCGGATCGACCACTACCTCGGCAAGGAAACGGTGCAGAACCTGCTGGCACTGCGCTTCGGGAACATCCTGTTCGAGCCGCTGTGGCGCCGCGAATGGATCTCGGACGTGCAGATCACCATCGCCGAAAAAATCGGCGTCGGCAACCGCATGGGCTACTACGACACGTCCGGCGCGCTGCGCGACATGCTGCAGAACCACCTGCTGCAGCTGCTGTGCATCGTCGCGATGGAGCCACCCGCATCGATCGCGCCGGACGCCGTGCGCGACGCCAAGCTGCAGGTTCTGCGCTCGCTCAAGCGCTTCACGCCGACCACGCTGGCGCAGAACATCGTGCGCGGCCAGTACCGCGCCGGCCACGTCGACGGCCAGGCCGTCCCGAGCTACCGCGACGAGCCGGACGCGCCGCAGCAGTCGCGCACCGAGACCTTCGTCGCAATGAAGGCGGAGATCGACACCTGGCGCTGGGCCGGCGTGCCGTTCTACCTGCGCACCGGCAAACGCATGTCCGATCGCCTGGCGGAGATCGTGGTGCGTTTCAAGCCGATCCCGCATTCGATCTTCAACCAGCCGACGTCGAGCTTCCAGCCGAACAGCCTGGTGATCCGCCTGCAGCCGGACGAAGGCCTGCGCATGAACCTGATGGCCAAGACCCCGGGCGACGGCATGCGCCTCAAGCCGGCCGAACTGGAACTGGACTTCAACGAGCAGTTCAAGACGCCGCGCATGGAAGCCTACGAGCGCCTGTTGCTCGACGTGCTGCGCGGCCAGCTAACCCTTTTCATGCGCGGCGACGAACTGGAAGCCGCGTGGGAATGGGTCGAACCGATCCTGCAGCACTGGGAGCAGGACGACAACCAGCCAATCCCTTACGCATCGGGCACCTGGGGTCCGGCCGCATCGTCCGCGCTGATCGGGCGCGACGGCCTGCAATGGCGCGAAGAAGCGCTGCCCGAAGACTGATCCGCGATGCTGCTCGACTCGATCCGCACCCAGCTCGACTCGCTCTCCAAATCGGAGAAGAAAGTTGCGCTCGCGGTGCTGGAGGCTCCCGCCGCCACCGTCAGCCAGAACATCACCGCGCTGGCGAAAGCGGCGCAGGTGTCCGAACCGACCGTGGTGCGCTTCTGCCGCACGCTCGGCTACGACGGCTGGCACGAGTTCAAGCTCAAGCTGGCGCAGGGACTGGCGCTCGCGCTGCCGGGAGCGGCCAACGAACAGCCGGCGCAGGACGACCTGGCCGCGGACCTGGTCAGCAAGATCTGCAGCCGCTCGATCAACACCCTGCTCGACCTGCGCAACAACCTTGACCCGGACGCGATCCAGAAAGCGCTCGATATCCTCTCGCGCGCCAACAAGATCGAGTTCTACGGCCAGGGCACCTCGGGCATCGTCGCCGCCGACGCCCAGCACAAATTCTTCCGCTCCGGCGTGCCGACCGTCGCTTACGCCGATCCGGCGATCCACTCGATCGCCGCTTCGCTGCTGCGCGCGGGCGACGCGGTCGTCTGCATCTCTCAGCGCGGCAACAACTCGGCGCTGGTGCGCTCGGCCAAGCTGGCGCGCCGCAGCGGGGCCGACGTGATCGTGCTGGCCCCGTCCGGCACGCCGCTGGCCGACGTCGCCACGGTCCTGATCCCGATCGACCTGATCTTCAACACCGACCCGTACACGCCGATCTCCGCGCGGCTGGCCTACCTGGTGGTGATCGACGTGCTGGCGGTGGGCCTCGCGCTCCAGCGCGGCCCCGAATTCCGCCGCAAGATGCAAAACGCACAAAAGGCGCTGCAGGAGTTCGACATGCAGTTCGATTCCTTCATAGGCTGAATCACAAGGTCATCCCCGCGTACGCGGGGGGACCCATACTAAGCAACCGGTACGACGGCGTTCGCGCCTTCGCTCCCTTCAGCATGGGTCCCCGCGTTCGCGGGGATGACGTGGAATGCCTCCCCTCGGGTTAAAATGTCGGTCTTCCGAACACGATACTGACGTTCCGACAACATGCACATCACCCCTTCCGCCAGCCTGAAACCCGATTACGCGATGCTGTCCAAGCAGGTCGCCAGCATCCTCGAAGGCGAGCGTGACCTCACCGCCAACGCCTCCCAGTTCTCCGCCTTCATCTACGACACCGTCGCCGACCTGAACTGGGCCGGCTTCTACCTGACGCGTCCCTCGAAAGACGGCACGCGCGAAGAATTGCTGGTCGGCCCGTTCCAGGGCAAGGTCGCCTGCGCGCGCATCCCGTTCGGCCGCGGCGTGTGCGGCACGGCCGCCGCCGAACGCCGCACCGTGCTGGTGCCGGACGTGCATGCATTCCCTGGCCACATCGCGTGCGACTCCGCGTCCAACGCCGAAATCGTGATCCCGCTGATCAAGGACGGCAAGGTGGTTGGCGTGTTCGACATCGACAGCCCGACCCTGAACCGTTTCGACGAACAGGACCAGCAAGGCCTCGAGTCGCTGGTCGCCGCCTTCGTCGCCGGCACCGACTTCAACTGATATCTTCACCCTAGCCCAAGACACCATGAACCAGCTCGAACAACTCAA
Organism: Telluria sp.; assembly: GCA_035759315.1. GTDB lineage: Bacteria > Pseudomonadota > Gammaproteobacteria > Burkholderiales > Burkholderiaceae_D > Telluria. Next base: position 26,089 of record DASTVB010000025.1, on the reverse strand, counting down.
GCAGTACACCACCGTCGTCGCCGACACCGGCGACTTCCAGTCGATCAAGGCCTACGCACCGCGCGACGCCACCACCAATCCTTCGCTGATCCTGAAGGCCGTGCAGAAGCCGGAATACCGCCCGCTGCTGGAACAGGTGGTACGAGACTTCCCGACCGCATCGGTCGGTGAAGTGGTCGACCGCCTGCTGATCGCGTTTGGCGTCGAAATCCTCAAGCTGATCCCGGGCCGCGTCTCCACCGAGATCGACGCGCACCTGTCGTTCGACACCGTAGCGAACGTCAAGAAGGGCCGCGAGCTGATCGCCCTGTACGAGCAGGCCGGCATCAGCCGCGAGCGCGTGCTGATCAAGATCGCTTCGACCTGGGAAGGCATCCGCGCCGCCGAAATCCTCGAAAAGGAAGGCATCCACTGCAACCTGACGCTGCTGTTCGCGCTGCCGCAGGCAATCGCGTGCGCGGAAGCGAAGGTACAGCTGATCTCCCCGTTCGTCGGCCGCATCTACGACTGGTACAAGAAGCAGACCGGCACCGACTACCAGGGCGCCGAAGATCCGGGCGTGCAGTCGGTCAAGCGCATCTACGACTACTTCCGCGCGTACGGCTACAGCACCGAAGTGATGGGCGCGAGCTTCCGCAACACCTCGCAGATCCTGGAACTAGCCGGCTGCGACCTGCTGACCATCAGCCCGGACCTGTTGCAGAAGCTGGCCGACACCGAAGGCGAACTGACGCGCAAGCTGTCGCCGGAAACCGCAAAGACCGACATGCCGAAGCTGGCAATCGACGAAAAGACCTTCCGCTTCATGCTCAACGAAGATGCGATGGCAACCGAGAAGCTGGCCGAAGGCATCCGCGCCTTCTGCGCCGACTCGACCAAGCTGACCGACATGATCAAAGCCATGCGCTAATGCTTAGGGGACTGTCCCTTTGGGACTGTCCCCCGTCTTTAAACGGACTAAGGCCGGCCATGCCGGCCTTTTTTCATCCCCACGCCTGGCCTTGACCACGCTCAACTCCGCCCCCGCTCCATCGCCTAAGCTGATCGCTCCATCTCCCGCGAGGAAACATGAAGCGCTACCACATCACCGAGGGTGCGAAGACCACCGCGGGCGGCACGGTCATCGCCGCCAGCAGCGCGATTTCCATCGACGGGATCCGCGGAGCACTCGAAGGCGACCCGATCTACTGCCCGGCCTGCAAGAGCGCAGGAAAAATCATGTGCATCGCGCCGCGCATTCCAGAAACGTGGAACGGCAAGGCCGTCGCGCTGAGCGACGACCTGTGCATCTGCGGCTGCCCCAGCCCGCCGAAGCTGCTTCCCAGCCAGACGTGCAAATATCAAAGCGTTGGCGGCGGCTAGGCCGGACCCGCTTCAGGATCAACGCCCGCAACTGATTTCCTCACCGATTCGGCGCCCATCCCGACACCCCTCCCCGAGCAGATAACGCAAGTTATTGCGCGGCTCCAGCGATTGCATTGGCCAATCCCATCAGGCGATTGCGCACATCCACTCATTTTCAAAGGGGCTCACCTCCCACGCGTGTCGGATAAGCGACTCATCCGCAGACATTTGATACAGCCGAGAAAAACGACTGGCACTTCCGGATGAACCTGCTACCGTAAATACGAAGGACTGCGAACAGCGGCCGATGAATCAACGCGAGAATAATAATCATGCTGAACCGGCTCTCAAACGCATTAGGCGAGTTGTACGAAATTGCGGATGAAGTACGTGTTGGAGATTGCACCGCTGAGCTTTTCCTCGCGTTGCAACAGCTCATCCCATTCGATGGTGCGGCAATCGGCAACGGTGCCGGGCCCCATCAGTACGGATTGTTCCCCTCGGCTTCGAGCACCTTCCGGCTCGAAGCGGGCGTGGTCGCGGAGTTCACGCGTCTCGCCGCCAGCGACCCCGCGGCTCGAAGCTTCCACCAGAACGGCATGCGGACGCTGAGCGTCGATTGCGACCGGGCGTACTCGAGCCCGGCGGCACGCGAGCTGCGTGAGTTGGCGCAGGCGCACGGCATCCGGCACTGCCTGGCCTCCGGCACGCCTGCGAACGGGGAGCGAAAGCCGGGCTGGGTCGTGCTCACGCGGGGCCGCGACATACCATTCCGGGAGGCTGACTGCGCTTACCTGAAAGCCGTGTGGCCGCACCTCGTGCGCTGCCTGGGCACCGTGCGCCGCCGGGTGCTCGCTGAGCTGGCGCAGGCACACGGTCCCGGCGTCGCCCTGCTGCATCCCGACGGATCGGTCGCGGCTGCGGACGGCCAGTTCGCATCCCTGTGCCAGGCCGAATGGCGCACCGGCGTAAGCGCGCTGCTGCCGGCGCACGCGTATGCGACCCTGAAGGATCGCGGCGATTTCGCCGGGCGAACCTTACGCCTGTACCTTTGGTACCAGGACGGATTCACCGCATGTACCGCCGAACCCCGCACTTCCTGCGAACTGCTCACGCGCGCCGAACGCGTGGTCGCTTTCCGCTACGCGAGCGGGGAGTCGTACAAGGAAATCGCGATCGGCCTGTCGGTCTCGGACAACACGGTGCGCACACACCTGGCGCACGTGTTCGACAAGCTCGGGATCCACCGCAAGGCTGAACTGATCCGCCAGATCGGCAACCTCCACTGAAGCGAAAAAAAGCCGCCCGGGAGGGCGGCATTTACGTCAGCCCTGGCCGTTCACGGCAATGGCTCTGGCGTGATGTTTACCCCAATCAGCGCGATCGGGCTGAAGTCCTCGTCGAAGTCGTAGTTCCGAACTGGCAGGTTGAAGGAGAATGGATCGCCAGCCTGGGGAATTTCAAATCCGGCCGGCGCGATATCGAAGTCACCGCCGGCAAGCGCAGTCCCACCAGCAGTCAGCGTTTGTCCGGAATAGTTCGACACTTCGACCCGGTTGAAGCCGTCCGCGGTGGAGACCTTGATGACCGGATCGTCGCCACCCGTGCCGTCGCCGGTCTGGCCTTCACTCAGCCCGGTCAAGACGACACCGTCGTTATACGCAATCGCCGTCACCGTTTTCCCGTTGATGGTGGCGTTGGTCGACGTTCCGTTTTCGAACACCACGACGCCATTGACGGTCACCTTGGTGATCGGGTCGACGAGGTCGCCGCCGTCGCCCACCAGCGTCTTGTCGGCGTCGGCATCATAGGCGCGGATGTACATCGTTCCGGTCGTGCCGCTTGGCGTGTTCTGGCTCAGCAGGAACGAGAAGCCATTGATCGTGGTGTGGGTTCCGAGATTGAAGTCGCTTCCCGATGGCGATCCCGCCAGCGAGGCCCCGGTCGCGAAGTCCATGCGCAGCAGGTCGCCCTTGCCGCCGGTTGCATTCATGCTCTGGTTATCGGTGCCGGCGCCGGTGGTGCTGACATTGACGCTGTGCACGGATGGCAGTCCGCCGGCGGTGTCGCCGCCCGAGAACAGGATGTCGATCGAAGTGTCGCCCACATCCGGCAGGATGTTGTAGGTTGGATTGCCCGACTTGACCGGGGCGGCGCCAAGGAAGTCGACGAAGCCGCTGCCGTCGTCGATGGCGCGGCTGAAGGTGATCGTGTAGTCGTCAGCAGAGCTGTTGTCCAGCGTCGCCACGAATACCGTATCGCCGGTCGTCACGCGGGTTGCAGTGAGCGTGCCGGTGCCGAAACCGCTGAGCGTGATGTTCTCGCCGCCAGACTGCAGCACGTTGCCGTTGGTATCGCGCAACAAGGCATCGGTTGGGTCGTCATCGACGAATTTCACCGTGCCGGGAATATCCGCCCCTTCGGTGCCATCCGAATTCAGGTCATCCGTTGCGGTGCCCGTCCCGGTATTGACCAGCGTGACCGAATCCGGCGTAAAGGTGCCCGGACCATCGTCGTCGAACTCGAGGTTGCCGCCAAGGTCGAGCGAGCGCGTCGCGCTGGCGCTGTCGCCGTCAGCATCGGTGATCGTCGCGGTTGCATCGAGGTTGATCAGGCCGTTGGCGAGTACCCGCTGCTGTGCGGAGAAATTGGTACCGACGCCAGGCAGCGCATGGTCGATCTGGGCAAACTGCTGCATCGTCACGACGCCCGTGGCGCTGACTGCCAGGTCGAAGATGGTGTTGGCGGTGGTGACGCCAATCTGGGTCGACGAGGTCGACGCCAGCACTTTGCCCGTGGCGGAGTCGAGGTACAGGTAAATCGCGGCGCCACTGCTCTTCAGGCCCGAATCCGCACCCGGGGTGGGTAGCGAGAAGGCGTAGGCCCAGGTGGTGGTGCCGGCGCCATCGGCGTCGTAATTGCTGGTGACCGAAAACGCGGAAGCGAAACTCTGCGTATCGCTGTCGGTGTTCGTGCCTTTGGTATCGGCGTCCTGGGTGTTGACGTCCGCAGTATCGACCGGCGCATTTTGCGAGATGCTCGGGCCGGCATCCTCGAACCGCATCAGCGAGCCGATTTCATCGGTCGTCTGCGCTGTGTCCAGCATCGACACACCGCCGATGTCGAACGATGCATTGGCGTTACCGGCCGGGATGTTCTCGACCAGCAGGCGGTTGTGCGGGGTCGGCGAGTGATATTCGATCGTCATGCCCGCCTTCACGCCGGTGATGGTCGCCACGCCAGCCAGCGACAGGTCGATGTCGATGTTGGCGCTGTCGACGTCGGATCCTGTGCCGAGCGATTCGATGATCACGCCATTCTGCTTGACCACCACGCTGTCGATGACAACCGGAGTATTGGTCACGTCGTCATCGATGAAGTCGGCCGAAGTTGCGTCGGTGTTTATCGCCGTCAGCTGGACCGTGGCCATTTTCGCTTTCTGCAGCTGCACAATGTCGATGCCGCCGCCATTGGTCAACTTGGTGCTGCCGAACGCGATGTTCGCTTCAATATCGGCCTCGCCCTGGCTCAGGTTCGGAATCGTGTAATTGGAGTTCGGATTGCTCACATAGGTAATGTAGACGCCCTCGACCGGATCGACCATCTGGTTGGTATTTCCGACGGTGGTGGCGCCACCGCCCTTGCTTGTGTTGACCGTGTCGCCGGTGGTGATGGATTCACCTTCCGACTGGTTGGCCGCATTCATGCCGGTGATCACGAAACCGGTGGTGGCATTGCCGAGCATCAGGAACAGGTTCTGGCCGGATGGCGCATTGGCGAACGAAAAATGCACGGCCTGGTCGATCGAAACGTACACCTTGTTGGTCAGGTCCAGCGGCTCGTCAGGGTCGGCCGTGGGGTCCTCGATGGCAAGGTACTGGACCGTCCACAGCTTGGCGCCCGATAGCGGTGTGCCGGTCTCCTGCAGGTAGGCGGCAAAGGCGACGGTGCCGGTGCCAGGAGCACCGTCGACCATGCCATACAAGACGTTGTTATCCGAGCTGTCTGTGTACAGCTTGATTTCCCGCCCGTCAGTGGTGAACAGATTGGAGACATCGTCGTTCAGCGGGGCGCCCGACGAATCGGTAAAGCCCATGCCGGTAGCACCGGAAATGTTGAACGAAAATGCGTTGGTACCGGTGTTGGAGCCGTTATAGCCGCTCAGCGCGGCGTCGAGATATGTACCGGCGCCGGTCAGCTTGGCCGAAAACGCAGCCGGCAGGGCATTAGCCGTGTCGTTGTCGTTCGCATCGCCAGCGGGCGACGGTGTAGCGACGGCGTTTTGCAAACCATCCGATTCATCAAGCGTAACGCTGGAGCCCAGTGTAATTGCCATGATCATGCCTCCTTGTTGTGAACAGACCGTTTTGTACGACGCCGCGCAGCACCGCCTGGCCGCGCCGGCGTTGTTCTTTAGGCCCCGCCCCGCATCGCGGTAAGGGAACATGAAAGAACCTTAGGACTGTTCCTACAAATGAGCATCATGCAAACGTGTGAGATCGCTTGAAACAGGCCACTGAAAGTCGATGCTCCGAAGCGACACGCGACGATTGGCCTGGGAACGGAAAATTGATTTGTGTGATCTTGCGCAGCGCGCAAGAAGACCGGGTGCGCCGCCAGCGGACGCACGCGGCGGCTCAGCCGTCGTTGCCTTCGGTGGACTGGCAGCGCAGCAGGATGCGCCAATGCCCTAAGCGGCGATGCTCGCAGTAGCGCTCCGCCACCACCCGGTTGGCCGCGTCCGGGCCGGGGACCGAGGAGGCATTCGGCTCGCGCCAGTTGTCGTAGCTGCTGTTCAGCACGACCACATCCGCACTGGCGATTTGTTCGGCCAGGCCAGAACCGGTCCGGTTGGCAACGCCAGGATTGAGTTCGATAAAGCGCGATGACGGGGCCAGCTGCGGCAGCAGGAAGTAAAGGAAGCTGTCGTTGTAGTTCGTATAGCGCAAGTCGTTCGGGCCGATGAAAATGCGCCAGCCGGGCTGTGCGACGCGGTTCAGTTCGTCCACCGTGCGCTGTAAATCCCGGGCGGTGGGCTGCGCGGAAAAATGGATGAGGCGATCACCCGAGACGATCGGCACAGTGTGCTTGACGCGCATGGCGCTGAAGCTGCTGAGCACCACCAGCGCCAGCATGACGCACACCGATCCAGTTACCGACAGGCGCAAGGTAGCGGTGCCGGGCCTGCCCGCCTTGAGTACCAGTCCGGCGCACACGATAGCGAGCCCCAGCACCGGGCCGGCGACGTAGATGATGTGCCAGCCGTCGGCGCGCTGCAGCACCGAAGGAAGCAGGCCGGCAGCGAGGATGGCCGCGCCGCGCATCAGCACCCGCTCGCTGTGCGCGAACTTCCGTATGTGGCCATACACTGCAGCGGCGACCGTTGCCGCCACCAACGCAAACAGCGCAAGCAGCGCAGGACTGATCACCAGCGGAAGCTTGCGACCAGGGCCGTTGCGCAGCACGTCGAGGACCAGGCTCTCGAACGAGACGTCCAGGCCGACGGTGCCGAGATAGGCCAGCAGCGGCACCCCGACCAGGAACACGCCGCCAAAAAACCTCGCCAGGCGAAAGCGCGGGCCGGTCAGGAACATGAAAAACAGCGCTGCCGAGACCAGCACGCCGACGTCATGCCTGAACCACAACGCGCCCCCCGCGCTGGCGCCCGCCAGCAGGGACAGGCGCCGCTGCGCAGCAGGTTCCCCGCTCGCATAACTGCGGTAAGCGGCCAGCAAGGCGCCCAGCGCAAGCGCCAGGGCAGCGGTCATCGCGTACGCGCCGGCGGGAAAGAAGATCAGCCCGATGACGGTGGCGAGCGCCGCGGCGTACCCGGTCAGCCGCGACACGGAAAGGCCGATGAAATACAGTGAGCAGGCCAGGGCCCACCAGTACAGCAGGCCGACCGCGCGTTCCACCAGCAAGCTTTCGCCAAACAGGCCGAACGCCAGCGAGACAAGGTACAGGCTGCCCGGGGTGTACAGGGCGGCGAAGTCGCGGTATGGGAGGTATCCCCTGAGGATCAGGTCCGGATAGGCAAGCAGGATCCCCTCGTCCTGCGCGCTGATCGGCGCTGCCAGCTTGGGCAGGTAGAATGCCACGCACAGCAGCAGCAGGAGCGCTGCCGCAAGGAGATCAGCCGACTGCTCGCGCTTCAAGCTCCGGTTCGGCGTGCTGGTCAGCATCCAGCCGAACGCCCTGGCCAGGTTCTGCCTCGAGTACTCTGCGAGCGACATTCCTTCCCTCCCTGATTGCGTAGTTGGTGCCACGGTCTTCCGGATAGATCTGCGCCATGGTGCAGATGAAGAAGCCATCGCGCGCGCCCTCGTCGGCGGGAATCATCGCGCCGTAATGCTTCTCCACGACGGGCTGGGAATACCGTGCGCGCCACAGGTGATGCGCCCGTACCCAGCTGCGCTGCATCTCGGGAAACATGGTCTGCAGGTAGGGCAACGCATAATCGAGGAACTCGTCCGGGCTCATCGCATACAGGCGGTCCGTGTGGGGAAGGTATTTGGAGAGATAGACGATGTGGCGGCCGCCATAGGTTTCGGGCCGCTCGAAATTGGTGTGTTCGATCACGCCGACGAACGGGAAGCTTGGATCGTTCACGTTCAGCCAATAGGTCTTCGACAGCGGGCGGTCAAGCTCCAGGACCAGGCACACGTTGCCGATATACTGGATGCGCTCGAGCTGGCGTAAGCGGTCTTCGCTGGCCCAGCCGCGCACCATGTCGGCGATCAGCGGCAGCGCGGTGGTGACCAGCACCTGGCGCGATTCGACGGTCCCATTCGATGTCGTCACCTTCCAGTTCTCGCCCGCGCGCTCAATCTTTTCCACCCGCGTGTTGAGTTCGATGCGGCCGCCCATCTGCACCACCTTGCGCGCCAGCGCTTCGGCCAGCGCCACGAAGCCGCCGCGAAAATATGCGAGCCGCTCCTCGCCGCCCTTCCCCCTGCTGCCGCCCCGCAGCTTGAGCTTGTTCCAGAACCAGACGGCAGACACCTGCTCGGCATAGGGGCCAAACTTGCCCTTCAGGAGCGGCTGCCACACCACCCGGTACACATTGTCGCCACCGAGTTCGCGCAGCCATTCATGCGCGGTCTTGTCCTCCAGCGCGCGCCAATCCTTCACGCGCCGTGCACGCAGCGCCAGCAGCCCGAGCCGGATGCGGTCCGCGAAGCCGAGCGGCGTGAAATTCAGCAGGTCCCAGGGCGTCGACAATTTGAAGAAATTGTTGGCGTAATACACGCCGGTATTGGTCGGGTTGATCGACACGCGGTCGGTGAGCCCAAGCTCTTCGATCAGCCCCATTACCTCCAGGTCGTTGGTGAACCAGTGATGGTAAAAACGGTCCAGTTTTTCGCCACCGACGTCGAAGGCCCCTGCCAGGCCGCCGATCTCCGGTTCGGCCTCCAGCACAGTGACTGCCACGCCTTTCTTGACGAGCTCGTAGGCCGCGGTCAGTCCCGTGAAGCCGCCCCCGATGATGGTCACTGCCGCCGGTTCGGTCGAACGCATAGTCAGATCACCTTTAACTGTTTTGCCGGATTTGCCAGCAGGTAAAGTCCGCCCAGGATGGTGGGCGGGAGCCACAACACGGTGTGCACCAGCAGCGCAAAGGCCGTGGCGGCCGCCGCCGTATTCCCCGGCGCAGCCATAGCCTGCGCAACGAAATAGTCGAAGGTACCGACGAATCCGGGGGTGCTGGGAATCACGGTCGCCAGCGTACCGATGGGCAGCGCCAGCCACGCAGCGAGAGGCTCCGAGATCGACGGCAGCGCGAGCGCGCATAGCCAGAACACGACGCCTTCCGCCAGCCACGCCAGCGCCGACCAGCCGACCAGGGCCAGCATGGTCGCGCCCCTGGACAAGTGTCCAAGCGCGGCAAACAGCTTGTCGACCTGGCTGGCGGCCTTCGAGCCGAGGCCAGGGGAAACCCTTGCGGCCATCCGCACGCATACGATTGCCAGCGGCCGGAACAGCGACGGAAACAGCAAGACCAGCAGGATCGCCGCGGCGCCGCCGATCAGGACGCTTCCCCCGACGCCAACCAGCGCCGACGACGAGGTGCCGAACCACGCCATCGCGATGCCGAGGAAGGCGGACACCATCAGCAGGTCGAGCAGCCGCTCCACCATCACGGTCGCCAGCGAGGTCGCGGCGCTGGTGCCGAGCCGGCCATTGAATCCGAAGGCGCGCAGTGCGTCGCCGGCGCGGAACGGCAGCACGTTGTTGGCGGCGACGCATCCCATGAACGGCCCGGCGCAGCCGGACCAGCGCAGCGAAGGATTATCCTGGATCAGCATGCGGCGCCAGCGCTCGATCCGGCACGCGTAGCCGGCGCCGAACACGATGACCGCGCCGAACACGTATCCGGCATCCGCTTCGCGCACCGCGGCCGCGATGTCATCGACGCTGATATGGCGGAATACCAGCCAGAGGAAGACTGCAGCGAATGCAATTCCAAGCGACAGCTGGAACAGCTTCTTCGCCTTCACTTCAACACCACCACGGGACTGCGCGACATCGCCGGCCCGGAGGTGCACGCGAATCCGCAATATTCCTGGACCACGTACAGCGGGCGCTTCTTGATCTCGTTGTAGATCCGCCCGACGTATTCGCCGAGGATGCCGACGCTGATCAGCTGTACGCCGCCGATGAAGAGCACTGCGATCATCAACGCGGTCCAGCCCTCGACCCAGATGTCGGTGAAGATGCGCAGGAACAGCGCGTAAGTAATGCCGAGCATGGCGAGGATGGCGCACGTCATCCCGAGCGCCACCGAGGCCTGCAGCGGCTTGGTGGAAAACGACAGGATGCCATCGGTTGCGAAGCGCAACATCTTCTTCAGCGGGTACTTGGTGTGGCCGGCGAAGCGTTCCGCCCTTTGGTAAGGCAACGGGGCCTGGCGGAAGCCGATCCAGCTCACCATGCCGCGCACGAAGCGGTCGCGCTCCGGCATCGACTTGAGCGTGTCGACCACTTCGCGGCTCATCAGCCGGAAGTCGCCGGTATCGAGCGGGATCGGCACATCCGACAGGCTGTTCAGGATGCGGTAGAAGGCGCGCGCGGTGGCCACCTTAAAGACCGACTCCCCGGCCCGGTCGGTGCGGGTGCCATAGACGACGTCGAAGCCCTCGCGCCATTTGGCGATCATCTGGTGCACGACCTCGGGGGGATCCTGCAGGTCGGCATCGATGAGCACCACTGCGTCGCCGCAAGCGGCGTCGATCCCGGCGGTCACTGCAATCTGATGGCCAAAATTGCGCGCAAACCCGATCATGCGCACATGCGGATCTTCGGCGGCCAAGCGTTTCAGGATGTCGCGTGTGCCGTCCGTGCTGCCATCGTCGACGAAGATCAGCTCGACGTCCATGTCGGTGAGCTCGGAGCAGAACGCGGCCAGGCGCCGCATGCATTCACCGATGACCTCGACCTCGTTGTAGCAAGGGATGACGATCGATAAGAGCTGGCGGTCACGGCTGATGTCACTGAGCGTATTCATGGTTCGACCCCTGAGATTGCGATCAATGCTGCGATTCATCTCACCCAGGAAGATGACCAGGCCCGGGCTCCCGATCCCACCGTGTCGCACGACGTGTTGACTGGAACCATCGATGGATTAGCCAGAGTGACGGCAAATAAAAGGGGCGTCAATAGCGCACGATTCGATCGGCGCAAAACAGTTCCTTTGTACTAGGGCTCGCGCGCGGCTTGTGCCATGCCGTGGCCGGCCCGGCTCAGGCGCGCAGGCAGTCGAGCTGGGTGTCGAAGATCTGCCGCCCCGCCTGCTGCAGGTCGAACGCGGCCTGGTCGACCAGCCAGATCCTGATCAGCCCATCCATCGACGCCCACAGGCCGAGCGCGGTCACGGTGGGCGACACATCCGGCTTGACCTGTTTGCGGCGGATGCCGATGCGGATGCGGCTTTCGGCGCGCTCCATCCAGCGGCGGTGGCTCTGCAGCAGGCGTTCGCGCATCTCCGACATTTCGCCCACCATCTCCAGCTTGCGGGTGGCGATGTCGAACACGCGCCGCATCTGCTCGTCGGTGGCGGTCAGGCGCAGCGCTTCGAGCATGCAGTCGCGCAAGTCGCGCAGCGGGTCGTCCGTATCCTCGGCGTCCAGCACCCGCATCGCGGTTTCCATCGGCATCTTGGCGCGCTCCATCATCGCGGTAAACAGCGCGCCCTTGTCCTCGAAGTGCCAGTAAATCGCACCGCGCGTCACGCCGGCGGCAGTCGCGATATGCTGCAACGTCGTGCCCGATACGCCTTGCTGTTCAAATAACACAGCCGCGGCGTCCATGATGGCCTCGCGGGTGGCCATCGCATCCTGTTTCGTCCTTCTTGCCATCATCCCGCTTTCAAAAATCTAGAATTGCTGCTCCAAACAGCTTACATACATTCATGATAGTATATTGCGAAAATCCAGAAATGCCAGCTTTATATTGTGCGCGGCCAGCTGCGCATGCTGAAAACGAACCCCCGCCTGAACAATAAGGATGTCCGACAAAATGCACTCCCTCCCTCCTGCAACCCTGTCCAAGACACGCGCGGCAGCGGCCGCGCTTGCGCTCGTCGCCCTGCTGGCCGCCTGCGGCAAGAAAGATGCCGCCGGTCCCGGCGCCGGTGGCGCGCCGCCGCCGCCGGAAGTCGGCGTCATCACCACCCGCGTCGAGCCGGTCGCGCTACAGACCGAACTGCCCGGCCGCGTCGAGCCGGTGCGCGTGTCGCAGGTGCGCGCCCGCGTCAACGGCGTGATCCTCAAGCGCCTGTTTACCGAAGGCTCCGAGGTCAAGGCCGGCCAGAAGCTGTTCCTGATCGACCCGGCGCCGTACCAGGCGCAGCTGCAAAGCGCGCAGGCGGCGCTCGGCAAGGCCGAGGCCAACCTGACCCAGGCCAGCTCGCAGGCCGAGCGCTACAAGCCGCTGGCCGAAGCCAAGGCCGTCAGCCAGCAGGAATACGTGACCGTGGTCGCGGCCCAGAAGCAGGCGCAGGCCGACGTCGCCGCCGCCCGCGCAGCGCTGCGCATCGCCCAGATCAACACCGGCTACGCCAACGTCGAAGCGCCGATCTCCGGCCGCATCGGCCGCGCACTGGTGACCGAAGGCGCGCTGGTGAGCGCGGCGGAAGCGACCCAGCTCGCCGTGATCCAGCAGACCAATACCGTGTACGTCAACATCAACCAGTCCGCGGCCGACCTGCGCGCGCTGCGCCGCGACGCCGGCACCCGCGCCAGCCACACCCCGGTCACCGTGGTGCTGGACGACGGCACCGTGCTGCCGGTCAAGGGCAAGCTGCTGTTCTCGGACGTGTCGGTGGACCCGACTTCCGGCCAGGTGCTGCTGCGCGCCGAGGTGCCGAACCCGGACAACATCCTGCTGCCCGGCCAGTACGTGCGCGCGCGCCTGTCGCAGAAGACGCTGCCGGCCGCGATCCTGGTGCCGCAGCAGGCGGTCCAGCGCAGCGGTACCGGCGACACCGTCACCGTGGTGGGCGCGGACGGCAAGCCGGCGCCGCGTGAAGTCAAGGTCGGCGGCGATGCCGACGGCAACTGGATCATCCTCGAGGGCCTGAAGGCGGGCGAACGCGTGATGGTCGACGGCTTCCAGAAACTGATGATGATGCCGTCCGGGACCCCGGTCAAAGCGGTGCCATGGAACCCGGCCGCGGCCAAGCCAGCCGCTCCAGCGGCGCCGGCTAAATAAAGAAGGAACGATTCATGGCCCGTTTTTTTATTGACCGCCCGATCTTCGCGTGGGTGATCGCGCTGTTCATCATGGTGCTGGGCGCGGTCGCCGCCACCCAGCTGCCGATTTCGCAATACCCGTCCGTCGCCCCGCCGTCGATCGTGGTGAGCGCCGCCTATCCGGGCGCCTCGGCCCAGGTGCTGGAAGACGCCGTCATCAGCGTGATCGAACGCGAGATGAACGGCTCGCCCGGCCTGGCCTATACCGAGTCGGTCAGCCAGGCCAACGGCACCGGCACGCTGACGCTGACTTTCGAGTCCGGCACCGACGAGGAACTGGCGCAGGTGGACGTACAGAACCGCCTGAGCCGCGCCGCGCCGCGCCTGCCGCAGGCGGTGACGCAGCAGGGCGTGCGGGTGGACCGCGCGCGCGCCAACTTCCTGATGTTCGTGACCGTCTCGTCGGACAATCCCAAGTTCGATCCGATCGCGCTGGGCGACTACGTGTCGCGCAACGTGCTGCCTGAAATCCAGCGCGTGCCGGGCGTCGGCCAGGCGCAGCTGTTCGGCACCGAGCGCGCAATGCGCGTCTGGATCGATCCGGCCAAGCTGGTCGGCTTCAACCTCACGCCGAGCGACGTTACCGCGGCGATCCGCGCCCAAAACGCGCAGGTATCGTCCGGCTCGATCGGCGACCTGCCGCTGGAAAAGGGACAGAGCATCACCGCGACCGTCGTGGTCAAGGGCCAGCTCTCGACCACCAAGCAGTTCGGCGACATCATCCTGCGCGCCAATCCGGACGGCTCCACCGTGCGCCTGCGCGACGTGGCCCGCATCGAACTGGGCGGCGCCAGCTACGGCACCTCCGCCCGTATCGGCGGCAAGCCGACCACCGGCATGGGCATCCAGCTGTCGTCCTCGGGCAATGCGCTGGAGACCGCCGACGCCATCCGCACCCGCATGAACGAACTGTCCAAGTTCTTCCCGCCGGGCGTGAAGTGGAGCGACCCGTTCGACAGCTCCAAGTTCGTCGACATCTCGATCCGCCAGGTCGTCACCACCCTCGCGGAAGCGATCGTGCTGGTGTTCCTGGTGATGTTCCTGTTCCTGCAGAACTTCCGCTACACCATCATCCCGACCATCGTGGTGCCGGTCGCCCTGCTGGGTGCCCTCGGCACGCTGCTCGCGCTGGGGTTCTCGATCAACGTGCTGACCATGTTCGGCATGGTGCTGGTGATCGGTATCGTGGTCGACGATGCGATCGTGGTGGTCGAGAACGTCGAGCGCATCATGCATGAAGAAGGCCTGCCGCCGCTGGAAGCGACGCGCAAGGCGATGGGCCAGATTTCGGGCGCCATCATCGGCGTGACCATCGTGCTGATTTCGGTGTTCGTGCCGCTGGCATTCTTCGGCGGCGCGGTCGGCAACATCTACCGCCAGTTCTCGGCGGTGATGGTGTCCTCGATCGCGTTCTCGGCCTTCATGGCGCTGTCGCTCACGCCCGCGCTGTGCGCGCACCTGCTCAAACCGATCGAAAAAGGCCAGCACCACGAAAAGCGCGGCTTCTTCGGCTGGTTCAACCGCAAGTTCGAGCTGACCTCCAACCGCTACCAGGCCTGGGTCACCAAGCTGCTGACCCGCATCGGCCGCGCGATGGTCGTGTTCGCGGTGATGATCGCCGCCGTGGTGCTGCTGTTCGCGCGCATGCCCGGATCGTTCCTGCCGAACGAAGACCAGGGCTACCTGATCGCCAGCTTCCAGTTGCCTCCGGGCGCGACGCTGGAACGCACCCAGCGCGCGCTGATCGAAGCCGAGAGCTACATCCTCAAGCAGCCCGAAGTCCAGACGATGGCCGGCGTGGTCGGCTTCAGCTTCTTCGGCCAGGGCCAGAACGCCGCGCTTGGCTTCATCCCGCTCAAGCCGTGGAGCGAACGCAAGGGCCCGGGCCAGAGCGCCCAGGAACTTGCCGGCCGCATGACCGGGCACCTGATGGGCATCCGCGACGCCTTCATCTTCGTGGTGAGCCCGCCGCCGATCCCGGAGCTGGGCAGCAGCACCGGCTTTTCGTTCCGCCTGCAGGACCGTGGCGGCGCAGGCCGCGATGCCCTGCTGGCAGCGCGCAACCAGCTGCTGGGCATGGCCTCGCAAAGCAAGGTGCTGGCCGGCGTGCGTCCGGAAGGCCTTGAAGACGCGCCGCAGCTGCAGCTCGACATCGACCGCGACAAGGCCAACGCCCATGGCGTCGGCTTCGAAGCGATCAACGCCGCGCTGTCCACCACGCTCGGTTCGGCCTACGTCAACGACTTCCCGAACGCCGGCCGCCTGCAGCGCGTGGTGGTCCAGGCCGACGCGCCTTCCCGCATGCAGCCGGAACACATCCTGCGCCTGAATGCGATGAACAACCGCGGCCAGCAGGTGCCGCTGTCGGCCTTCGCCACCACGCGCTGGGTTACCGGCCCGATGCAGACGGTGCGCTACAACGGCTATCCGTCGATCCGCATCGCCGGCGACGCGGCGCCCGGCTTCAGCACCGGCGATGCGCTGGTAGAGATGGAACGCCTGGCGGCGCAGCTGCCGCAGGGCTTCGCCTACGAATGGACCGGCCAGTCGCGCGAGGAAAAGCTGTCCGGCGCCACCGTGTCGATCCTGATGGCGTTCTCGCTGCTGGCGGTATTCCTGTCGCTGGCGGCGCTGTACGAAAGCTGGTCGATCCCGGCCTCGGTAATGCTGGTGGTGCCGCTCGGCGTGCTGGGCGCACTGCTGGCCGCAACCATGCGGGGCTTCCCGAACGACGTGTACTTCAAGGTCGGCCTGATTACCATCATCGGCCTGGGCGCGAAGAACGCGGTGCTGATCATCGAGTTCGCGAAGGACCTGCAGGCGCAGGGCAAGTCGCCGGTGGAAGCGGCGATCACCGCCGCCCGCCTGCGTTTCCGCCCGATCCTGATGACCTCCCTGGCCTTCATCCTCGGCGTGCTGCCGCTGGTGATCGCGAGCGGCGCGGGTTCCGCCAGCCAGCGCGCCATCGGTACCGGCGTGATGGGCGGCATGCTGTTCGCGACCGCGCTGGGCGTCTTCTTCGTGCCGGTGTTCTTCGTCCTGGTCAGGTCCTTTTTCAAGGGCAGCGAACGTCAGCGCAAGAAGTACGCGCATGAAGACGATGCCCACGCAGTCGAGGTAAAACATGATTAAACGCTTTGCAATCACGCCGCTGGCGCTCGCGCTGACGCTGTCGGGCTGCATGTCGATGGCGCCGAAGTATGAGCGTCCGGCGGCGCCGGTAGCGGCCAGCTTCCCGGTCGCCACTCCGGCGGGCCAGGGCGCGTCGACGATCGAATGGCAGCGCTACTTCGGCGACGCGCGCCTGCAGGAACTGGTGCGCCTGGCGCTGGCCAACAACCGCGACCTGCGCATGGCCGTGCTGAACATCGAGCAGGCGCGCGCGCAGTACCGCATCACGCGCGCCGACCGGCTGCCGACGCTTGGACTGGCGGCGACGGGCAACCGCGTCAGCAACGACAACGAAAACATCAGCAGCTCGTACAGCGTGGGCCTTGGGGTCAGCGCGTTCGAGCTGGACCTGTTCGGACGGGTGAAGAGCCTGTCCGACGCCGCGCTGTCGCAGTTCCTCGCCACCGAGGAAGCGCGCCGCGCGGTGCAGGTCAGCCTGGTCGCCTCGGTCGCCAATGCCTACCTGGCCACGCTGGCCGACGACGAACTGCTTGCGCTGACCGAACGCACGCTGGCCGCGCGCGAGGAATCGTTCAAGCTGGTGCAGCTCAAGTTCGACAACGGTGTCGTGTCGCGCGTGGACCTGGAGCAGGCGCGCACGCTGGTCGAATCGGCACGCGTGTTCCTGGCGCAGCAGCAGCGCCAGCGCGCGGTCGACTTCAACCTGCTCACGCTGCTGGTGGGCCAGCCGCTGCCGGCCAAGCTGCCGGCGTCGGCGACCCTCGCCGCGACCGAGCTGGCGGACCTGCCGGCCGGCCTGCCTTCGGACCTGCTGGCGGCGCGGCCGGACATCCGCCAGGCCGAGCGCCTACTGATGGCGGCCAACGCCAACATCGGGGCGGCGCGCGCCAACTTCTTCCCGCGCATCGCACTGACCGCGAGCGCAGGTTCGGCCAGCAGCGAGCTGTCGGGGCTGTTCGGCAGCGGCAGCTTCGGCTGGACCTTCGCACCCTCGATGCTGCTGCCGCTGTTCGACTACGGCCGCAACAGCGCGATCCTGGGCTCGGCGAAGGCCGGACGCGAGATCGCGGTAGCGCAATATGAGAAGTCGATCCAGACCGCGTTCCGCGAAGTGTCGGACGCGTTGGCCGGCCAGGCCACCTATTCCGAGCAGCTGCGCGCGCAACGCGCCGTGGCCACGGCGGAAACCGAGCGCTTCCGCCTGGCCGAGCTGCGCTACCGGAACGGCGCCGCCAGCTACCTCGACTACCTCGACGCGCAGCGTTCGCTGTTCGCCGCGCAGCAGGCGGCGGTGCAGGCGAACCTGGCTCGCCTGCAGAACCAGGTCACGCTGTACCGCGTCCTCGGCGGCGGCGGCTAGCGTAGGAAGGGGACGAAGGGGACTGTCCCCGCAGGGACTGTCCCCCGGTGTTTGGCCGCTCCAAAGAAAAAACCGTCGCGCCTCAATAGGCCGCGACGGTTTTTTTACCCCTGTCATCCCCGCGAACGCGGAGACCCATGATGAATGCGCGCTGGCATAGCCTTTTAGGCGATCTCTGTATGGCTCCCCGCGTTCGCGGGGATGACGGTAGTACTGCTACGAGATCAGAGGAACATCTGCTGCAGGTCATTGAGGAAGCGCTGCCCCAGCTCCGTCGGCCGGATCAGCTTATGGTCGCGATACAGCAGCCCCTTTGCTTCCGCGTCGTTCAGTGCCCGTTCAATCGCATTAATGCTCATGCCGGTGCGCTCGCCAAACAGGTTGGGATCGAAACCGTCCACCAGCCGCAGCGTGTTGAGCATGAACTCGAAGCCCATCTCGTCGCGCCCGATCTCGCGTTCCTCCTGCACCGCGTTGCCGCGCTGCGCCGCCTCCATGAACGAGGCCGGCTGCTTGTAGCGCGCCTGCCGCAGCACGCGGTGCGGGAACGACAGCTTGGAGTGCGCGCCCGCGCCGATACCGAGGTAGTCGCCGAACTCCCAGTAATTCAAATTGTGGCGCGCGCGCCGCCCCGGCTGCGCATACGCGGACACTTCGTAATGCTGGAACCCGGCCTGCGCGGTGCGTTCGGCGATCATGTCCTGCATGTCGGCGCTGGCGTCGTCGTCCGGCAGCTGCGGCGGATACTTGGCGAACACGGTGTTCGGTTCCATCGTCAGGTGGTACAGCGACAGGTGCGGCGGCGCGAACGCCAGCGCGGTGTCGAGGTCCTGCCGGGCTTCTTCCAGCGTCTGCGTCGGCAGCGCGTACATCAGATCGAGGTTGAAGTTGTCGAAGTTGGCGTGCGCGATCTCCACCGCGCGCCGCGCCTCGTCGCCATTGTGGATGCGCCCCAGCGCTTCCAGGTGCTTGTGGTTGAAGCTCTGGATGCCGATCGACAGGCGGTTGATGCCGCTCTCGCGGAACGAACGGAACTTGTCCTGCTCGAAGGTACCGGGGTTCGCTTCCATCGTGACCTCGCAGTCGAGGTCCAGCGGCAGCAGCGTGCGCACGTCCGACATCAGGCGGTCCAGGCCCCTGGCAGACATCAGGCTAGGCGTGCCGCCCCCGATGAAGATGGTGTAGATCTTGCGGCCCCAGATCAGCGGCAGCGACTGCTCGAGGTCGAGACGGACCGCGGCAAGGTACTCTTCTTCCGGGATCGGACCGCGCGCTTCGTGCGAATTGAAGTCGCAGTATGGGCACTTGCGCACGCACCACGGGAAGTGGATGTACAGGGACAGCGGCGGCAGCGCGGCGAGGTTCAGGCTGCCCGGCTGCAGGTACTGCAGCGCGGCGGCCGCCGGTGACCGCGGTTCGCTGGCGCCGGACGACCCGACTGGCTTGATCGGGATCATTTCAGCTTTCCGACCAGCGCGCGCAGCGCCTGGCCGCGGTGCGACAGCGCGTTCTTTTCCTGCGGCGTCAGTTCCGCGGCGGTTTTTCCGAGCGACGGTACCAGGAAGTGCGGATCGTAGCCGAAGCCGTTGCTGCCGCGCGCGCCGGCAATGATCTCGCCGTGCCAGGCGCCGTCCGCGATTACCGGCTGCGGATCGTCCGCATGGCGCACGTACACCAGCACGCAGTAGTAGTAGGCCGATTTGTCGGCATGCGCCGCCAGGTCGGCGATGACTTTTTCATTATTGCGCGCGTCCGACTTCGGCTCGCCCGCAAAGCGCGCGGAATACACGCCCGGCGCGCCGCCCAGCGCATTCACGCACACGCCCGAGTCGTCGGCGAGCGCAGGGAGGCCAGTCAGGCGCGACGCGTGGCGCGCCTTGGCCAGTGCATTTTCGACAAAGGTGGCGAACGGCTCCTCCGCTTCCGGGACATTGAACTCGCCCTGCGTGTGCAGTTCGAAGCCCACCGGGCCGAGGATTTCGCTGAATTCTTTGAGTTTGCCTGCGTTGTTGGAGGCGAGGATAAGGCGCTGTGTCATCCCGCCATTTTACCGCGACAACTGTTTGCGGGTACGGTACTGACCTTTCGCAAAAACTGGACTAAGCTGGGAATGCATGGCGGTGCTGCCGGTCTAATAGACGAGCCACCACAAAAAGGCACTGCCATGGAATCCGATACCAGCAAGGAAATTGATGCAAGACTTGACGCAACGCGTGCCCGCGTCGAGCAGCGGCTGATGGAACACGCTATGGAAACAAACGCCAGTTTTGAAGCCCTCCGCAACGAGATCGTGAATATGAACATCGCGATGCAGGTTCAGTTCGCCAAAATCGATGCGCGGTTCAATTCAGTAGAGAACAAGTTCGATACGATCCAGTCCAACTTCGACGCGAAGCTCGACCGCGGAATCACGCATGTTGTGAAATGGGTCATCGGGCTTGTCGGCGGAGCCATGATCGCCTTCGTCACGGTGATCACCTTCGTGCTCAACCACGCGTCCTGACCTTCCACCCCTATAAATCAAGCGATGCCGAGCGATTTCTTTTGCAGCGCGATCAGTTCGCAGATGCCGGCCTGCGCCAGGTCGATCAGGCGATTCATGACCACGCGGTCGAACGCGGCGCCTTCCGCCGTGCCCTGCACTTCAATAAAGTGGCCCGACTCCGTCATCACGACGTTCATGTCGGTGTCGCAGTCCGAGTCTTCCGGATAGTCCAGGTCCAGCACCGGCATGCCGTGGAATACGCCGACCGAAATCGCAGCGACGAAATGGCGCACCGGGATCTCCGCGATCAGGCCGCGCGCGGCCAGCTTCGAGAAAGCATCGTAAGCCGCCACCATTGCGCCGGTGATCGCCGCGGTGCGGGTGCCGCCATCGGCCTGGATCACGTCGCAGTCGAGGTGCAGGGTGCGTTCGCCGAACGCGTTCAGGTCGAACGCGGCGCGCAGCGAACGCCCGATCAGGCGCTGGATCTCCTGCGTGCGGCCCGACTGCTTGCCGCGCGCCGCTTCGCGGTCCATGCGGGTGTGCGTGGAGCGCGGCAGCATGCCGTATTCCGCCGTCAGCCAGCCCTGACCCTTCCCTTTCAGGAAACCGGGCACCTTGTCTTCGATGCTGGCGGTGCAGATGACTTTGGTATCGCCGAACTCGATCAGCACCGATCCTTCCGCATGCTTGGTGTAGTCGCGCGTGAGGATCACGTTGCGCAGCTGGTCGACTGCGCGGCCGCTCGGGCGGGATGCAAACGTCATTGGGTCTAGCCTTTCAATATCTGTGATGATTTTTCGATGGCGCCGCGTATTTCCGCGATCGCTTTTTCAATTTCTTCTTCGTCGAACGCGTCCGAGTTCGGGTCGGCTTCGGTCGGCGCTGCCATGATGGTGTTGACCGAATCCTCCGGCATCATCTGCGTCGAGATCATCGAGTCGGCCATCTCGGTCGGCGTGGCGTCGCCCACCGGGCTGCCCTGCCACATGATGGCCAGCGCGGTGGTGTTGTCGGCACGCGGGCCGGCGATCTCGATCGCCTTGCCCAGCATGTCGGGCACCGCGCGCACGATGGTGTTGGTCGACAGAGCGTGGGCGATGTCGTCGTCGGGCAGCATCGCCCACAGTCCGTCGGAGCACAGCATCAGCACGTCGCCCGGCAGCAGGCTGGCCTGGCGCGAGACCTCGACGTTCGGCAGCGCCGAGGCGCCCAGGCAGTTGTACAGCTTGTTGCGGTCCGGGTGCGTGGAGCGCTCGGACGGCGCCACCTGGCCCTTGGCTATCAGGTGCTCGATGTGCGAGTGGTCGCGCGTGCGGGCCAGCACCTGGCCGCGCCGGATCCAGTACAGGCGCGAATCGCCGCAGTGGGCCCAGATCGCCGTGTTGTGCTGGACCAGGCAGGCCACCACCGTGGTGCGCGGGGTGTCGGGCAGGTTCTGCACCGCGCGGAAGCGGTGGATCTCGTGGTGCGCGGCGAGCATCGCCTCTTCCAGGAAGCGCTCCGGCTTGCGCACATAGGGCGCGGCCTGCTTCTGGAACATCTCGGACAGGGTCTGCAGCGCGATCGAGGCGGCGATCTCGCCGCGCAGGTGGCCGCCCATGCCGTCGGCCAGCACCAGCAGCAACGCGTCGCGCGTGTAGCTGTAGCCCATGCGGTCCTGGTTGACCTTGCGGCCGCCGACCTGGCTCTCCTGGTATACCGAAAACTGCATGCTCACCCCGCCTTGCGCCCGCCCTGGCTACCGAAACGGCCCAGCGCGCGCGTGAATTTTTGAAGGACGCCTTCGGCCGGCGGCGCCGGCGGCGGCATGTTCAGCTGCTTCTGCAGCGCGAACAGGCTTTGCGGGCGCTTCTCCGGATCGAGCTCCAGGCACCAGCGCACCATCCGCACCAGGTCTTCCGAGTAATGCTGCGCGACCTTGTCGAACTGCTCGCCCATCTTGTCTTCCTGGCCGCGCTGGTCGGCCGGCTGCGGCGGCGCGCCGGACATGCAGGCGTACATCGCCGCGCCGATGCTGTAAATGTCGGACCAGGGGCCGAGCGTAACCGCCTTCGAATACAGTTCCGGCGGCGCGAAGCCCGGCGTGTACATCGGCCGCAGCTTGGGCACCTCGTTGTTGAAGCTCTGGCGCGCCGCGCCGAAGTCCAGCAGGATCGGCGAACCGTCCGCGCGCAGGTAGATGTTGGCCGGCTTGAGGTCCAGGTGCAGCAGCTTGTTGGCGTGGACCTCGCGCAGGCCGGCGCAGACGCCGACGAAGGCCTGGCGCACGAACTGCTCGCCCATGCGGCTGCCCTTGCGGGCCAGTTGCGACACGTGCTCCTGCAGCGAGTGGCCGGATTCGTAGGCCATCACCATGTACACCGTCTCGTTGGCGCGGAAGAAGTTCAGCACCCGCACCACGTTCGGATGGGAGATCAGCGCCAGCGCGCGCCCTTCCTCGAAAAAGCACTTCAGGCCGATGCGAAATACCGGCAGGTTCGCCTTGGCGATGACGGGCGCGAGTTCGCCCGGCTGGCGCAAAGCGAGCGCGCTGGGCAGGTATTCCTTGATCGCGACGGCGTTGCCTTCCTCGTCATAGGCGAGGTATACAATACTGAACCCGCCGGACGCAATTTTCTTTACAATGCGATATCCGGCAATTTCCAGCCCCTCGGGCAAGGGAGCGTTATTTTGTGCAGCCATTCTGGGTTCCTTGCATAACACGGCGATTGTGTGGATAAATCACTGCTTTGTAAAGAAAAGATCAAAAACAAACGGGGACTCCATTGAGCATTTCAAGCATGACCGGATACGCGGTTGCCACGAGCGAAAGCACGGCCGGCACCCTCACCATCGAAATCAAGAGCGTCAACTCGCGATTCCTCGACCTTCAGTTCCGCATCAATGACGACCTGCGCGCGCTCGAGCCCGACCTGCGCTCGGCGATCATGGCCGCCATCACGCGCGGCAAGGTCGAGGTGCGCCTGTCGTTCGGCCGCAAGGTCGCCGGCGGCGCACAGGCGCTCAACACGGTGGTGATGAAGGACCTGGAGCGCCTGCAGGCGGAAGTGCTGCGCAGCTTCTCGGCGGCGCCGGCGATGACGGTGGCCGAAGTGCTGCGCTGGCCCGGCGTGATCGAAGAAGCCCAGGTCGGCCAGGAGTCGCTGCAGGCCGACGTGGCCGCGCTCACTACCCGCACCGTGGCCGCGTTCGTCGAAAGCCGCAAGCGCGAAGGCGCGGCGCTGGAAGCGATGCTGCTGGCGCGGATCGATTCGATGGAAGACATCGTCAAACGCATCACCCCGCTCATCCCGCAGGTGGTCAGCCAGTTCCAGCACAAGGCGATCGAGCGCATGCAGGACGCGCTCGGCCTGGCCGGGCACGGCGGCGCGAGCTCGCTGACGCGCCAGGAAGTCATGGAGCGCATTCGCCAGGAAGTCACCCTGTACGGCATCCGCATCGACGTGGCCGAAGAACTCTCGCGCCTGTCGGCGCACCTGACCGAAACGCGCCACATCCTCAAGAAGGGCGGCCAGGTCGGCAAGCGCCTCGACTTCATGATGCAGGAGCTGAACCGCGAAGCGAATACGCTGGGCGCCAAGGCCGCGGTCAAGGAACTGGCCGACGCGTCGATGGAGCTCAAGCTCCTGATCGAGCAGATGCGCGAGCAGGTGCAAAACCTCGAGTAAAAAGGATTTTTGAAGATGTCCACCCCTACCCCTCCAAGCATGTCCGGCAGCCTGTTCGTGGTTGCGGCGCCCTCGGGCGCCGGCAAGTCGACGCTGGTGAACGCGCTGCTGGCGCAGGAGCCGGCGATCAAGCTGTCGATCTCCACCACCACCCGCCCACCGCGCCCGGGCGAGACCGATGGCCGCGAGTACCACTTCACGAGCGCCGAAGACTTCGTCGCGCGCGCCGAAAAGGGCGAGTTCATGGAATGGGCCGAAGTGCACGGCAATTACTACGGAACCTCGCGCGTGATGGTCGAAAAAGAGATGAGCGCCGGGACCGATATCCTGCTGGAGATCGACTGGCAGGGCGCGCGCCAGGTGCGCGAGCTGTTCCCGCAGGCCGCTTTCATCTTCATCCTGCCGCCGTCGATCGCGGCACTGGAAGAGCGCCTGCACAAGCGCGGCACGGACGAACCGCACATCATCACCCGCCGCCTGCTGGCGGCCGGCGGCGAGATGGCTCACGCTCCGGACTTCGACTATGTTATTATCAACGAGAATTTCAACGTCGCCCTCGAAGAAATGAGGTCGATCGTCCGAGCGACACGCTGCCGTTTTAGCAAGCAAATGGCCCGTAACGCCTCGTTGTTTGCCCAGCTGGGTATCCACGCACAGTAAAAACCAACACCCTGGAGTAGCCATGGCCCGTATTACTATTGAAGATTGCCTGAAACAGATCCCGAACCGCTTCCAGCTGACCCTGGCCGCGACCTATCGCGCACGCCAGCTGCTGCAGGGCCACACCCCGAAGGTCGACGCCAAGGACAAGGCGACCGTGGTCGCACTGCGTGAGATCGCCGCCGGCAAGGTCGGCCTCGAGATGCTCAAAAAAGTCCCGATGTAATTGACTCGTCATCCCCGCGCAAGCGGGGATCCATGCCGAGTAACCGGAAGTCGCACGCCATTCCCGTTCACCCATTTCAGCATGGGTCCCCGCTTTCGCGGGGATGACGGTTCCCCGCGATAATCTCCAACTGTCACATCCCCGGCCCATCTGGTATTCTGTTTCCATGAACCTGAGCACACCGGACACGACAGGCACCCCCACCGCTGGCACCAAGACGCCACGCGCGTCCCGCAATAAACAAAAAGACAAGCCCGCGGAGCCCGCCGCACCGGCGCTCGGCGTCGCCTCGGTCTCGCACCTGTCGTCCAAGCTGGCCGAATACCTCAGCCCTTCGGAACTGAAGAAGGTCAAGGAAGCCTACCGCTTCTCCGACGAGATGCACCTCGGCCAGGTGCGCAAGTCCGGCGAGCCGTATATCTCCCATCCGATCGCGGTCGCCGAAATCTGCGCCGACTGGAAGCTCGACGCGCAGGCCATCATGGCCGCGCTGCTGCACGACGTGATGGAAGACCAGGACGTCAAGAAGGAAGAGCTGATCGAGCGCTTCGGCTCGCAGGTCGCCAGCCTGGTCGACGGCCTGTCCAAGCTCGAGAAAATCGAATTCCAGAGCCAGGTCGAAGCGCAGGCGGAGAACTTCCGCAAGATGCTGCTGGCGATGGCCAGCGACGTGCGCGTCATCCTGATCAAGCTGGCCGACCGCCTGCACAATATGCGGACGCTCGAGCACATGACGGCCGCCAAGAAGCGCCGCATCGCCGCCGAGACGATGGAAGTGTACGTGCCGATCGCGCACCGCCTCGGCCTGAACAACATCTACCGCGAACTGCAGGACCTGGCCTTCTCGCACCTGTACCCGCTGCGCTACCGCACGCTGGGCAAGGCGGTCAAGGCGGCGCGCGGCAACCGCCGCGAGGTGGTCTCCAAGATCCTCGAGGCGGTCAAGAACCAGCTCAACGCCGGCGGCATCGAAGCCGAAATCTACGGCCGCGAAAAGACCCTGTACGGCATCTACAAGAAGATGCGCAACAAGCACCTGTCGTTCTCGCAGGTGCTCGACGTGTACGGCTTCCGCGTGGTGGTCGACTCGTTCGCCGACTGTTACGTGGCACTCGGCACCCTGCACAGCCTGTACAAGCCGATGCCCGGCAAGTTCAAGGACTACATCGCGATCCGCAAGCTAAATGGCTACCAGTCGCTGCACACCACGCTGATCGGCCCCTACGGCACCCCGGTCGAATTCCAGATCCGCACCCAGGAAATGCACCGCACCGCGGAATCGGGCGTGGCCGCGCACTGGCTGTACAAGACCGGCGAAACCAATATGAGCGACCTGCAGCAGCGCACCCACGCGTGGCTGCAGTCGCTGCTCGACATCCAGCAGCAGACCGGCGACTCGGCCGAATTCCTGGAGCACGTCAAGGTCGACCTGTTCCCTGACTCGGTGTACGTGTTCACGCC
>DASTVB010000024.1:0-19364 GCA_035759315.1 Telluria sp. | reverse complement strand
GGTGTTTGATCACCGCCACGGGTCCGTCCAAACACCGGGGGACGGTCCCCTTTGGGGACAGTCCCCCTCCCCCTCGTGTCCGGACAGGTGTCCGGTGCGCGCTGTCCGGACGCAGCGGACACTCGTCCGCCCGCGCAATCTCCTTCCAAATCAATCACTTAGAAACTGGCACGGTTCGTGCATTACTGCCAGTATTCTTTTTTGATTGACTGCCATGATTCGCGATACTTCACACCAGGACACCGTCATCGCCCCGGCCTCCGGGTCCAGGAACAAGAAACGCCTGCTGATCGCCGGCGGCGGCGCGCTCGGGCTGCTGGCCGCCGCGCTGCTGCTGTCTGCATGGAACGGCAGCGACGCTTCGGTCAACGAGGCGCGCGTGCGCATCGCCGAAGTCACGCGCGGCACGCTGGTGCGCGACGCCTCGGTCAACGGCCGCGTGGTCGCCGCCGTCAGCCCGACCCTGTTCTCCACCGCGCCCGCCACCGTCACGCTAAAAGTCGAAGCCGGCGACACCGTCAAGAAGGGCGATGTGCTGGCGGTGCTGGAATCGCCCGACCTGTCCGACGCGCTCAAGCGCGAGCAGTCGAGCTACGAGCAGCTGCAGGCCGAAGTCTCGCGCCAGGAGATCCTGGCCAAGAAGCAGCGCCTGCTGGCGCAGCGCGAGGCCGACACCGCCGAGATCGACCGCCTGTCCGCGCAGCGCACGCTGGAACGCTACGAAGGCGTCGCCAACGAAGGCATCATCGCCAAGATCGACTTCCAGAAGGCCAAGGACGCGCTGCGTTCGGCCGAGATCCGCGCGCGCCACGCCGCCAGCGCCGCCGCGCTGGAAAAGGACGACGTCGCGCTCGAACTGAAAACCAAGGTCGCGCAGATGCAGCGCCAAAAACTGGCGATGGACAACGCCCAGCGCCGCGTCGACGAACTGACGGTGCGCGCCCCTGCAAATGGCTTCATCGGCACGCTCAACGTGCAGAACCGCGCGGTGGTGCCGGCCAACGCGCCGCTGATGACGCTGGTCGACCTGTCGCGCCTCGAAGTCGAACTGGAGATCCCGGAAACCTACATGGCCGACATCGGCCTCGGCATGAACGTCGAGATCATGATCGGCGCGGCCCGCGCGGTCGGCAAGCTGTCGGCGCTGTCGCCGGAAGTGGTGCGCAACCAGGTGCTGGCGCGCGTGCGCTTCGACGGGCCGCAGCCGCCGGGCCTGCGCCAGAGCCAGCGCGTGTCCGCGCGCCTGCTGATCGAAGAAAAACCGAACGTGGTGATGGTGGCCCGCGGCCCGTTCGTGGAAAGCGAAGGCGGACGCTTCGCCTACTTGGTGAAGGACGGCGTCGCGGTGCGCACGCCGGTGAAGCTGGGCGCCACCTCGATCTCCGCCGTGGAGATCGTCTCCGGCGCCAAACCGGGCGACAAGATCGTCATTGCAGGCACCGACACCTTCGAGAACGCCGAACGCGTCTCGATCAACCAATAACAGAACCTCAAAGCCGAAAGGACCGTCCCATGCTGCGCATGAAAAACCTCTCCAAGGTGTACCGCACCCACATGATCGAAACCCACGCGCTGCGCGGCTTCGAGATCACCGTCAACCAGGGCGAATTCGTCACCGTGACCGGTCCGTCCGGCTCCGGCAAGACCAGCTTCCTGAACATCGCCGGCCTGCTGGAGGACTTCAACGACGGCGAGTACATCCTCGACGGCGTCAATGTGAAGGGCATGGACGACAACGCCCGCTCGCGCCTTCGCAACGAGAAGCTGGGCTTCATCTTCCAGGGCTTCAACCTGATCCCCGACCTGTCGCTGTTCGATAACGTCGACGTGCCGCTGCGCTACCGCGGCTTCAACGCCGCCGAGCGCAAGGAACGCATCGAGGATGCGCTGGCCAAGGTCGGCCTGTCCTCGCGCATGAAGCACTATCCGGCCGAACTGTCCGGCGGCCAGCAGCAGCGCGTAGCGATCGCGCGCGCGTTGGCCGGCTCGCCCAAGCTGCTGCTGGCCGACGAACCGACCGGTAACCTCGACTCCCAGATGGCGCGCGGCGTGATGGAGCTGCTGGAAGAGATCAACGCGCAGGGCACCACCATCCTGATGGTCACCCACGATCCGGAACTGGCCACCCGCACCCCGCGCAACGTGCACATCATCGACGGCCAGGTGTCGGACCTGGTGCGCAAGGCGCCTTCGCTGGTCGCATAAGGAGCGCACATGTTCAGCTACTACTTCAAACTGGGCGTGCGCAGCCTGCGGCGCAACCCGGCGCTGACCGCGCTGATGGTGCTCACGCTGGCGGTGGGCGTGGCGGCGTCGATCTCGACGCTCACCATCCTGCACGTGATGTCGGGCGACCCGATCCCACACAAGAGCGACCGCCTGTTCGTGCCGCTGTTCGACAACGGTCCGCTGGAAGGCTATACGCCGGGCGACCGTCCGGGCGACCGCCAGCTCAGCTACAAGGATGTGACCAACCTGCTCGCCTCCGGCAAGGGTGAACGCCGCACCGCCATCTACGGCATCGGCCTCGCGGTGGAACCTGAGCGCAAGGACCTGGGCGCATTCAACGCGCAGGGCCTGGCGCCGACGCGCGACTTCTTCGCGATGTTCGAATCGCCGTTCCGCTACGGCCAGCCATGGGGCGAGGCCGAAGACAAGGCCGGCGCGGACGTGGTGGTGCTGTCGCGCGAACTGTCGGAACGCCTGTTCGGCGACGTCAACCCGGTCGGCAAGCGCGTCACGATGACGGGCTTCCAGTACCAGGTCGTCGGCGTGCTGGAAAAGTGGAAGCCCGTGCCGCGCTATTACAAGATCATCGGCGGCCCGGGTGCCTTCGGTCCCGAAGACGAGTTCTACATTCCGTTCAACACCGCGATCCGCCACGAGATTTCGCACTCGGGCAGCATGAGCTGCAACAACTCGCGCGATCCGGGCTGGCAGGGTCTGCTGGCGTCGGAGTGCACCTGGTTCCAGTTCTGGTTCGAGACCGCGTCCGCATCGGACCGCGGCGAGCTGCAGAACTTCCTCGACAACTACGCCGCCGAACAGCGCAAGCTGGGCCGCCTGATGCGCAATGCGAAGAACGAACTGTTCAATGTGATGGAATGGATGGAAGAGATGAAGGTGGTCGGCAAGGACAGCCGCCTGTCGGCCTGGCTCGCATTCGGCTTCCTGCTGCTGTGCCTCGTGAACACCATGGGCCTGCTGCTGGCGAAGTTCTCGGTGCGCGCGGCCGAAGTAGGCATCCGCCGCTCGCTCGGCGCCTCGCAGCGCGATATCTTCACCCAGTTCCTGGTGGAGACCGGCGTAATCGGACTAGCCGGCGGCGTGCTCGGGCTGCTGCTGGCGCTCGGATCGCTGGCCCTGATCGCCAGCCAGTCGAAAGGCATGGCGACCGTGGCCCAGATGGACTGGGTGATGCTGGCCTTTACCTTCGTGCTGTCGGTGGCCGCCGCGATGGTCGCGGGCCTGCTGCCGACCTGGCGCGCATGCCAGGTAACGCCGGCGGTTCAACTTAAATCCCAATAAGGATCCGATCATGGAAATCCGTCCAATTTTCTCTGCGCTGTTGCGCAACAAGACCGGCGCGATCCTGGTCGCGGTGCAGGTCGCGATCAGCATGGCGATCCTGGCCAACGCCCTGCACATCGTGAACGTGCGCCAGGCGGTGCAGGCGCGCCCGAGCGGCATCGCCGACGAGTCGACCGTGCTGCACCTGACCATCCGCAACCTGACGCGCGGCGGCCACGAAGAGCAGCTGGCCACGCAGAAGCGCGAGGCAGACACGCTGCGCGCCGTCTCCGGCGTCATCTCGGTGGCGCAGGTCAGCCAGATCCCGCTGTCGGACAATGGCAGCACCAACAGCGTGTCGGTCGACCGCAAGCAGGTCAATTCGACCGCCGACGCATCCTTCTACGTCACGCCAGATTCGCTGGTGAAGACCTGGGGCCTGAAGCTGGTCGAAGGGCGCGATTTTGCGCCGGCCGACGTGATGGAGATCGACCAGCAGGCCAGCACCGCCTTCCCGGACAAAGTGATCGTCACGCGCGCGCTGGCCGAGAAAATGTTCCCCGGCGCGGCCAGCGTGGTTGGCAAAGTGATGTACTTCGGTACCGGCGAAGGCGCCAACGAGGTCCGCATCATCGGCGTGGTCGAACGCCTGCAGTCGCAGGGTGCGCAGGTCGCGATCGAGTCGGAATATTCGACCATCGTGCCGGTGCGCCTGTCCGGCAACATCGTCAACGTGTACACCATCCGCACAGAACCGGGCCAGCTCGAGCGCGTGGCGCGCGAGGCCGAGGCAGCCTTGCGGGCCGCATCGGCGACGCCGGTGATCGTCAAGACCAAGACCATGGACGCAACGCGCCGCGACCGCTACAAAGGCGACCGCACCATGTCGTGGATGCTGGTGGTCGTCTCCGGCCTGCTGCTCCTGATCACGGCCAGCGGCATCGTCGGCATCGCCAGCCTGTGGGTTACGCAGCGCCGCAAGCAGATCGGCGTGCGCCGCGCACTGGGCGCGCGCAAAGTGGACATCCTGCGCTACTTCCTGACCGAGAACTTCATGATCACCACCGCCGGCATCGTGGCGGGCGTGCTGATGGCGATCGGCCTGAACCAGCTGCTGGTGACCAAGCTCGAGATGGACCGGCTCCCGATCGCCTACCTGGTGGCGGGCAGCTGCGTGTTCTGGGCGCTCGGCGTGCTGGCGGTGTACGGACCCGCATGGCGCGCGGCCAGCATCTCGCCCGCGCTCGCGACCCGCAGCGCATAAGAGGGAGGGGACTGTCCCTTCGGGACTGTCCCCAGCCTTCCGCTGGATCGCCTCTTACCCCAAAGGCGGGGGACAGTCCCGGCGGGACAGTCCCCAACCCCATCCCCCGGTGGTATCCTCTCGCCATGCCCACTGTCCTCATCATTGACGATAACGCCGCGGTCGCGGTTGCGCTCGAAGTCCTGTTTTCGCTGCACGACATCGGCGCCCTGCGCGCCGCTTCGCCCGAAGAAGGCCTGCGCATGCTGGACAGCCACCGCGTGGACCTGGTCATCCAGGACATGAACTTCACCGCCGACACCACTTCCGGCGAGGAAGGCGTGGCCCTGTTCCGCGAAATCCGCAAGCGCCACCCCGACCTGCCGGTGATCCTGCTGACCGCCTGGACCCACCTCGATGCAGCGGTGGACCTGGTCAAGTCCGGCGCCGCCGACTACCTGTCCAAGCCGTGGGACGACAAGCGCCTGCTGGCCACCGTCACCAACCTGATCGAGCTCGGGCAGGCCAACCGCGCGCTGCAGCAGCGCGTGCTGCGCGAACGCCGCGAAAAGCGCGAACTGGAAACCAAATACGACCTGCGCGGCATGGTGTGGGAAGACCCCGCCACCGAGCGCGTGCTGCAGCTGGCCTGCCAGGTCGCCCGCGCCGACGTGCCGGTGCTGATCACCGGCCCGAACGGCGCCGGCAAGGAACGCATCGCCGAAATCATCAAGGCCAATTCCTCGGTCGCCGACGGCCCGTTCGTGGTGCTCAACTGCGGCGCGCTGCCGGCCGAACTGATCGAAGCGGAGCTGTTCGGCGCCGACGCCGGCGCCTACACCGGCGCCGCCAAGGGCCGCGAAGGCAAGTTCGAAGCGGCGGACGGCGGCACCCTGTTCCTCGACGAAATCGGCAACCTTCCGATGGCCGGCCAGATGAAACTGCTGCGGGTGCTGGAGACCGGCCGCTTCGAGCGCCTCGGCTCGAACCGCGAGCGCCAGGTCAAGGTGCGCGTGATCAGTGCAACCAACGCGGACCTGCAGGCAATGATCCGCGCCGGCACCTTCCGCGAGGACCTGTTCTACCGCCTCAACGTGATCGAACTGCGCCTGCCGCCGCTGGCCAGCCGGCCGGCCGACATCCTTCCGCTCGCGAACAGCTTCCTCAATGGCCGCAAGCTCGACGCGGCCGCGCAGGCCGCGCTGCTGGCGCACCCGTGGCCCGGCAATGTGCGCGAGCTGAAGAACGTGATGGCGCGCGCCACCCTGCTCGCGACCGGCGACACCATCGGCGTCGCAGACCTCGGCCTGCCGCAATCGGCCGCGCAGGCGCCCGAGCTGGAACCTGACCGCGACGCCATCACCCAGGCGCTCTCGCGCGCCAACGGCGTGGTCGCGCAGGCCGCGGCCGACCTCGGGCTGTCGCGCCAGGCGCTGTACCGCCGCATGGAACGGCTGGGCATCGGCCGCGCCTGATGGACTTCCCGAATCCGGTGCGCGGCATGCGCCTCTCGCTGGTCACGCGCTGGTCGGCACTGGTGGGAACCCTGCTCGCGCTGGGCATCGTGATCGCGATCGCGCTGGACCACCTGCTGCCGGGCCGCCCGCTGCTGGTGCTGGCGATCTGCCTGGCGCTGGTGCTACCGCTTGCGGTCATCACGATCCGCTCGCAGATCCAGCCCATGCTGTCGCTGTTCCGCGCGCTGCAGGGAACGGTGGCGAGCTACCGCGACGGCGACTTTTCGTTCAGCCTGCACTGGGGCCAGAATGACGAGCTGTCGGAACTGGTGGCCGCCCACAACGAACTCGGACGGGTGCTGCGCGAGCAGCGGCTCGACCTGGTGCAGCGTGAACTCCTGCTCGACACCATGGTGCAGAACACGCCTGTGGCCATGCTGCTGGTCGCGGGCCAGGAACGCGTCGCCTATGCCAACATCGCGGCGCGCCAGCTGCTCAACGAAGGCCGCAAGCTGGAAGGCCTGCTGCTGGGCGAAATCCTGTCCGGCGCTGCGCCCGCACTGACCGAGGCGCTGGCGCGCGGCGGCGACGGCCTGTTCACCGTGGGCGGCGGCGCCGACGGCGGCGAGGAAGAGGTGTACCACCTGGCGCGCCGCACCTTCAGCCTGAACGGCCGCAAGCACGAGCTGATCCTGATCCGCCTGCTGACCCAAGAGCTGCGCCGCCAGGAAGTCCAGACCTGGAAGAAGGTGATCCGCGTGATCAGCCACGAGTTGAACAATTCGCTCGCGCCGCTCACCTCGCTGGCGCATTCCGGCGCCGAGCTGGTACGGCGCGGGCAGCCCGAGCGGCTGCCGCAGATCCTGGAAACCATCACCGAGCGCACCCGCCACCTCGAGACCTTCATCCTGGGCTACGCCCGCTTCGCCAAGCTGCCGACACCGCGCCTGGAGGCGTGCCGCTGGGATGAGTTCGTGGCTCGGCTCAGCGCCGAGGTGCGCTTCCACGTGGCGGGCGAGCTGCCGCAGGAGCCGGCCTCCTTCGACTGCGCGCAGGTCGAGCAGGCGCTGCTGAACCTCCTGAAGAACGCGCACGAATCGGGTTCAGCCCCGGACCAGGTGGAACTGCAGGTGCGGCGGCTGCAAGGCAACTGGCGCATCGAAGTGCTCGACCGCGGCCAGGGCATGAGCGACGCGGTGCTCACCAACGCGCTGGTGCCGTTCTACTCTACCAAGCGCAGCGGCACCGGCCTGGGGCTCGCGCTGGCGCGCGAGATCGCCGAGGCGCACGGCGGCCGCATCCAGCTGGCCAACCGCGACGGCGGCGGCCTGGCGGTGACGATGATCCTGCCTGCGGCTGCTACACTGTCGTAATGCCGTCGAACGATCCCCGCTTTTCCGCCCCCGGGCACCCACCCGCGACCATCACCGAATTCAAAGGCGTGCGCTTCCTGCACCTCGGTACCTCCTGGGTGCAGGGCGCGATGCGGCTGTCGAACCCCGACGCGATCGAGCTGGAATACGTCCAGATGATGATGATGTGGACGCTGTTCGTCGAACGCCCGCGCCGTATCGCGCAGCTGGGCCTGGGCAGCGGGGCGCTCACCAAATTCTGCCACCAGCGCTTCCCGCAGGCGCAGGTGTCGGTGGCCGAACTCAATCCGAACGTCATCGCGATCAACCGCGCCCTGTTCGGGCTGCCGCCCAACGACGCCCGGCTGGACGTGCGCGAAATGGATGCGCTGGACTTCGTCAATGATCCGGCCAACCACGGCAGCTTCGACGTGCTGCAGGTCGACCTGTACGACGAGGAAGCGCGTGGCCCGGTGCTGGACTCGCCCGAGTTCTACCAGGCCTGCGCGGACTGCCTTACCGAGGGCGGCATCATGACCGCCAACGTATTCGGCGACTACGACAACTACGACAAGAACCTGCAGGGGATGGAGCTGGCGTTCGACGCGGTGGTGTGGCTGCCGGAGGTGCACGACGCGAACATCATCGTGGTCGCCTTCAAGAATGCGCCGCGGGTCGACTTCGATTACCTGTACCGGCGTGCCGCCGACATCCGCAAGGAACTCAACCTGCCCGCGAAGAAGTGGGTCGACGGCCTCAAGTCCTGGATGCGCGACCACGCATAGCCCTGCGCCGTCATCCCGGCGAACGCCGGGACCCATGCTGAAGCTGCCAAACCGGCAGTGCCATCCGGACGCGTTGTAATGCGCTGTGGTGACGTCAGCGCCGCTCGCGCCACCACAGCGTGAGCATCGCCGCCACGAACAGCAGCGCGAATGGCCAGTCCGGCAGCGGCACCCGCGCCGGCGGAACCTGCATCGGGGTGCGGGCGGCGTACATCGCGGTCGCATCGCGTTTCTGGGCTGCCTGCCATGCGGGCCAGTCGCCATCCTCGTACACGTAGACGGCGCTCTTCGCCGCTTGCTTGCCGCGCGCTTCCATCGTCAGCCAGCCCGCCTTGCGGGGCCACACGGCCACGCAGGATGCGCCCGCCTTGTCGGGCCGGCGCCGCCATTCGTGCAACTGGTCGAGTTCCGCAAACCGCACGCTTCCCTGCACGCCGGTGGCGCACACTTCCAGGCGCTGACCCGCGAGCGGCATCTCGGATGGGGCGATCCAGTCGACGTCGACCTTGCGCCGCACGCCGGCCACGTCCACCACCTGCTGCCACCACAGCGCGAGCGCCTGCGGCTCGCTGATGGCGTGCCGGTGCCAGTCGGCGAGCGACAGCCAGGTAATGCGGCCCTGGCGCCAGGCGCGCGACGCGATGCGTTCGCCCCGTTCCTGCCAGCTTCCCTGCGCCTGCGCGGCAAGCGAAGGAACGCTCATTGCGAGCGCGCCGCGGGTCTGGGCGCCATCGGGCTGGGTTGCGAGGGCAAGCTGGAATTCGCGCTGCCACATGGCGCGGTCGGAGGCGTTCGCGCCCAGCACCAGCAGCGGCACGCCGCCCGCCGTCTGCGCCATCAGCGCGGCGCGCGCGCTCGCCGGCAGCCGTTCGACATAGGCCGCGTCCACGATGGCGACATCGGGACGCTCGATCTCTTCCCTTGGCGTCTCGGTGCGGGTCACCGACTTGCCGAGCACGACGCGCCAGTCCAGCACCGCTCCCGATTGCTGCAGCAGGCGCGCCAGCGCCTGCGCATCGAAGGATGGCGCGCCGAAGCGGCCCTGGACGCGCAGCGGCTG
The DNA here is from genome assembly GCA_035759315.1 of Telluria sp. Classification (GTDB taxonomy): domain Bacteria; phylum Pseudomonadota; class Gammaproteobacteria; order Burkholderiales; family Burkholderiaceae_D; genus Telluria. The sequence goes on along the minus strand of DASTVB010000024.1, from coordinate 9,957 downwards.
GCTGTCGACCACGCGCAGCGGCACCGGACCCTGCGCGCTCACCTTGCCTTCCTTGTCCAGCAGCCGTGCCTGCAGCACCAGCGCTTCCGCCACCGGCGGCATCCACTGGACCGAAATGATTTTCCCGTCGCCCTTCGATTCGGCGACAATCGCGCCGTTCTCCGCCAGCAGCTGCAGCCTGGCCGGCCCGCTCACGCCACGATCGACGGACAGGGTGAAGATTCGTCCGCGCGCCACTTCCTGCGGGAAGTCCAGGCGCAAGACCGGATCGGCTGGTGCGGTCCAGCGCAGCGACCGCGCCGGCAGGTCCTGCCATTGCGCCGCGCGCAGTCCGTCGCCGCCAACCGTCACGGCCGACGCATGCAGTACGTCGCCCGAGGCCGCGTCGGCCGCGGGCCCCTGCCCCGCCGGCAGGCTGAATCCGCCGATCAGCGCGCCCAGCGCCGCGCCGGCGACCAGCGCCAGTGCGGCATCGATCCACTGGCGCCGCCACAGGTAGGCGCCGGCGCTCCCGAGCGCCACCAGCGCGGACAGTGCTGCCAATTCGATCATTCCGTTCCTCCGCCCTGCAGCGCTTTGTTGAAAGGTGTCTCGGTGACCGGACGGGCCTGCAACAGCACCGGAGCGCGCTCGATCGCACCGCGCAGCCATGCGCGCAGCGCCGGACGGCACTTTTCGCAGCCGTCGGCAACGTCCTGCACCGCGCGCTGCGCGGCCAAGCGCTGTTCGTCGTCGCGGATGCGTTCACGGATCCAGTCGTTGGCGTCGCGCGACCACAGCGCCGGCAGGGCTCCGCCGCCGGACAGGGCCGCCAGCAGCGTGCGGACCTTGGCCGGCACCGCGTCGTTCGACTCCTCCTGCTCGCGCCGGTAGGAAGCCGCGCCATCGAGCTCGCCCGTCATGCGCTTCTCTTCCTTGATCGGAGGCGGCGCGAAGGCGGTCTTGTGCAGGTAGATGCGGTCGGCCTGCTGCAGTTCCTTGATCGCCAGCAGGGCCTTGTTCTCCGGCGGCAGCGCGGACTTCGGATCGATCGAACGCAGCGATTTCTCGGCGTCCCACATCGCGGCCAGCGCGCGCCGCAGGATCTTCTTGGTCGCTTCGTCGAACAAGGTCGCGTTTTCCGCTTCGTCGTGCGCGTGGCCGTAGGCGTGCAATACGTCGGTGCTTTCGCCGCCCTCTTCGCCCGCGTGGTCGTCCGCCGCGAACAGCGACGACTCCTCGCCGAGGAACTGGCCGTAGCGGCGGCGCAGCACGCCCTGGTCGCCGGCGATGGCCTCGCTGCGGGCCCGGATGGTGGCCCTGGGCATGCCTGGATTGGCGCGCATGTCGGCCAGCAGCTGCTCGGTGTCGATGATGATCTGGCGCTGGCTGCGCAGGTTCTCGGGCTTGATCAGCGAGGGCAGCGCGGTCGATTCCTGTGCTTCCACTTCCAGCCCCGGCAGGCGCAGCGTGTAGGTCGGCGACTGGGTCGATTGGGGCGTGTCGGCGTTGTCGAACGCGCGCACGAAGAAATACAGTTCGTCGCCACGCTCCATGCCGAGGTCCGCCAGCGAAAAGCGGCGCTCGAACTTGCGCAGCTTAGGGTTGCTCGAAGCCGGGATCGGCATTTCGCGGTCCGAGAAGCGCACGTTCTCGCCGCTGCCGCGAGCCAGCGTCATGTGCAGGGTGGCGCGCGCCACGCGGTAGTCGTCGCGCACCGTGATCGAGAGGCCGGTGGAGGTGGTGTCCGGCGCCAGGATGGTGAGGATGTCCTTGGGGGCGGCGACCGCCACCTGCGGGGCGGTGTCGGCGGTCACGCGCAGGTTGTGGCGCGCGCCGGCCCAGCGCCAGAACACGGACTCGGTGGCCTTCCATTGCGTGCAGGCCTGTTCGAACGGCAGCGAGCGGCCGTCCGACAGTTCGACCGGTGCCAGCGGCTCGGCGCCATTGCGCACGCACCAGCGCACCAGAGAGCCGGCCGGCACCAGCAGGTCGCGCGCAGGGCTGTCGTAGGCCGCGAGGCCGGTATAGGCAGGCGGAGCCACGCGCAGCGACACGACCGGTACCGCTTTCGCAGCGGCCGCGCGCGCCGGCGCCTTTGGCGTCGCGGTCGCTGCCGCCGGCTGCTGCCAGGCCCAGAATGCGCCCGCGAGCACAAGGCTGGGCACGGCCCAGCCGAGGCCGTGGCCCACATGGCGTTTCGCGACTTGCGCCGCCGCGCCCTGACCGAGCATTTCGAGGGCGCGCGTCAAGACGCGTGCCTGCTGCAGGCGCGCGACGGGGGTCTGGGCGTCGAGCAGCAGCGCGCTGCTGTCTTCCATCTCCGGCCATTGTTCGTTGAGCCATGCAGCCCATTGCATGGCCACCTTGCGGCGCACACGCCAGAGGTCGAAGCCGGCGGCCAGCAGGACCACGGCCGCGCCGGGCACGGAGCGCAGCACGATCCACGGCAGCAGCGCCAGCAGCCAGGCCAGCGCGCGGCGGCGCAGTGCCAGCAGTTGGAGGCGCGAGACGATATCAGCGGCGGCGGACATGTGTGAGGATACGTTCGGCTGCGAACAGTGCGATCAGCAGCAGGTTGAGGAACATGCGCAGCGCGCCGCTGCCGCTGGCCAGCGGCGCATCGGCATCGGCGGTGAGCGTCATGGACGGCGCGGTGTAGGCGACGGGCGCGTAATGCAGGCGCTGCCAGGTTTCGAACAGGCGGGCCGCAGCCTCGGGATCCTTTGGCGGCAAGGCGTTCGCGGTCCACACCCGGCCGTGCGGCGTATCGGCGTACCGGAAGCCAGGCAGTCCGGTCGCCGGAACCGCGTGCCCCTGCGCCAGCTGCGGGAACGCCGCCGGTTCGGTCGCCCACCACAACGGCGCCTTGCGTGCGGCCGGCGGGGCCGCGGCCATATCCCACACCACCAGTGCGGCGGGCTTCTCCCCTGCCGGGGCGTAGGCCTGGCCGCTTGTGGATGCGGCCTCGAAAAAGGCGCGCCACGCGGCGCCACGCTCGCCCGCCACAGAAACCAGCCGCGCGGCGGGACGCTGTGGCAGCGGACGGGTCTTCAGGATCACGGTATGGCGGAATGCGGGCATTGTGGCTGGCATCGCGACGTCGCCCACCATCAGTACGCGCGCGCCGGGCTTCCACTCGCGCTCATGGGCGGCGAACCAGGCCAGCACATCGTGGCCATCCATCCGGATGCGCGGCGCTTTTGCCATCCCGGCCGCGGAGGCCTGTTGTTCGACGAACGCGGCGTCCGTCCCCGGCGCCACCAGCACCGCGTCGTCGCGCCACGGATATACCAGGTCGGCCAGGAGGGCGATGACGGCCACCAGCAGCAGGCAGCGCGACAGCAGCAGGATACGGTCGGACCACGCCCACACGCGCACCTGGCGCGGATCGGCGCCGGGCAGGAAGCGCGCGGTCGCCAGCGGGACCGCCTTGACGCTTTCGCGCTTCTGGCGGTGCCACCAGATCGGCAGCAGCAGGACCGGGAGGGCGAGCCACCAGTTCATAGCCGCCCCGCCTTGCGCAGCCATGCGCGCAGGACCGCGCCGGGTGCGTCCTCAATCGTTGCCATCAGTGCGGGAATGTCGTGCTTCTTCCATGTCGCGGCGACGGTGTCGAAGTGCGCCTCGCGGCGCTGGCGGTACTGCGCCTGCGCCGCGGCGTCGAAGCGGTACACCGAACCGGCGCGCTCCGGATCGCGGTAGGCGCGCGACGCATCGAAATCCGCATCGGCTTCCGCCTGCGTCTGCAGGCCCACCACTCGCACGTCGTGCTGCATGTGGCGCAGCCTCACCAGCGCGTCAGACAGGGGGGACGGAAAATCGAGGAAGTCGCCGGCCGCGAACACCAGGCTGGGCGAGCGCGCGAAGTGCAGGCTCGAACGCAGCAGTTCCGGCGACGGCAGCTCGCCCGAAGGAACCGCGCGCGACAGCTGCGCCAGCACGCGCTGGAACTGGCGCGGCCCGCGCAGGGCGGGCGTGAACTGCACCTTGCCGTCGCTGAGCACCAGCAGGCCGAAGGCGTCGCCCTGTCGCTGCGCGATCGACGCCAGGCAGGCCAGCAGCGTGCGGGCGAACCACATCTTGTCGAGTCCCTTGACGCTGTGGCTGGGTTCCGCCATCGACGCGGTGGCGTCGAGCACCAGCCAGGTAGCGACGTGGCTGTCGCGCTCCGCCTCGCGCACGAAATAGCGGTCGGCGCGCGCCAGCAGTTTCCAGTCCACGCGCCGCCATTCGTCGCCGGGCGCGTAGGCGCGGTACTCGGAGAACTCCACGCCCGCGCCGCGTTCGCGGCCGGCGTGGATGCCATGCCCGAGTCCTGCCAGCACGTGGCGGATGACGAGGCCGAGGTCGGCCGTGTGCGCAATCAGCGCGGATGGAGCGAGCATGCTTGTCAGGCGACCTCGATCTCGTTGTGCAGCGCCTGCAGGATGTCGGCAATGGCGATGCCGTCCGCTTCCGCTTCGAAGTTACGCAGCACGCGGTGCGCCAGCACCGGCAGCAGCATCGCGCCGATATCCTCGCGGGTAGCGGCCAGGCGGCCGTGCATCAGCGCGCGCGCCTTGGAGGCGAGCACCAGCGCCTGCCCAGCGCGCGGGCCCGCGCCCCAGCCAACATGCTTCTTCACCGCCGACACCGTGGTCTCGGCCGGGCGGGTGGCGCGCACCAGCCGGGTGGCGTAGCGCACCAGGTGGTCGCCGATCTCGATGTCGCGCACCAGCTTCTGCAGGCGCAGCAGCGTGGCCGTGTCCATCGCCTGCTCGGCGTCCTTCAGGCCGGCATGTGTCGTCGCCGACACCATGCGCACCTCTTCGTCCTCTGTCGGGTAGACCACGTCGATGCGCAGCAGGAAGCGGTCAAGCTGCGCTTCCGGCAGCGGGTAGGTACCCGACTGCTCGATCGGGTTCTGCGTGGCCAGCACGAAGAACGGTTTCGGCAGCTGGTGCGTGGTGCCGGCAAAGGTCACCGCGCGCTCCTGCATCGCTTCGAGCAGCGCCGACTGGGTCTTGGGCGGCGCGCGGTTGATCTCGTCGGCCAGCAGCACCTGCGTGAACACGGGGCCCTGCTGGAAACGGAATACCCGCTGGCGCGTGGCGTGGTCTTCTTCCAGGATCTCGGTGCCGACGATATCGGACGGCATCAGGTCAGGCGTGAACTGCACGCGGTTGAATTCCATGCCGGTCGCCTGCGCCAGCGACTTGACCAGCAGGGTCTTGCCCAGTCCCGGCACGCCTTCCACCAGCGCATGGCCGCCGGCCAGCAGGCAGATGATCAGCGAATCGAGCACGTTTTCCTGCCCGATGATGACTTTGGCCATACTCGCCTTGAGCGCGGATACCTTGCGCGTCAGGTCGGACACATCGTTTTCGTTCCACGCTACCGCTTCCATCATGCTCCCAATGCGTATTGAATGATATTGACCGCGAAGCGCGTGTTGTCGATGACAAGGAAACGCTTGTTGCGGAAGTCGTAGTCCCATTCGCAGCCGTAGTCCTTGTTGGAGTACAGCACGCGCACGCGGCCGTCGATCTCGATCGCCTTCAGGTAATCGTGGACCAGGTCGTCGCCCCATCCATTCAGCTCGACGCCGGTGTTGGGCGGACCGTCGAACTTGAAGAAGCTCGAATAGATGGGATGGTTGTTGGGGATTTTCTTCAGCGCCTTCGGGCCGAAGATGCGCGCCATCTCGGCCTCGAAGGACTTGGCGAACAGGCCGTCGATGTCGTGGTTGCAGTCGTCCACGAACACGAAGCCGCCGCCGCGCACGTAACGCTCGAAGTTGCGCCGTTCGACCGGCGAAAACTGCACCAGCTTGTGTCCCGCCATGTAGACGAACGGCGCCTCGAGGATCTTCCCGTCCGACAGCGACACCATGCGCTCGACCGGGTCGACGCGCAGGGTAGTGTACTCGACCAGCGAGTTGAGCACGTTGCTGGGCATGCGGATATCCACATCCCAGTCGCCCGAGTCGTACATCAGGCGCGTGAAGTAAAAATCAAAAGCAGCCACGAAGTTCTCTTAGCCGATCTTGCGCGCCGTGTTGATGATGTTGATGCCGTTGAAGCGCGTCGTCGATGAACCGTGCGACACCGCGCTTACCTGGCCAGGCTGGCCCTTGCCGTCGAAGAAGGAGCCGCTCATGCGCCAGTCGCGCTCGTCGCAGATCGCGCTGCACGCATTCCAGAAGTCCTGCGTATTGGCCTGGTAGGCCACGTCTTCCAGCATGCCGGCGATCTTGCCGTCCTTGATTTCGTAGAACAGCTGGCCGCCGAACTGGAAGTTGTAGCGCTGCTGGTCGATCGAATAGGAACCGCGGCCGAGGATGTAGATGCCCTTCTTGACGTCCTTGACCATCTCGTCCGGCGTCAGGCGTTCCTTGCCGGGCGCCAGCGACACGTTCGGCATGCGCTGGAAGGCCACGCTGCTCCAGCTGTCCGCGTAGGAGCAGCCGTTCGACTCGTTCTGGCCGATCATGTGGACCTGGTCGCGCGTGGCCTGGTAGTTCACCAGCACTCCGTCCTTGATGATGTCCCAGCGCTTGGCCGCGACGCCATCGTCGTCGTAGGCCACGTTGCCGAGCGACGTCGGCTCGTTCTTGTCGCCGTAGAAGTTGACGCGCTCGCTGCCGAACTTGAATTTCTTCGACTGCCACTTGTCCAGTGTGAGGAAGCTGGTGCCGGCGTAATTCGCCTCGTAGCCCAGCACGCGATCCAGTTCGGTCGGGTGTCCCACCGATTCGTGGATGGTCAGGAACAGGTGGTCGGGCGAGAGCACCAGGTCGTACTTGCCCGGCTCGACCGACTTGGCGGTCAGCTTTTCGCGCGCCTGGCGGCCGGCGATCTTCGCCTCTTCCACCAGGTCGTAGGATTTGGTGTACAGCGTGGCGACGCCGCCGGCGGCGCGCACCTTGTGCTGCGGCTTGGCGTCGAAGTATTCGTAGCCCATGCCGACCGGGGAACCGAGGCCTTCGCGGTTGCGGAACTTGCCGCTGGCCTTGTCCACCGCGGTGGCGGTGAGCGGGGCCCACAGGCGATGCACGTCCTGGTCAATGTAGGAGCCGTCGGTGGAAGCGAAGTACTTCTGCTGGTTCACCTGGAACAGCATGGTGCGCATGAAGCTCGCGCCAGCGTCCATGCCGGCCTTGTTGGCGGCGATCAGCATCTCCGCCTTTTCCTTGATCGGCACTGTGCGCCAGTCGCGCGTGTACGGGGTCGCCCACGACACTTCGCCGACGCCCTTGACCGGCGCCATGACGACCGGCTCGGACTGCAGCCTGGCGTTGGCCTTCGCGATCGCAACCGCGGTGCGCGCGGCTTCGGCGACCGAGTCCAGCGTCATCACGTTGGTGGCGGCGAAGCCGTACGCGCCGTTGCACACCACGCGCACGCCCACGCCCGACGATTCGGTGTTGACCACGTTCTCGACATTCAGGTCGCGCGTGGGGATGAATTGGTTGAGGTAGCGCCCGATGCGCACGTCGCAATACGATGCGCCGGCCTTGGTTGCCGCGTTCATCGCGGCATCGGCGAGCGACTTCTTGAATGCCACTTCGACTGGGCTGACCAGCTGTTCGGCCGCAATCGCGTTGCCGAATACAGGGACCAGCAGGGTGCCGGCGATCCCGCCAAGCTTGAGAAAACTGCGTCGTTCCACGATCTACTCCAATTAACTGCCGTCGGGGACTGTCCCTGTGGGACCGTCCCCTGCCTTTCGATGGCTTGATAAAGGCGGGGGAAAGTCCCGGAGGGACAGTCCCCTTTGATTACACCGCGTCGGACAGCGACGTGAAGTTGAAGTCGCGGACTTTCATCGGCGGGATCATCATCGAGTATTGCGACTCGTCGCCGGCGATCACTTCCGGCTTGCCGATTTCCTCGATGTTGTTGAGCATCGTGACCGGGCTCTCGTTGAAGCGGAAGTTCTTCACCGGGTACATGATCTTGCCGTTCTCGATGTAGAAGGTACCGTCGCGCGTCAGGCCGGTCAGCAGCACCGATTGCGGATCGACCATGCGGATATACCAGGTACGGGTGACCAGGATGCCCTTCTTGGTGGACCGGATCAGGTCGGCGGTGGTCTTGTCGGTGCCGGCCATGATGATGTTGCCGAAGGTGCCGACCGGGCGCACGCCTTTTTTCGCGGCCCAGAACAGCGAGTAGTCCAGCTGGCTGACTTTGCCGTCCTTGATCAGCGGCGCCTTTTCGCGCGCCAGCATCGAGTTGCCGGACCATGGCGTCACTGCCACTGCAGGATCCCACGGGTCGGTCCAGATGTTGACCTTCTCATCGAACAGCTTCTCGCCCAGGCGCGTGCCGCCGCCTTTTTTCGACAGGAAGCTGCGGCCTTCATCGGCCTGGCGGGCATCGAAGCCGTTCAGCATGAAGGAGATCAGGCCCGCGGTTGCAGCCGGCTCCAGGATCACCGTGTAGCGGCCCGGCTCGAGCGCCTTGGCGTCCACGGAACGCAGCGCCTTTTCGATCGCGATGTCGGCGGCGGTGCGCGGATCGAACTTCGCCGCGTCGATGGCCGAGCTCTTGGCCCAGCCGGAGCCGCGGCCGTCTTCGGTGCGCACGGTGCAGGTGAAGTCGATCGAGGTCGAATCCTGGTGGCCGAATACGCCGTTGGAGTTGGCGATGGTGTTGAAGCCGGTGCTGTCGCTGAAGAAGCCCGCGCACACCAGCTTGTTCTTCTTGCTGGCCTCGATGCTGTAGGCGGCCACCGCGGCGCGGTATTCCGGATCGATGTCGGCGGTCTTCTTGCTGAAGGTCGGCGATGCCTTGAACTGCTGCTTCGCCACCGCCGGCACGAATTCCGGGTTATCCGGAGCCAGGCGCGCCAGGTCTTCCGCGCGGCGCACCGCACGTTCCAGCGACTTGTCGTCGAACTCGTTGACGGTGGCGGTGCCCTGCTTCTTGCCGAACGCGACCGAGACGCCCAGCTGGGTGTCTTCCACCAGGCCGGCGGTCGATACCGCGTTGCGCGCGTAGCGGATATTGCCTTCGCGCGAACCGCCGATCGTCACCTGGCACTGGTCGGCCTTGGTATAGGACATCACCTTGTCGGTGATGCGCTTGGTTTCTTCCTGGGTCAGAAATTTCATGTGCGTGTTCCCTGCTTAGCCAATTTTGCGTGCGGTGTTGATGACGTTGATGCCGTTGAAGCGCGAGGTCGACGATCCGTGCGAGACCATCGAAACCTGCGACGGCTGTCCTTTGCCATCGAAGAAAGAGCCTCCCATGCGCCAGTCGCTCTGGTCGCAGATCGCGCTGCAGTTGTTCCAGAATTCCTGGGTGTTGGACTGGTAGGCCACGTCTTCGAGCATGCCGGCGATCTTGCCGTCCTTGATTTCGTAGAACAGCTGGCCGCCGAACTGGAAGTTGTAGCGCTGCTGGTCGATCGAGAACGAACCCGCGCCCACGATGTAGATACCCTTCTTGACGTCCTTGATCATCTCGTCCGGCGTCAGCTTCTTGGTGCCGGCCTTGACCGAGATGTTAGGCATGCGCTGGAACTGCACGCTGCTCCAGCTGTCCGCGAACGAGCAGCCGTGCGACTCGGCTTCGCCGATCATGTGGGCCTGGTCGCGGGTGGCCTGGTAGTTGACCAGTATGCCGTCCTTGATGATGTCCCACGACTTGGTCTTCACGCCTTCGTCGTCGTAGCCGACTGCGCCCAGCGAACCCGGGCGCACCTTGTCTGCTTCGATGTTGACGATCGGCGAACCGTACTTGAAGTTCTTCGACTGCCACTTGTCCAGCGTGGCGAAGCTGGTGCCGGCGTAGTTGGCTTCGTAGCCGAGCACGCGGTCCAGTTCCGTCGGGTGGCCGACCGATTCGTGGATCGTCAGCCACATGTGCTCCGGCGACAGGATCAGGTCGTACTTGCCCGGCTCGACCGACTTGGCGGTCAGCTTCTGCTTGGCGTCCCGGCCGGCCGCGCGCGATTCCTCGACCAGGTCGTAGGAGTCCTTGTACAGCG
>DASTVB010000023.1:0-15502 GCA_035759315.1 Telluria sp. | reverse complement strand
GCGTTTTTCCTGGGCGCGGCCCTGACAATGATGCTGGGTAGTATTCCTCAGCAGGATGTGTTCCAGCGCGTGATGTCGGCCAAGGATGCACCCACTGCCCGCACCGGCGCCATCATCGGCGGCGCCAGCTACATCATGTTCGCCTTCGTGCCGATGTTTATCGTACTGTCGGCTGTGACCGTGATGGGCGACGCCGGCCTGGACATGGCGAAGAACGATTACCAGCGCCTGCTGCCGACCTTCATCATGACCCAGATGCCGCTGGCGATGCAGATCCTGTTCTTCGGCGCGCTGCTGTCGGCGATCAAGAGCACCTCGTCGGCCACGCTGCTGGCCCCGTCCACCAGTTTTGTCGAGAATATCCTTAAGAACCTGCGTCCGTCGATGACCGACAAGGAGCGCCTGTTCGCGATGCGCTGCACGATCGTGATCTTCGCCGCGCTGGTGCTGGCCTATGCGATTGCGATGAAGGGGACCTCCATCTACGACCTGGTGTCGACCGCCTACCAGGTGACCCTGGTGGCCGCCTTCGTGCCGCTGGTGATGGGCCTGTACTGGAGCCGCGCCACGACCCAGGGCGCGATCCTGTCGATCGTTGCGGGTATCGCCACCTGGATCCTGTTCTTCCCGCAGCTTAGCAGCCTGGGTGAACAGTTCCCGGGCCAGCTGGCCGGCCTGATCGCCGCATTTGCCGGCATGGTGGGCGGTTCGCTGATGCCGCAGTTCCTGAAGAACCGCCATGAAGCGGCCAATACCATGGAAGGGGTGCGCGCCTAAGCAGGGACGGTCCCCTTTTGGGGACAGTCCCCGGCCTCACAGCTCCGCGAGGGTGTCGTCCAGGCTCTTGCGGATCCGCGCCAGCATCTCGTCGATCTCCTCGACCGTCATGACCAGCGGCGGTGCGACGATCATGCGGTTGCCGACCGCGCGCATGATGACGCCGTTGTTGAACATGTGCGCCCTGCACTTCATGCCGACCCCTTCGGCCGGGTCGAACAGCTCGTGCTCGTGGATCGAGGCGCCCTTGCGGCGCACCAGGTTCAGCCCCGCGACCATGCCGTAGCTGTTGGCGAAGCCCACCAGCGGGTGTTCCTCCAGTTTCTTGAACTGTTCCTTCAGGTAGGGGCCGGTGACGATCGCCACCCGCTCGACCAGGTTTTCCTCGACGATGATGCGCAGGTTCTCCAGCGCCGCGGCGCATGCCACCGGATGGCCGGAGTACGTGAAGCCGTGCGCGAACTCGCCTCCCTTGTCCATCAGTACGTCGCCCACGCGGTCGCCCACCAGCACCCCGCCCATCGGCACATAGCCCGAGGTGACGCCCTTGGCGAAGGTCATCAGGTCCGGCCTGATGCCGACCGACTGCGAGCCGAACATGGTGCCCAGCCGCCCGAAGCCGCAGATCACTTCGTCCGCGATCAGCAGAATGTCGTACTTGTCGACGATGCGCTGGATTTCGGGCCAGTAGGTGGCCGGCGGGATCACCACGCCGCCCGCGCCCTGGATCGGTTCGGCGATGAAAGCCGCCACCTTGTCGGCGCCCAGTTCCAGGATCTTGGTTTCCAGCGCGCGCGCCGCCATCAGGCCGAATTCGTCCTCGCTCATGCCATGTCCGCACTCGAAGTAGTTCGGCTGCATGATGTGGACCACGCCGGGAATCGGCAGGCCGCCCTGGGCGTGCATGCCGGGCATGCCGCTCAGCGACGCACCGGCCATGGTGCTGCCGTGGTAGGCGTTGTGGCGGCTGATGACGGTGTGGCGCTCGCTGTAGCCCATCAGGTCCCAGTAGCGCCGCACGATGCGCAGGTTGGTGTCGTTGCCTTCCGAGCCGGAGCCGGTGAAGAACACGCGCGAGAAACCGGGCGGCGCCAGTTCCGCCAGCTTCGTCGCCAGCTGCACGGCCGGGACGTTGGTGGTGTTGAAGAAGCTGTTATAGAACGGTAGCGTCGTCATCTGCCGGTAGACCGCGTCGGCGATGCTGGTGCGGCCGTAGCCCACATTCACGCACCACAGCCCCGACATCGCGTCGAGGATCTGGTTGCCTTCCGAATCCCACACGTAGATGCCGTCGCCGCGCACGATCACGCGCGCGCCGCGGCCCGACAGTTCCAGCGAATCAGTGAACGGATGCAGGTAATGCGCGGAATCGAGCTTCTGGATTTCGCGGGTGTCGATGCGTTCCATGTGCGCTCCTTACACGTGCAGCAGCAGGTGCTCCCGTTCCCAGGGGCTGATGACGGTCATGAACTCCTGGTGCTCCAGCTCCTTCACCGCCGAATACACGTCGATGAAGCGCTCGCCCAGCATGTGGCGCAGCTTGTCCTCGCGGCGAAGCAGCTGCAGCGCTTCGGACAGGCCCTGCGGCAGTTCCACCGGCAGGTCGTACGCGCTGGTTTTCACCATCGGCAGCGGTTCGAGCTGCTCCGTCATGCCAAGGTAGCCGCAGGCCAGCGTGGTCGCCAGCGCCAGGTAGGGGTTGGCGTCGGCGCCGATGATGCGGTTCTCGACACGGCGGTCGGCAGGACCCGACATCGGGACGCGGAAGCCTACCGTGCGGTTGTCCTCGCCCCATTGGATGTTGATCGGTGCTGCCGTGTGGCGCACGATGCGGCGGTACGAGTTGACATAGGGCGCGACGATCGCCATCGCGGACGGCATGTACTTCTGCAGGCCGCCGATGTAATGGCGGAACAGGTCCGAGGCACTGCCGTCCGGATTGGAAAAAATATTCGCCCCGGTTTTGGAATCGCAGACGCTCTGGTGCACGTGCATCGCCGAACCCGGCTCGCCTGCCATGGGCTTGGCCATGAAGGTCGCGTACATGTCGTGCTTGAGCGCGGCCTCGCGCAGCGTGCGTTTGAAGTAGAACACCTTGTCGGCCAGTCCGAGCGGCTCGCCGTGCAGGAAGTTGATCTCCATCTGCCCTGCGCCGATCTCGTGGATCAGGGTGTCGACGTCGAGGTTCATCATCTCGCAGTAGTCGTAGATGTCCTCGAACAGCGGGTCGAACTCGTTAACCGCATCGATGCTGTACACCTGGCGGCTGGTCTCGGCGCGTCCGCTGCGGCCGGCCGGCGCGAGCAGCGGCAGGTCGGGGTCGATGTTCTTGGCGGTCAGGTAGAACTCCAGCTCCGGCGCGACGTGCGGCTCCCAGCCCTTGTCGCGGTACATCTTGAGCACGCGGTGCAGCACCGACCGTGGCGCGAAGTCGACCAGTTCGCCGTTCGCGAAATAGCAATCGTTGATGACCTGTCCGGTTGGGTCTTTGGTCCAGGGCACCATCGTGATGGTGGTCGGGTCGGCCTTGAGGATCATGTCGCGGTCGGTGGTCGAGATCGCGTGGTCGTAGCGCTCATTGCCAAGCGGCGAGTTGCCGGTCACGGTCATGCCGAGGATGATCTCGGGGATCCGCATGCCGCGGTCCTCGGTGAATTTGGTGCGCGGCAGGATCTTGCCGCGCGCGACCCCGGTCAGGTCGGGGATGAGGCATTCGATTTCAGTGACTCGTTTTTCGTTGAGCCACAAGTCCATATCGGTGTAGCTGAAGTTTTCGCGGATTGCCATGATGTTCTCTTAAGGTCTTCTCTCGCGCCGGGAAAACTCGCCGGCGCACGGATGGTTGGGCAGTCGGGAAAGAAAGCTAGGGCTCGCGAAGGGGCAGCATGTTCTGGTATTGGCGGCAGGCTTCGCCAAAGGCGGCAAACAGCTTGAGCGAGTCGGCGTTCTCCATCACCTTCCATTCGGGGTGCCACTGCACGCCCAGCACGAAGCCGGGTGCGGACGGACACGAGAACGCTTCGACCAGGCCGTCCGGCGCGACGGCCTCGGGGACCAGCATCGGCGCCAGCCGGGCGATGCCCTGGCCGTGCAGCGAATTGACGGTGATGCGGCCGGCCTGCATGATCCCCGCCAGCAGGCCGCCGCTGGCAAGTTCGACCTGGTGCGCAGGACCGTACTGCCGGTCCAGCGGCGCCGCCGTGTCTTCGCGGTGGTCGGCGAAGCCGGGGACCTCCTGCACCGCCTGGTGTAGCGTGCCGCCGAGCGCGACGTTCACTTCCTGGAAGCCGCGGCACAGCGCCAGCAGCGGGATCCCGCGTTCGATCGCGGCTTTGACCAGCGGCAGCGTGGTGGCGTCGCGCGCCGGATCGCGCGGCAGCGAGGCGTCGTGCACCGGCTGGCCGTAATGGGAAGGGTCGACGTTCGAGGGCGAGCCGGTCAGCATCACGCCATGCGCGGCGCCGAGGACGGTGTCGAGGTCGGTGGCGTCGCCCAGCGCCGGCAAAATCAGCGGGGAACAGCGCGCGGCACGCGCCACCGCGTCCACGTATTTGAACTGGACGGTGTGGTAGGGATGGCTTCCCAGCCTGGCGGAACAGGCTGGGACGAGGACGATTGGTTGGCGCATGATGTTTTAATCATATGCCAACTTGCACTATTTTGAGCGCAACGTTGCCGAGACGTACGCTAACGCGGCATTAAGCACCGTATCCTTGTTTTTCCTCAAATCGGCAACCGTCGGCCGAACGAGAATGGAAGGTTGGATTCCGACACCCACGAACTTGCGTCCGTCGGCATACAGGTCCTGCTTGGTGCACACACGTGCCCGGCCGCCGCCCGGCAGCGAGAAGAACAGCGGCTGGCCGGTGCTGCCGCCGGTCGGCTCGCCGATGATCGGCCCGCGCTTCATGGTGTCGAACGCCAGCGCGAAATCCTCGGCCGCCGAATAGGTGGCGCCGCTGGTCAGCACCGCCACCGGCCCGGTGAACAGGCGTTCGCCATCGGCCGGGCGCTCCCCTGCATCGGACTGGTACATCTTCGGCGCGCGGCCCCATGCCCGGAAGGTCGGGTGGTACTCGCGGGTCGCCCATTTGGTGGTCAGGAAAGGCTTGGCGGTGAGGGTCGCCAGCACGCGGTAGCCGACGTCGGAATTACCGCCACCATTCGCGCGCACGTCGATCACCAGCGCGCGCGCCTGCCGGATCTGCGGGAAGGCGGCGATGAAGGCATCCGCCGCGCGCTGGTCGCCGAAGCCGTTCAGGGCGACATAGGCGACCCCGCCCGGCAGCATCTTCAGTTCGAACGGCGGGCGTGGCGTCACGGCCTTGGCCGCCTCCGCCATC
The DNA here is from genome assembly GCA_035759315.1 of Telluria sp. Lineage (GTDB taxonomy): Bacteria > Pseudomonadota > Gammaproteobacteria > Burkholderiales > Burkholderiaceae_D > Telluria. Next base: position 10,382 of record DASTVB010000023.1, on the reverse strand, counting down.
GTGGCGCGCGGCACGTCGACGGTGAAGGGCTTGCCGCTCTTGCCGACGAAGGTCACTTTCGGAACCTGCGCCACGTCGCCGGCCAGGAAGCCGTAGCCGTGGGTGCGCTGCTCCATGTCCTGCGGGGTCGATGCGCTCTGGTAGGGCGCGACGTCGCGCCGCATGTATTCCGCCACCGGCACGCCGTCGACCGCGGTCACTTCGAGCCCCGGTGCGATGCCGAGCGCCTGCAGCGACGGCGAGAACACCTGGTCCACGAACACCCTGCCCTCGACCGGCCTGGTACGCATCAGTGGGCGGGCCCACATCCTGTCGCGCAGCTGATCGGGCGGCACTACGTTGGAATGGCCATCCTGCAGCCGGCCGATCAGCTCCGTCAGCACGCGGTAGTACTCCAGGGTCGAACGCGTCGCACGCACCTTCGGCAGGTACTCGACATACAGCTTGTCCCAATCGAGCTGCTTGAGTGTCTCAACATAGACAAAGTTGTACTTCACTTCGGACCACAGCTTCGACAGGCCGGCGATCTTCTCGTCCTCGCTGAGGTTCTCGGCGAACGCCGTCCCGATGGCGGGGGAGTCGTACAGCCGCCCTTCGAGCACCTGCCGGTTCTTCATCGCTTCGATCAGCTTTGGCCAGCGCGGATCGCTGCGCAGGCTGTCGAAGTCGGTGTCGCGCGCGGTCGCGTCGGCGTTCAGCCAGCCGTGTTCCAGCGCGCGCGACAGCGCGTCCAGGGCGAGATCCCGCTCGCCGGCAAGCGCGAACGAACAGGCCGCGTTGTACAGCAAGCTGGCCTCGCGGACCTTGTCGAATTCCTGCAGGTATAGCGCGGCGGCCTGCGGGTATTGTTTTTGATCGTATGCCTTTTTCGCTTCCTGTTCCGAAGCGTGCCCGAACGAGGCGCACAGCGCCAGTGCGGCGCACGCAATGATGCGGCCAGCCATTTGTTACCTCCCTGTTTTTTGGAGGCGGCAGTATAAACCCGTCCAACGGTCCGTGGCCAAAAAAGCTACCATACATGGCAACGCCACACCGGCCCTGCCTTATGGAGAGACTCATGAACCGCCCGATCGAACTGAAAGACCCTTCCCTGCTGCGCCAGCAGTGCTACATCGACGGCGCCTGGCGCGATGCGGACGGCGGCGGGTCGATCGAAGTGCGCAACCCGGCCACCGGCGAAGTGCTCGGCCATGTCCCGCGCATGGGGGCGGCCGAAACGAAGCGCGCCATCGACGCCGCTAACGCCGCCTGGCCGGCCTGGCGCAAGGCGACCGGGAAGGAACGCGCCGCGGTCCTGCGCCGCTGGTTCGAGCTGATGATGGAAAACCAGGACGACCTGGCCACCATCATGACGCTGGAGCAGGGCAAGCCGCTGGCTGAATCGAAAGGCGAAATCGCGTATGCGGCGGCCTTCCTCGAATGGTTCGGCGAAGAAGCCAAGCGCATCGCCGGCGACACGCTGGCCTCGCCTTGGGCGGACAAGCGCATGCTGGTGACGCGCGAGCCGGTCGGCGTCTGCGCGGCGATCACGCCCTGGAACTTTCCGGCCGCGATGATCACCCGCAAAGTGGGTCCCGCACTGGCGGCCGGCTGCCCGATCGTGGTCAAGCCCGCCGAGCTCACACCGTTCTCGGCGCTGGCGATGGCGGTGCTGGCCGAACGCGCCGGGGTGCCGAAGGGCGTATTCAATGTCGTGACGGGCGACTCGAAGGCGATCGGCGGCGAGATGTGCGCCAATCCGGTGGTGCGCAAGCTGTCGTTCACCGGTTCGACCTCGGTTGGCAAGCTGCTGATGGAGCAGTGCGCGCCGACGCTCAAGAAGCTGTCGCTCGAACTGGGCGGCAATGCGCCCTTCATCGTGTTCGACGACGCCGACATCGACGCCGCGGTCGAGGGCGCGATCGCATCCAAGTACCGCAATGCAGGCCAGACCTGCGTGTGCGCCAACCGCATCTACGTGCAGGACGGCGTGTACGAGGCGTTCGCGCAAAAGCTGGTCGCGGCGGTCGGCAAGCTGAAGGTCGGCGACGGTATGGGGGAAGGCGTGACGCAGGGCCCGCTGATCGAGGAAAAGGCGGTCGCGAAAGTGGAGCAGCACATCGCCGATGCGCTGGCGCACGGGGCACGCCTGCTCACCGGCGGCAAGCGCCACGCGCTGGGGCACAGCTTCTTCGAGCCGACCGTGGTGGCGGACGTGGACACCTCGATGATGGTGGCGAAGGAAGAGACCTTCGGCCCGCTCGCACCGCTGTTCCGCTTCCGTACCGAGGCCGATGTGATCGCGATGGCGAACGACACCGAGTTCGGCCTGGCCGCATATTTCTATTCGCGCGACATCGGACGGGTGTGGCGCGTGGCCGAAGCGCTGGAAACCGGCATGGTCGGCGTGAACACCGGCCTGATCTCGAACGAGATCGCGCCGTTCGGCGGGGTCAAGCAGTCGGGCATGGGCCGCGAAGGCTCGAAATACGGGATGGACGACTACCTGGTCATCAAGTACATCTGCCTCGGCGGCATCTAGGCCAGAAGAGAGGGGACTGTCCCCAAAGGGGACCGTCCCCTGCTTTTTGAACGGCCCTGGTACCGGGAACAAAAGAGCGGGGGACGGTCCCCGATGGGGACATTCCCCTTCAAATGGGAAACGTTTCCAATTGTGGGATGCCTGAACTACAATCGACACGATCCCCGCCCACTTCGCCACGCCCACCATGCTCAAAACTTTGCTCCTCGCGCTCTCCCTGACCGCCCTTCCCGCCTTCGCTGCCGCACCGAAGGCGCTGTTCTACCTGACCCGCGACGCCAAATCGGTGGACTCCTTCCTGGCCAATGCCGACCGGATCGACGTCCTTTCCCCGCACTGGATCGACGTCGATCCGAAAGGCGCAATCACGGGCGAACCGGATCCCAGGGTGATGGAAGTCGCCCGAAAACACGGCATCGCGGTCACGCCGCTGGTCACCAACAAGGGGTTTATCCGCGAAGACGTGCACGAGCTGCTGACGCATCCCGAACGCCATCCCGCCATGTTCGCCGCGCTGGTCCGCGCCGCGAAACAGCACGGCTACGCCGGCTTCCAGCTGGACCTCGAACATGTTCCGGCCGCGGACCGCGATGCCCTCACCGCGCTGGTGCGCGCGGCGGCGGACGCGCTGCACAAGGAAAAGCTGCACGTGTCGATCGCGGTGGTCCCGGCGGCGCCGTTGCCGGGCGCCGAAACCGGCTACCAGGCATGGCATGCGGCCAACTGGGGCGGCGCCTTCGACCTCAAGGCCATCGGCGAAGCGGTCGACCTGCTGTGCCTGATGACCTACGACCAGCATGGCTTCACCACCCTGCCGGGACCGGTCGCCGGCTACCGCTGGGTCGAGGGCCAGCTGGAGCACGCGCTCAAGCTGGTTCCGAAGGAGAAGCTGGCGCTGGGCATTCCGGTGTACGGCTACCACTGGGCCGCGGCGACGCCGAACAAAGGAGGACCGCGCGAATTCGACAGCGCCAACCTGAAAGCGAAATGGGTCGATGCGGTCGAAGTGGCCGCACTCGGCAAGAAGTACAAGGGCCACTTCGCGTGGGACGCGGAGGACCGCACCTCCTACATGTACTTCTACCGCGATAACGTGCGCGAGTGGATCTACTACTCGGACACGCGCACTTTCGACGAGCGCTACAAGCTCGTGAAGCAGCACGGGCTGGCCGGGTTTGCGTCATGGGTGCTGGGGAGCGAAGACCCGGGCATCTGGAAACTCCTGCCCAAGCGGAAGTAAGCGCCAGACACCGTCGTCCCAGCGAAGGCTGGGATCCATAGATCAGTGAAGAAAAGGTTGTGCCGTTTCGGACGCTCAGTATGGATCCCAGCCTTCGCTGGGATGACGGTCTCGCGGTTAGCGGTGCAAAGGCCGCTCAGTCGTATTCGTTGTACTTGCGTGAGTCGCCGCGCACTTTATCGGCGGGATACTTCTCGCGGTTGAGCGCCATCTTTTCCTGCAGCGCCGTGTCGAGGTCGACGTCGAGCCGGTCGGCGATGCGCAACAGGTAGAACAGCACGTCGGCCAGCTCGTGGCGCACTGCCCGCAGCTTGGCGTCGCCCAGCTCGGCGCGCTCGCCGGCTGCCAGCCACTGGAAGTGCTCCAGCAGCTCGGCCGCCTCAACCGTCAGTGCCGACGCGAGGTTCTTAGGGGTGTGGAATTGTTCCCAGTCGCGCTCGGCGACGAATGCGCGCACCAGGTCGCGCATCCGTTCGAGGTCGCCCTGGTCCATCAGCAGCCGTAGCAGGCCAGGCGCGACTGCTGGCGCTCGGCGATGTCCGCCTGCTGGCGGACCGTCATGTCGAGGTTGCGCAGCAGGCCGTCCTGCAGGCCGTACACCCAGCCGTGCACCGACAGCTGCTGGCCGCGATCCCACGCGTCCTGCACCACCGTGGTCTGGGCGGTGTTGATCACCTGTTCCATCACGTTCAGTTCGACCAGGCGGTCGGCGCGCTCGCGCTCGGAGCGCAGCGCGTCGCCCAGGTATTTGTCGTGCTTCTGCGCGACGTCCTGGACATGGCGTAGCCAGTTGTCGGCCAGGCCGATGCGGCGGTTGGTGAGCGCCGCATGCACGCCGCCGCAGCCGTAATGGCCGACGATGACGATGTGCTTCACCTTCAGCACGTCGATCGCGAACTGCAGCACGGACAGGCAGTTCAGGTCGGAGTGCACCACGACGTTGGCGATATTGCGATGGACGAACAGCTCGCCTGGCGCCATGCCCACCAGTTCGTTGGCCGGCACGCGGCTGTCGGAACAGCCGATCCAGAGCCATTCCGGCGACTGCTGCGACGCCAGGCCCTTGAAGAAGTTGGGATCGATGTCGAGCTGGGCCTGCGCCCACTCCTCGTTCCGCTTGAGCAGATCCGCTGAAGTCAGGGTCATTCGAAGAAGTCCTTTACCTTGTCTTTCCAGGTCTTTGCATTCGGGCTGTGCTTGGCGCCGCCTTCGAGCGTCAGGCGTTCGAAGTCGCGCAGCAGGTCCTTCTGCTTGTCGGTCAGCTTGACCGGCGTTTCAACCTGCACGTGGCAGAACAGGTCGCCCGCGAAGCCGGAACGCACGTTCTTGATGCCCTTGCCCTTGAGGCGGAAGGTCTTGCCGCTCTGCGTCCCTTCGGGGATCGTGAACGAGACCTTGCCGGTCAGCGTAGGCACCTCGATTTCGCCGCCCAGCGTGGCCTTGACGAAGGAGATCGGCATTTCGCAATGCAGGTCGTCGCCTTCGCGCTGGAACACCGGGTGCGGCTTGATGTGGATCTCCACATACAGGTCGCCCGGAGGGCCACCGTTGGTGCCCGGCTCGCCGTTGCCGGTCGAGCGGATGCGCATGCCGTTGTCGATGCCTGCCGGGATTTTCACTTCCAGCGTCTTGTGACGCTTGATGCGGCCCGCGCCGCCGCAGGCGCCGCATGGCTCGGGGATGATCTTGCCGCTGCCGTGGCACTTCGGGCAGGTCTGCTGCACGCTGAAGAAGCCCTGCTGCATGCGCACCTGGCCGTGGCCCGCGCACGTGGTGCAAGTGACCGGCGAGGTGCCCGGCTTGGCGCCGGAACCGTGGCAGGTGTCGCACTTGTCCCAGGACGGCACGCGGATCGTGGTGTCGAATCCGTTCGCTGCCTGTTCCAGTGTGATTTCGAGGTTGTAGCGCAGGTCCGCGCCGCGGTACACCTGCGGGCCACCGCCGCGGCGTCCGCCGCCGAAGATGTCGCCGAAGATGTCGCCGAACGCATCCGAGAAGCCGCCGGCGCCGAAACCGCCGCCGCCGCCACCGCCCATGTTGGGATCGACACCCGCGTGGCCATACCGGTCGTAGGCTTCGCGCTTGTCCGGCGTGGTCAGCATTTCGTACGCTTCCTTGACTTCCTTGAACTTCTCTTCGGCGTCCTTGCTGTCCGGATTGCGGTCCGGATGGTATTTCATCGCCAGCTTGCGGTAGGCTTTTTTGATCTCGTCCTCCGACGCGCTTTTTGCGACGCCGAGAACTTCGTAGTAATCACGCTTTGCCATTTGTCGGCACCTTGCTTATAACTTTTTAAAACCGATTATGCAAAAAACCGAGCCGCGAACCAGACGGTTGCATCGACTCGGCATGTTGGCCATTCCCCGGCCGGCCAGGCAGCGTACCACGGTGGGTGGCGCGCCGGCCAGCCGGCCGGGGACGGCCGGTATTACTTGGCGTCCTTGACTTCCTTGAATTCGGCGTCGACCACGTCGTCCTGCTGCGCACCGGCACCGGCGCCCGCGCCACCGGCGTCGCCGCCAGGAGCCGCACCGCCAGCGCCAGCCTGCTGCTGCGCCTGCTGGTCGGCGTACATCTTCTCGCCCAGCTTCTGCGCAGCGGTCGACAGGGCCGCCACTTTCGCATCGATTTCCGACTTGTCAGCGGACTTGAGCGAGTTTTCCAGCTCGCCGATCGCGGACTCGATCGCCTGCTTCTCCGACGCGTCCAGCTTGTCGCCGTATTCGGTCAGCGACTTGCGGGTGGTGTGGATCAGGGCATCGGCCTGGTTGCGGGTTTCGGCCAGTTCCTTCAGCTTCTTGTCCTCTTCCGCATTCAGCTCGGCGTCCTTCACCATCTTCTGGATCTCTTCTTCGGACAGGCCGGAGTTCGCCTTGATGGTGATCTTGTTTTCCTTACCCGATGCCTTGTCCTTCGCGCCCACGTGCAGGATGCCGTTGGCGTCGATGTCGAAGGTCACTTCGACCTGCGGGGTGCCGCGTGGCGCCGGCGGGATGCCTTCCAGGTTGAACTCGCCCAGGGTCTTGTTGGCCTGCGCCATTTCGCGCTCGCCCTGGTAGACCTTGATGGTCACGGCCGGCTGGTTGTCTTCAGCGGTCGAGAACACCTGCGAGAACTTGGTCGGGATCGTGGTGTTCTTGTGGATCATCTTGGTCATCACGCCACCGAGGGTCTCGATACCGAGCGACAGCGGGGTCACGTCCAGCAGCAGCAGGTCCTTGCGCTCGCCGGACAGCACCGAGCCCTGGATCGCGGCGCCGACAGCGACCGCTTCGTCAGGGTTGACGTCCTTGCGCGGATCCTTGCCGAAGAACTCGCGTACCTTTTCCTGCACCATTGGCATGCGGGTCTGGCCGCCGACCAGGATGATCTCGTCGATCTTGGAGATGTCGACGCCGGCGTCCTTCATGGCGATGCGGCATGGCTCGATGGTGCGGGCGACCAGGTCTTCCACCAGGGCTTCCAGCTTGGCGCGGGTCAGCTTCATGTTCAGGTGGACCGGCGCGCCGTTGGCCATCGCGATGTACGGCTCGTTGACTTCGGTCTGCTGCGCCGACGACAGTTCGATCTTCGCGCGCTCGGCCGAAGCCTTGATGCGCTGCAGTGCGATCGGATCCTTCTTCAGGTCGAGGCCATTGATTTTCTTGAACTCGTCGATGATGAAGTCGATCAGGCGCTGGTCGAAGTCTTCGCCGCCCAGGAAGGTGTCGCCGTTGGTCGACAGCACTTCGAACTGCTTCTCGCCGTCGACGTCCGCGATCTCGATGATCGACACGTCGAAGGTACCGCCGCCGAGGTCATACACGGCGATCTTGTGGTCGCCGGCGCTGGCCTTGTCGAGGCCATAGGCCAGGGCTGCCGCGGTCGGCTCGTTGATGATGCGCTTGACGTCCAGGCCCGCGATGCGGCCGGCGTCCTTGGTCGCCTGGCGCTGCGAGTCGTTGAAGTACGCCGGCACGGTGATGACCGCCTCGGTGACTTCTTCGCCCAGGTAGTCTTCGGCGGTCTTCTTCATCTTGCGCAACACTTCGGCCGACACCTGCGGCGGCGCCAGCTTCTGGTCGCGCACCTTGATCCAGGCGTCGCCGTTGTCGGCCTTGACGATCTCGTAAGGCATCAGGCCGATGTCCTTCTGGACTTCCTTTTCCTCGAACTTGCGTCCGATCAGTCGCTTGACCGCGAACAGCGTGTTCTTCGGATTGGTGACGGCCTGGCGCTTGGCCGGCGCGCCGACGATGATCTCGCCGTCGTCCAGGTAAGCGACGACCGAAGGGGTGGTGCGTGCGCCTTCCGCGTTTTCAATGACCTTTGGCTGACCGTTTTCCATGACCGCTACGCAGGAATTGGTCGTTCCCAGGTCGATACCGATGATTCTGCCCATGATTGTTGTCCTTTTATGCTTGATTTCTGATGTTACGAATATGTGGAAAACTGATGCGGTTTCAAGTCCCTGCCGCGCTGCACACGCCTTATTTTGGCTGCGACACCGTCACGATGGCCGGACGCAGCAGGCGGTCGGCGATCGTGTAGCCCTTCTGAAGCACATTTACTACCGTATTTGGTTCCTGCTCGGACGGCACCAGCGTCACGGCCTGGTGCTTCATCGGGTCGAGCTTGTCGCCTGGCGCCGGCATGACTTCCAGCAGGCGGTTCTTCTCGAACGCGGAAGTGAGCTGCTTGAGGGTCAGCTCGACGCCCTCTTTCAGCGACTCCATGGTCGGGGTTTCCACCTTCAGGGCCATTTCCAGGCTGTCGCGCACCGGAACCATTGCTTCGGCAAAGCTTTCGATGGCGAACTTGTGCGCCTTGGCGACGTCTTCCTGGGCACGGCGACGGATGTTTTCGCCTTCCGCCTTGGCGCGCATGAACGCGTCGTGGGTCTCGGCCAGCTTGGCTTCTACCTGTGCGAGCTGCTCTTCCAGCCCGGTGGTGGCCGCGTTCTGCGGCTGCGCGGCGGTGTTATCCGGTTGGGGTTCTACCGGCGCTTCCTGATTTTCTTGGTCTTGCATCGAAAAAACTCCTAGAATCAATGACTTAGCTATTATCAGGCGGGCTTTGCCAACCTACAGCGCCCCAGATGGGGATACCCCTGCAGATTTCAAGGCTATTGCTGCAATATTTCCAATTGGCGATTTGTAACCTAAGTTACAACTATTACCGTTCGGATAGGGTATCCAGTTGGCAAGGGCGATATGATGAGGTATCGATAGACTCATACCGCTGTGGGAAACGCCATGGATACGCCGACCTTCAAACTGCACCTGCTGACCGTTGGCGTCGTCGCCTGGACAGCGCTGACGGCGGCCTGTATCTGCTACGCGGAACTGGTGCTGCCCTGAGCACCCAGTGGCTTGCCGCCTTGGCAACCCGCTATTTTAACGCACCCATTGAGACCGCCTTGGCGCGGCCGAGTTCCAGCTCGGCCTTGCCCGCCTCGCGCGCCGCGCCGGACTGCACGGTCGGCCAGCCGACCATGTGCTGCTCGGCCACTTCGGCCAGTGCCGCGATCCACTCTTTCGACTCGTTCAGGCAGGGGATGTAGTTGAAGCGGGTGCCGCCGGCCGCTTCGAACGCGTGCCGCACTTCCATGTCGATTTCTTCCAGCGTTTCCAGGCAGTCGGCCACGAAGCCGGGGCACATCACGTCCACGCTGCGCACGCCGTCCCGCGCCAGCTGTTCCAGCGTCGGCTGGGTGTAAGGCTGCAGCCACTCGGCCTTGCCGAAGCGCGACTGGAAAGTCACCACGTACTGGTCCGGCTGCAGGCGCAGGCGCTCGGCCAGCAGGCGCGCGGTCTTGTAGCACTCGCAGTGGTACGGGTCGCCCAGCAGCAGCGTACGCTTGGGCACACCGTGGAAGCTCATCACCAGCTTTTCGCCGCGGCCATGGGCTTCCCAGTTCGCTTCCACCGACGCCGCCAGCGCGGCGATGTAGCCGTCGTGGTCGTGGTAGCCGCGCACCAGGCGCAGTTCCGGCAGGTTGCGCACTTTCTTGTAGTGGTCGAACACCGCATCGGCGACCGAGGCGGTGGTGGTGCCCGAGTACTGCGGGTAGGCAGGGACGATCGCGATGCGGGTGCAGTTGGCGGCCTTGAGCTGGTCCAGCACTTCCGGCAGCGAAGGCGAGCCGTAGCGCATCGCCATCGCCACTTCGACCTGGTGGCCGCGCTCGCCCAGCAGCCCGCGCAGCAGCATCGCCTGTTTCTGGGTATGGACCTTGAGCGGCGAGCCGTCGCGGGTCCAGATCGCGCGGTACTTCTGCGCCGACTTCCCCGAGCGGAATGGCAGGATCACCAGGTGCAGGATGAACCACCAGATCGCGCGCGGGATCTCCACCACGCGCGGATCGGACAGGAATTCCTTCAGGTAGCGGCGCAGCGCCCCGCTGGTCGGTGCGTCGGGCGTGCCCAGGTTGACCAGGACGACGGCCGTGCGCTGTTCGGCGCCATGGGTAAAGGAGGGTTCGCTGCTGAAGGCCATAAGGTCGCCGGGTTTTCGCACAAAAGCGGCATTATAGTTTCAATAAGCGTGGGAGGGGTAAGCGAAGGGCGGGGACTGTCCCCGCAGGGGACCGTCCCCTGCAGTTTGGAATTCACCACTGATATCAAACACCGGGGGACAGTC
>DASTVB010000022.1:0-6347 GCA_035759315.1 Telluria sp. | reverse complement strand
CTGGTCGACATCCCGCTGCCGGTGGACGAGCCGACCAGCGGGCATTGCGGCCAGTGCCGCGCCTGCATCGACGTGTGCCCGACGCAGGCCATCGTCGGTCCGGGCAAGCTCGATGCGCGGCGCTGCATCTCCTACCTGACGATTGAACTGAAGAGCGCGATCCCGGAAGAGCTGCGCCCGCTGATGGGCAACCGCATCTACGGCTGCGACGACTGCCAGACCGTATGCCCGTGGAACAAGTTTGCGCAGCGCGCGGTGATCCCCGACTTCGACGAGCGCAACGGGCTTGGCTCCGCGTCGCTGCTGGAACTGTTCGCTTGGAGCGAAGAAGAGTTCAACCGGCTCATGGAGGGCAGTCCGATACGGCGGATTGGCCACGAGCGCTGGCTGCGCAACATTGCCGTCGCCCTCGGCAATGCTGCGTCCGCGCAACGCGGCGACCCGGCGATCGTGGCTGCGCTGCAAGCCCGCGCCGAGCACCCCTCCGCCCTGGTGCGCGAACACGCCGAGTGGGCGCTCGCCCAACACGGGTGAGCATCGGGGACTGTCCCTACGGGACTGTCCCCAGCTTTTTCTGTGCGCAACGAAAGGCATGGGACAGTCCCATACGACCGCACGATTTAATTTTCAACTGAAATATTTTCCGCACGTGCTAAAAAAACCACATAGTTTCCTTTTTCAGTAGGCTATGATGGCTGCGCTTTGGACGGGTCTGACCGTCCAATACTGGATTCAGGAACTTGTGGGGAGTAACAAGAAAACCACGGTAGTCCATACCGGAGATAAATGAGGAGACCCGCGTCCGAACAACAAAAAACTGCTTAAGCAGTTGGACGTGCCGAACTTAAAACGCGCCTATGGCGCGTTTTTTTTTCGTCCCAACATTATCGGCGGGCAGCCCATCGCCGTCATCCCAGCGCAGGCTGGGATCCATACCCTGTTTGCATCGGCGACGCGCCGTTTCCGGATGCTCAGCATGGATCCCAGCCTCCGCTGGGATGACGGTCTTCGCTGTGACGGTGGACTCAATTGCTGAGGGGCATGATGTATGATGGAGTGATGAACGTACAACAGCAAAGCAGCGACATTTTCTCGGCCATCGTGGCCGCGCCTTTCGGGGCGATGGGCATTCGTACCGCCGGCGGGGTGCTGTGCGAACTGGTGTACCTGCCGGCACATTTCCACGAGAAAGATGCGCAGGATGCCGTGGCCCAGGCCACCTGCGACCAGGTGCTGCGCTACTTCGACGATCCCGGCTTCCGCTTTGAGTTGCCGCTGGCGCGCGTCGGCAGCGAATTCCAGCGCAAGGTGTGGGATGCGATCAGCGCGATTCCGCTGGGTAGCGTGCGCACCTACGGGCAGGTCGCGAAGCACGTTGGCTCGGCGCCGCGCGCGGTCGGCCAGGCCTGCGGCGCGAATTATTTTCCGCTGGTGATCCCTTGCCACCGCGTGACCGCGGCCGGAGGCCTCGGCGGCTTTTCCAATCACGACGACGAGAACGGTTTTCACCTGAACGTGAAGCGCTGGCTGCTTGCCCACGAGGGCGCAGCTGGCGCGGGGGCGCCATGGCAGCAGCAGCCAATGCAGTTCTGATCGACGAATTCTGCGACAACCTCTGGCTGGAACACGGGCTGGCGAAGAATTCGCTGGACGCGTACCGGCGCGACATGAAGATGTTCGCGCGCTGGCTGGAGGTCAAGCGCCCGCAGGCCTCGCTGTTCGACGTCGCGCCGCACGACCTGGAAGCGTATTTCGCCGACCGCCACGACCAGACCAAGGCCAGTTCCGCCAACCGCCGCCTGTCGGTGCTGAAGCGCTTTTACCAGCTGGCGCTGCGCAACCGGCAGGTGGCCAAGGATCCGTGCCTGCAGATGGCGTCGGCGCGCCAGCCGACCCGCTTCGTGCACACGCTGTCCGAAGCGCAGGTCGAGGCGCTGCTGGCCGCGCCCGACGTGTCGACGCCGCTCGGCCTGCGCGAACGCACCATGCTGGAGCTCATGTACGCGAGCGGCCTGCGCGTGTCCGAGCTGGTGGCGCTCAAGCTGGTGGAGCTGTCGCTGAACGACGGCGTCCTGCGCGTGACCGGCAAGGGCGCGAAGACCCGGCTGGTGCCGTTCGGCCAGGAGGCGCGGCTGTGGATCGAGCGCTACCTGGCCGATGCGCGCGGCATCATCCTGAACGGGCAGTTGGACGATGCGCTGTTCGTCACCGCGCGCGGCGGCCCGATGACGCGCCAGATGTTCTGGGTCATCATCAAGCGCCACGCGGAGAAGGCGGGCATCCGGTCGCAGCTGTCGCCGCATACGCTGCGGCATGCGTTCGCGACCCACCTGCTGAACCACGGGGCCGACCTGCGCGTGGTGCAGTTGCTGCTGGGGCATTCCGACATTTCGACCACGCAAATTTATACGCACGTTGCGCGGGAGCGCCTCAAGCACCTGCACGCCGCGCACCATCCACGCGCTTAAGCAATATGCGCACCCGTAACTGCGTCATAATGGACGTGGTTATTTAAACTACCCTGCGAGGTGATTCATGGCAAAAACTAATTTCCAGTACGAGAAGCGACAGCGCGAGCTGGAGAAAAAGCGCAAGGCCGAAGAAAAGGCCCGCAAGAAACAGGAAGCCAAAGCCCACCCCGACGGCAGCGTGCAGGATGACGACGGCGAGGGTGAGGGCGACGCCGACAGCGCGGACGAGTCCGCCGCTACGCAACACGCCAGTTAGGCGCAGCGAAGCATAAGCGCGCCTTGGATTTTTGAGCGCGCGCAAGCGGAACAGTTACCCCGCGCCCCACAATGTCCGGACTGGGCAATGAGGAGAGCCATGACCGCCGTAACACCTTCCGCAGCACTCGACCTGGTCTGCACCCTGGTGTCGGCCATCGAGCTGGCACCGGGCGTGGCGATCTACGGGATCGGGCGTGACGGTAAGGTCACGTACTGGAACAACAAGTGCGTCGAGCTGTTCGACGTGCCGACCCACGAGGCGCTGGGCGCGCCGGCGGTATCCCTGTTTTCCCATCCCGGCCGCAACGACGAATTCGCGGCCCATCTCCAGAAAATCTTCGACACCGGCGAAGCCATGCGCGTCACCGACTGGCAGGTCGAGCGGCGCGACGGCAGCACGCGCTGGGTCGCCGGCACCGCTTTCCCGCTGATCCGCAATGGGCTGGTGGACCAGGTAATCTGCATGGAGTTCGACATCACCAGCCGCAAGGCCAACGAGCGCAACCTGCTGATGGCGGCGCAGGTGTTCGAGAGCTGCCGCGACGCCATCATGATCACCGATTCGCAGTACCGTATCGTGGCGGTCAACGCCGCCTTCACCGACATCACCGGCCTGTCCGCGTTCGAAGTGGCGGGGCGCGAGGCCGCGGCCTACCGCGACGACATGCGCGACGACGCGCTGCGCGAGCAGATCCGCGAGCACGTGGCGCACCACGACCACTGGAGCGGGGAGCTGTGGAGCCGGCGCCGCGACGGCACGCCGCTGCCGCTGGCCGCCACCGTCACCGCGATCCGCGACGATGCGGGGCGGCTGACCAGCTACATGGCGATCATGTCCGACATCACAGAGCGCAAACGCATCGAAGAAGAAACGCGCCACCTGGCCGAGCACGACTACCTGACCGGCCTGCCCAACCGCGTGCTGTTCCGCGACCGCCTGCAACAGGCACTGGCCACCGCGCGCCGCAAGATGTCGCAGGTGGCCGTGCTGTACATCGACCTGGACCACTTCAAGGAAATCAACGACACGCACGGGCACGCGGTGGGCGATATCGTGCTGAAGGAAGTCGCAACGCGGCTGTCGCGCTGCGTGCGCAACGTCGACACCGTGTGCCGACAGGGCGGCGACGAGTTCGTGGTGATGCTGTCCGATATCGGTAACGCCGAGCACGCGGCGCACGTGGCGTCCACCATGATGCAGGCGGCGACGGCGATGAACCACGCAAACGGCGTCGACCTGTCGCTGTCGGTCTCGATCGGGATCGCCCTGTACCCGGTCGACGGTCCGGATATCGACATGCTGCTCAAGCACGCGGACGTGGCGATGTACCACGCCAAGGAGGGCGGCCGCAACGGCTACCGCTTCTTCTCGCCGCAGATGAACGAGCATGTCAGCGAGCGCATCGAAATGGAAAACAGCCTGCGCAACGCGGTGCGCAACAAGGAGTTCGAGCTGGAGTACCAGCCGGACGTCGATATCGAAAGCAGCCGGACGATTGCGCTGGAAGCGCTGATCCGCTGGAACCATCCGACCCGTGGACGGCTGATGCCGGACCAGTTCCTGGCCGCGGCCGAAGAGTGCGGGGTGGCTGTGCCGATCGGCGAGTGGGTGCTGGGCGAGGCCTGCCGCCAGGCGCGCGCCTGGAACGACGCCGGCTATCCGGTGGCGGTGGCGGTCAACCTGTCGGCGCTGCAGTTCATGCATCCGGCGCTGCTTCGCAGCGTCGACGAGGCGCTCGCATCGGCGGGGCTCGATCCGGGGCAGCTGGAGCTCGAAATCACCGAGGCGATCATCATGAAGTGCAACGAGGCGGCGCTGGACACGATACACGCGCTGCGCAGCCGGGGTGTCCACATCACCATCGACGATTTCGGCACGGGCTATTCGAGCCTGGGCGGGCTGCGGCGGCTGCCTGTGTCCAAGCTCAAGATCGACAGCAGCTTCATTGGCGAGATCGATTCGGAGGCGACTGCGTCGACGATCATCCCGGCGATCATTGCGGTGGCGCGCAGCCTGAACGTGAAGGTGGTGGCGGAGGGCGTGGAGACGGAGAACGAGCTGCAGTACCTGCGGCAGCAGGGCTGTGACCAGTTCCAGGGCCACTACGCGTCGGTGGTCGCCGCAGCCCCGCCCGCGCTTTCACCCGCACCCTGAGCGCCAGCAGGCCAGGGGACTGTCCCCGCAGGGGACCGTCCCCCGAAGTTTGATAGAGTGGTTAGCGCTGATCCCGAACACCGGGGGACGGTCCCCTTCGGGGACAGTCCCCATCCTCCGCTCAATACAAGCGGATGCGGGCGACGACCTGCCCGTGATCCGACGCTCCCTCCACCGGCAGCGTCAGGTGGTCGTTCAGGTACGCCACGTCGACCACCTCGCCCACCGCCCCCGGCAGCGCCGGATTGAACTCCGGCGATACCAGCACATGGTCGATGGTGTTGCAGCGCCCCTCATGTACGTTCGAGAATCCGACATCGCGCATCGAATGGTCCTTGCACCGGATCGCGTAGGCGTCGTACAGCCGGTCCGTCGGCCGCGCGCCCGCACCCATCACGATGCTGGTGGTGACTGCATCCGCCGTATCGTTAAAGTCTCCCAGCACCACGCCCGGCCGCCCGGTCTCGCGCCGCAGCTCGCTGAGCATCACGCGCAGCGCCACCGCCTCGGTCCCGCGCCGCATCAGCGAACGCAGGCAGCCCACCGCGTACGATTGTGGATCGTCCATGGTGTCGCCGATGCGGTAGTCGGGCCGCTGCGATTTGAGGTGCACCACCACCACGTCGATCACCAGACCGTTCGGCGCGCGCACCGCCGCGTGCAGGACGGGGCGGGCGAAGCGGCCCGCATCGTTGTGGCCTTCGGGCAGGGCGACGCCGGCCGGGAACAGCGGCTCGGCGCGCACATCGCCGGCCAGCGGCAGGCGGGACACCAGCGCCACCGAAGGCGTCAGCTTTTCCAGCCGGGGATCGGGGTCGAAGCCGACATGGACCGCGTCGCGGTAGCGGGTGCGGGCCAGCACTTCGGACAGGGACTGCTGCGAGAAGATCTCCTGGAAGCCGATCACGTCGGCGTCGAGCGCGTCGATCTGGTGCGCGGTCCACGCGATCTTTGCCTCGTACTGCTGCTGCGTGCATGGCGCCAGGCCTTCGTACAGGTGGGCTCCCGGCGGGGCCAGGTTG
The DNA here is from genome assembly GCA_035759315.1 of Telluria sp. Taxonomy (GTDB): domain Bacteria; phylum Pseudomonadota; class Gammaproteobacteria; order Burkholderiales; family Burkholderiaceae_D; genus Telluria. The sequence goes on along the minus strand of DASTVB010000022.1, from coordinate 441 downwards.
AACGCATTGAAGGTGGCAAAGCGAATTTCTTCCTGCATAATAAGAAACTCCTCAATGAACGGTTAGCGTAACACGCATGGCGAAGAAAGAGCACGTCTCCGAGACACCGGCCACGCAATTCCTGCGCAAGCACGGGGTCGCGTTCACCGAACACCCGTACGAATACGAAGAACATGGCGGCACCAGGGTATCGTCGCGCGAGCTGGGCGTGCCCGAGTACGAGGTGGTCAAGACGCTGGTGATGCAGGACGAGGCGGCGCGCCCGCTGATCGTGCTGATGCACGGGAGCCGCAAGGTCTCGACCAAAAACCTGGCGCGCGCGATCCCGTGCAAGTCGGTCGAGCCGTGCAAGCCGGATGTGGCGCAGCGCCATTCGGGCTATATGGTGGGCGGCACCTCGCCGTTCGGCACGCGCAAGCCGCTGCCGGTGTATGTGGAAGA
>DASTVB010000021.1:0-9626 GCA_035759315.1 Telluria sp. | reverse complement strand
TTGGCCAGCTCGCGCACCAGGCGCGGGAATTTCTGGAACAGGCGGCCGACCGGCTGCATGCGGGTCGCCAGCGTGGCGCGCTGCAGTTCGGCCGAGTAGCGCGAGGCGCGCTCCAGCGTTTCGGTCAGGGTCGCCATCAGCACGCCGGCCTGGCCGTCGAACTTGAACTGCTGCAGGCGCTCGAGCAGCACGGCGGCCTGGTTGGCGGCCTGAACCGATTCGCCCGCCACTTCGAGCAGCGCGTCGAGCTTGACCGCGTCGATACGGATCGAATCTTCCTTGGCCGGTGCGGTCGGACGGTTGTCGGGGCCACGCTCGCCGCGGCGGTCGACGCCGTCCCAGGTGCCCTTGGCCTTGGCGATGTCGGCCGGGGTTAGCTCGGCTTCGACGAGCGGCGCGGCTGCGGCTGCGGCAACCTGCGGCGTATAGGTGCCGGCCGGGACCACCGCCAGGTACATCGCTTCCCAATCGAGGCCGTCGGCGCCGATCGGCGCAGCAGTTGCGGCGGCTGGCGCCACCGGCGCTGCCGGCGCCTGCGCCTTGGCCGCGGCGGGCGCGGCGCGCACCACTTCGGCCTTGCCGTCGATCGCATCCTTGAGCATCGATTCGAGCGAGGCCGGCAGGGGCGCCAACTGCTCCGGATCGGTGCCGTTGTTCAGTGCGTTCAGCTGGTCGGCCACGAAGCCGGACGCCTGCAGCGCCGCCTCGATCGACAGTGGCGTGACCGGCGCGGCGCCGGTGCGCAGCGCGTCGAACAGGTTTTCGGTCAGGTGGCAGGCGCCGACCAGCGCGGTCAGGTTCATGAAGCCCGCGCCACCCTTGATGGTGTGGAACGAGCGGAACACCGCGTTCAGCGTTTCCTTGTTGTCCGGGTCGCGTTCGAGGCTGAGCAGGTGCTCTTCGACGTTGACCGCAAGATCAAGCGCCTCGACCACGAAGTCCTTCAGCATGTCATCCATCAGAACCCCAGATCGGCGAGAAGGTCGTCAACACTGTCCTGCGAAAGCGCCACCGTCGGCATCGACGGTCCGCCCATGATCGATTCCTGCTCCTTGGCGGCGATGCGCTCGCGCACCGCAGGCGGCGCGCTGTCGCGCAGCAGCTCGGCCAGTTCGTTCTCGACTGCCTTGGTGATGATCACCACCTTCTTGATCAGCTGGCCGGTGATGTCCTGGAAGTCCTGCGACATCATGATGTCCAGCAGGCGCGCCTTTTCCGCTTCGGTGGCCTCGGCCACCAGCTGGGTGAAGTTGCGGGTGTCGCCCGCCAGCGCCTTGAATTCGTCCAGCGACAGCTTGCCGGCGAACAGGTCGGCCCAGCGCGCATCCATGGCGCGGGCCTGCTGCGACAGCTTTTCCTGAGCCGGCATGCCTTCGTCCAGGGTGTTGAGCACCTTGTTGGCAGCCTGTTCGGTCAGGGATGCCACGTATTCAAGGCGGTCCTGGGCGTCGACGATGGCCGAGGAGGCTTCGGTCAGCGCCTTGTCGTAACCGAGTTCGCGCAGCGAGTCGTGCAGCAGGCGCACGATGCCGCCAAGGCGCTCGTACATCGGATTGTCGCCGTGGTCGACTTCCTCGTGGGCGTGCGCGGCCGCGGCCGGGGCGGCCGGCGCGGCGGCAGGCGCCTCTTCCACACGGGTGGCCGAAACCTGGTCGAACAGCGCCTCGAGGTCGTCCTCGGCCGCCGGGGCCGCTACCGGCGCGGGCGCAGGCGCCACCGCCGGCTCCGCACTGGCCGCGCGTTGCGCGGACACTTCCTCGAACAGTGCGTCGAAATCATCAGCGGCGTTGGTCATATCCCTGCTTCTCCATTTTTCATCTGTAAATAAACCGAAACTGCGAACCTGCGCCGTGAGTCAAAGTGATACGAAGCAACATCGCTTGTGCGAGTGTAGCAGTGCGCCCCACGCGGGTAAATCTCGGCGTTTGGCGGTATTCAAATTCTCGGTGGAAAATTGCTCTCTTAATAAACAAAACCGCAACAAGTGTTGTATTCCGTTATCTTACCGCTCGTTTGTTACTCAGAAGAATTGCCGGACGGTTACACACGGGATCGCCGAAGCGGGTAGTCGATTTCCGATACTGATGAGTTTGATACAGATCAAGCTCAGGCGCGCTAGCCATCGCTAACAAGCGGACTAGAATGCAAAATGGGAAGCTATCCAGGGGCTGTGGCCCGCCGGGCCGATGCGGGATAGCATCCGAACTGCCACCTCCGGGAGAGTGCCATGTATCGGAAGATTCTGATAACAACCGACGGTTCCACGGTGTCCAAGCACACGGCCTGCGCCGGCGTGCGTTTCGCGCAGCAGATGGGCGCGGAAGTGCTGGCACTGTATGTAGCGCCCGAATACCAGTATCCGGTCTACGTAGAAATCGTCCCGCCCGCCTATCCAAGCGAAGACGAGTACTACCAGGCGATGGAACGCACCGGCGCCGAGTACGTGCGGCCCCTGCTCGACAAGGCCGCCGCCTGCGGGGTGGCCGCCAAGGGCATGACGGTGTTCTCCGATTCGACCGCGCTCAAGATCGTCGAAGTGGCCGAGCAGACCGGATGCGACCTGATCTTCACCGGCTCGCACGGGCGCAGCGGCTGGGGCCAGGTGCTGCTGGGAAGCGTGACCAACAAAGTGCTGTCGCACACGACCAAGCCGGTGCTGGTGCACCGCCTGCTGAAGGAACCGGTTGATTAGATGGGCTCTCTTATTTACAATACGGCAACATTGGTGCCTACGGCAAAGCGAACCTTATGATCAAAATTGTCATTGCCGACGACCACACCATCATGCGCGAGGGGCTCAAGCGCATCCTGGACGGCGCGCTCGACATCGACATTACCGGCGAGGCGACCAACGGCTTCGAAGTCCTGGCGCTGGTGCGCCAGGGCGGCTTCGACCTGCTGCTGCTGGACCTGTCGATGCCCGGCCGCAGCGGCGTCGACCTGATCCGCCAGATCCGCAGCGAGGCGCCCAAGCTGGCGATCCTGATCCTCACCATGCACGAGGAAGAGCAGTACGCGGTGCGCGCGATCCGCGCCGGCGCGCAAGGCTACCTGACCAAGGAAAGCGCCGGCACCCAGCTGGTCGGAGCAATCCGCAAAGTCGCTTCCGGGCGGCCCTACATCAGCACCGAGGTGGCCGAGCAGCTGGCCCTCAACATCATGACGCCCAACGAGCAGCTGCTGCACAAGCAGCTGTCCGACCGCGAGTTCGAAGTGTTCTCGCTGCTGGTGGCGGGCCGCTCGATCACCGACATCGCCAACAACCTGCACCTGTCGGTCAAGACGGTGTCGACCCACAAGACCCGCATCATGCAGAAAATGGGGATGAGCTCGCTGTCGGAAATGGTCCAGTACGCCGTGGCCCACCGCCTGCTGTCGCCCTTCAAGTCCTGAGGCCCCGTCCGATACCCGGAAGTTGGCATTAGGAATCTTCCTACAAGGCTACGCCGTCTCCTACTCCGATATTCAGCCAACGCTGATATTCATGCCGACCTCAACTTGGCATACTGATTTTCAACGACCGTGACTTGCCACAAGTCACTCTGGTCCCGGAAAAATCACAAGGAGACAAGCATGCTCCCATCGCACCAGCCAGAACTGCGCACTGCCACCACTTCGACCGTTCACTCGCCCATGGAAGCTGGCCGCCAGCGCCAGGGCCGGCTGTGGTCGAACCTGAAAGAGGTCTGCGACCTGCTGCACATCCCTGCCGCGGTATCGGTCGCCAACGAGGAACTCCTGTTCCAGCATGTCCAGTTCAAGACCGGGCAGCGCATCCACACGATCGGCCAGGCCTTCGACACCCTGTACATCGTCAATTCCGGTTTCCTGAAAACCGTGCTGATCGACGAATTTGGCAACGAGCAGGTGCTGTCCTTCCCGATGAAGGGCGACATGCTGGGCGTGGACGGCATCCACAACCGCCACTACGCCTCGGAGGCGGTGGCGCTGTCGGACTGCGACCTGATCCTGCTGCCGTTCAAGAAACTGACCGCGCTGGGCCGCGTGCATGCCGACCTCGAGAACATGATGTACGGCGTGATGAGCCGCGAGCTGGTGCGCGAGCAGGCCATGATCGGCATGCTGGGCGCGCTGTCGGCCGAGGCGCGGGTGGCGCGCTTCCTGGTGTCGCTGGCCGACCGCTTCGCTGCTATGGGCTACTCGAGCAAGCTGTTCAACCTGCGCATGACGCGCCACGAGATCGGCAGCTACCTGGGCCTGACGCTCGAGACGGTCAGCCGCACGCTGTCGGCGTTCAACGAAATCGGACTGATCACTGTCGACCAGCGCACCATTGGCATCAAGGACGCCGAAGCGCTCAAGACCTTGCGGCGCCTGCCACCCTCGCGCTCGCGCAGCAAGCAGGCCGCGAAGAAAGACCCCGAGTCGACCGCACCGCCGGCCACGCTCGTGACCGCCTGAACCCGGTCCGCCCCGAACGGCCCGTCCTACCCGGCGGGCTTTTTTTCGTCCATAGCAATACAAGTTTTTCTTATGGTTGTCACTTGACAACCAAGAAAGCTATCACTACATTGGAGGCAGAGGATGGCCCGTCCTGCTCACCCTAAGAAGAAGTTGAGGACGCGCTCAAGCACGCGGAGGCGCATGGTTGGCGCGTCGAAGTAGGCGGCAGCCACGCATGGGGCAAGATCTACTGTCCGAATAACGACGAGGCATGCCGATGCGGCGAATTCTGCATTACGTCAGTGTGGAGCTCGCCCAAGAACCCTCTCAACCATGGCAGGGCCATCAGGCGAGTGGTCGATAACTGCAGCGTCCGAAAGATTCAAGACCGATCCCCAAAGGAATAGAGATGGAATTTTTGTTTAAACTCAACTATCAGCTCTCCGGCGCTGACGCCAATCCGGATGAACTTGTGGAGCGGCTGGGTGCAGCGGGCTGCGACGATGCCCTGGTCGGCATCGGACAACCCGGCCGCATCGCACTTGAATTCGCGCGCGAAGCAGAAGATGCGTTCGATGCGTTGTCCAGCGCTATCGCGGACGTCAAGCGAGCGATCCCGTCGGCCAGGCTCATCGAGGTTGGGCCGGACCTGGTTGGATTGACCGACATCGCGGACGCCGTTGGCGTATCGCGCCAAAACATGCGCAAGCTTGCGATCACCAATTTCGCGTCCTTCCCCGCTCCAGTCCATGAAGGCACTTCAACGCTGTGGCATTTTGCCGACGTGCTGGCGTGGCTCATGGGACGTGGCTCGTACGCGCTTGAGCCTGGCATCCTGGAGGTCGCTGCAACAGCGAAACAACTCAACCTCGCAAAACAGGCACAACAAATCGAGCCCAGGCTGTTCAAGCGCGCGCAGGCCTTGCTGGCTTAGGTGGCCGGCCGACGAGGCAAAAAAAACCAGCGAACCTCGCGGAGCGCTGGCGAATAGGGCAGCTTGTGGGACCTACTGATCTCGCGTGAGCACACCTTGGTGGACGCGCACCTTGTCGCCGGCCTTGAAGCCGGGATCGTTGTCGTAGGTCAGAATCCTGGTCTCACCGCCCGCATAGCGGACGGTCAGTTCAAATCGCGCCGCGTTCATGCGGACTGTTTGGACTGTTGCGCAACTGGTGCAATAGCGCGCAACCTTAGACTCGCGTTGCTGTGGTGTCACCTCGGCGGCTTGGCTCACCGCAATCAGTACCGTCGCAAGCGCGGCGCCCGTGAAATTAATTGTTATTCGATGCATGTCTTGTCCCGGGCAGATGACTCCACTTTAGGGAGGCGACTGGCGCAGGTCTGTGCGACACCGTACTCTGTCTAGCGCACAGGGTGGACTTGTACCTCCGTCGCCACATAAACGCGTTCGCCCGCCGCGGGCTCGATCACGTAGCCACCAGTAAATGCACCAAACGATGGCAGCACCATGCGCCGCGGACCGACAAGGAAACACGGCAGCCGCACCGCTTCCAGCCGCGTCATGATGCGATACACCGGATGCACGTGGCCGGCCAGCACGTAGCCGTCGGCCGCGATATCGGGGTGGTGGCAGAACGCGAACGGACCCGCGGCGAACGGTTCATCCACCATCTCGATCCCGAGCACGCCGGCGGGATCGCCCGCATGCAGGTCGTGGTTGCCGCGTACCAGCACCAGCGACAGCCCCGGATGGCGCGCGCGCCACTCCACCATCGCCGCCAGCGTCGCGCCCGCATGCGCCGCGCGCGAATGCAGGAAGTCGCCGAGGAACACGATGCGCGTGGCGGAATAAGCGGCCAGCAGCTGGTCGAGCGCAGTGAGGTTCTGCGTGGTGGTGCCGCGCGGGACCGGCACGCCGAGCGCGCGGAAGGCCGCGGCCTTGCCGAAGTGGATATCGGCCACCACCAGCGTGCGTTCGCGCGGCCAGTACAGCGCCTTCTCGGGCAGCAACATCACGCTCTCCCCTGCCAGCTCGATCGTGTGCGCGCCGCTCATCCCGCCGCCTTTTCCAGTTCGCGCAGCATGCGCGCTACGCGGTCGTTCAGTTTTTCGGTGGTGACCTTCTCGCGGAACATCTCCACCATCAGCGCAAAGCCGAATGGCGTCGCGCGTCTGGTCTGGTGGAAGGAGATGCGGCGCTGGTGCAGCTCGGTCAGCGTGTCGCGCAGGCGCGTGAGTTCGAGCTCCTGCTCCATCACTTCGCGCTGCGCCTGGGTGAGTAGCAGGTTGGCCGCATCGTGTTTGCGGAACACTTCGAAGAACAGCGACGACGAAGCCTGCAGCTGGCGGTTGCTTTTCGGCTGGCCGGGATAGCCCTGGAAGATCAGGCCGGCGATGCGCGCGACCTCGCGGAAGCGCTGCTGCGACAGCTGCGTCGCGTTCAGGCTGTCCAGCACATCCTCCAGCAGCATGTCGGTATCGAACAGGCCCACCTCGGCGCCGGTCGCGCCCGCAAACAGCGCGGCCCAGTCCACCGGTTCGGACGACAGCAACTCGAAGCCGTAGTCGTTGATCGCAATCGAGAACGTGATCGGCGAAATGCGGCCGACGCGAAACGCGAGCAGCGAGGCGAGCCCCATGTGCACCGAGCGTCCGGCGAACGGATACAGGAACAGGTGATGGCCTTCGCGGCTTTTCATGGTCTCGACCACCAGCACTTCGTCGGTTGGCAGCGCCGACCAGCGCTGCTGGATCTCGAGTAGCGGCTTGATCGCTTCCATCTCGGGTCCTTCGATGCGGCCGGTGGACGCGATGCGCAGCTGTTCCAGCATCGCATGCGCGAGTTCCGACGACATCGGCATCTTAGCGCCCTGCCAGCGCGACACCGCGCCGCGCGCGCCGGTGGCGCGTTTCACGAAGGCCGTCATCTCGTGCACGCGGATGAACTCCAGGATGCGGCCGCCGAACAGGAAATGGTCGCCCGGCTTGAGCCGCCCGATGAAGGACTCTTCGACGCTGCCGATGCGCCCGCCGCTCATGTACTTGACCGTCACCGACGAATCCGAAACGATGGTGCCGATGCCCATGCGGTGGCGCCGCCCGATCGCGCTGTCCGGAACCCGGTATACGCCCTCCTCGTCCGGCAGCACCCGCTTGTATTCCGGATAGGCCACCAGGCTCTGGCCGCCGCGCGCCACGAAGTCGAGCGCCCACTGCCATTCCTCCTCGCTCAGGTTACGGTAGGACCAGGCGCCGCGCACCTCTTCCAGCAGCTCCTCCGAGCGGAAGCCGCCGCCCAGCGCCACCGTGACCAGGTGCTGCACCAGCACGTCGAAGGGCTTGTTCGGCACCAGCCGCGCCTCGATGCGGCGCTTGGCCACGGCCTGCTTGGCGCCAGCGGCTTCCAGCAGCTCCATGGTGTTGGTCGGCACCAGCGTCACGCGCGAGACGCGCCCCGGCGCATGGCCGCTGCGGCCGGCGCGTTGCAGCAGGCGCGCGATCCCCTTGGCGCTGCCCACCTGCAGCACGCGCTCGACCGGCAGGAAGTCCACGCCCAGGTCCAGGCTCGCGGTGCACACCACCGCCTTCAGCTGGCCGCGCTTGAGTCCCAGCTCCACCCATTCGCGCACTTCGCGGTCGAGCGAACCGTGGTGCAGCGCGATCAGTCCCGCCCAATCGGGGCGCGCCTCGATGATGTTCTGGTACCACAGCTCCGACTGCGAGCGGGTGTTGGTAAACACCAGCGTCGCTTCATGCTGCTCGATCTCGCGGATCACCGGCATCAGCATCTCGATCCCCAGGTGGCCGCCCCACGGGAAGCGCGAGGGATTATCGGGAATCAGCGTGTCGACGCGGATCTCCTTTTTCAGGTCGCCCTCGACCAGCACGCCCGGCGCCCCGCCCAGCAGGACCTCGCGCGCAAGATCGAGGTTGCCCATTGTGGCCGACAGCCCCCACACGACCAGCTCCGGATTCCAGCGCCGCAGGCGCGCCAGCGCCAGCTGCACCTGCACGCCGCGCTTGCTGCCCATGAGTTCATGCCACTCGTCGATCACCACGGTATCGAGCGAGGCGAAGGTCTCGTGGGCGTTCGGATGGCTGAGCAGCAGCGACAGGCTCTCCGGCGTGGTGATCAGCGCGGCCGGCATCGCGCGCGACTGGCTGGCGCGCTGCGCGGAGGTGGTGTCGCCGGTGCGCGAGCCGATCTTCCAGGTCGGCGCCAGGTCGAGCGCGGATTCAGCCAGCGCGCGCTCGGTGTCGGCCGCCAACGCCCGCATCGGTGTGATCCACAGCACCCGCATGCCTTTGCCCTTGCGCTGGGCGCTGCGCTGCAGGGCCGCCAGCCACACCGCGTAGGTCTTGCCGGCGCCGGTGTTCGCGTGCAGCAAGCCGGACTGGCCGGCAATGGCCGCCTTCCACACTGCGCGCTGGAACGGGAACACCTTCCAGCCGCGGCGTGCGAACCATGCATCCACTGCCTGTGTGATCGCGCTCTTGGTCATGACGCGGCCGACAGCAGCGCGCGCAGCGTATCGAGCGAATCGGCCTCCTCGACCGGCTTGTCGTCGCGCCGGCGCAGGATGCGCGGGAAGCGCACGGCGATCCCGGCCTTGTGTCGGGTCGAAAGCTGGATGCCCTCGAAGCCGATCTCGAACACCATGGTCGGCTTCACGCTGCGCACTGGACCAAATTTTTCCACAGTGGTGCGGCGGATCGTGTTGTCCACCACTGCGATCTCGGCGTCGGTCAGGCCCGAATAGGCCTTCGCGAACGGCACCAGCTTGCGCTCGCCGGCTTCGTCCACGTCCCACACCGCGAAGGTGTAGTCGGTGTAGAGGGAAGCGCGGCGCCCGCTGCCGGACTGCGCGTAGATCAGCACCGCGTCCACCGAGTACGGGTCGACCTTCCACTTCCACCAGGTGCCGACGCTCTTGGTGCGGCCGACGCCGTATTGGGACGACGCGGCCTTGAGCATCATTCCTTCGACGCCGCGTCCGCGCGACTCCTCGCGCGCTGCGGCCAGCTGCTCCCAGCTTTCCGCGTGCACCAGCGGCGACATCTTGATTACGTGGGGGGACTGTCCCTTCGGGACTGTCCCCTGCCTTTTGCCTGACAGGGCGTCGGCCTGCGAAAGGCCGGGGACAGTCCCAAGCGGGACAGTCCCCAGGGAACGCACCAGCTCTTCGAGCAGCGTGCGGCGCTCGCGCTGCGGCAGGGCGCGCAGGTCCACCCCGTCCTGCTCCAGCAGGTCGTACGCCACC
>DASTVB010000020.1:0-9336 GCA_035759315.1 Telluria sp. | reverse complement strand
GTCTGCCGCACTGATGTTACGGGTACCACGCAGCTGGCGCTTGTTTTTGGTGGTTTTCTTGGTCAGGATGTGGCGCTTGAAAGCCATACCCGATTTAACGGTACCACCTGGGCGCACGCGAAAACGCTTCTTCGCGGAGCTTTTGGTTTTCATTTTTGGCATAGTATTCTGTCCTTGGCGGACAGCTCCATTATGAACTGGATTGCAGGTGGCAGCCCTTTGCTGCTCTTAGATGCCTGCTTTCACAGATCCCGTCCTTGGGAGAACGAGAGCCGGAGAGTGTAACACAGTTCCCCGGTCTTGCGCATGCCTTGTTTTGATGCAGGTGCTGGTGATCCGATGCTATTCGAGGCGTTTTGGGCCGCGAAGCCGCATCAGCAGATCGAAGGTCGCCTCCAACCGGGCGACCCTTTCGGTCAGGTGGTCAATGCGGCTACGCTGGTCGGCAACAGTCGACGACAGTGCTGCGACACGCTCATGCAGGGTGACAGTTCCGACAACCAGCTTCAGGAAACGGCCGAACGCTCCCATCACCGCCCCGCGCGCTCAAACTCCGCCATGCGAATGCGCGACTGGCGGGCACCCTCCACCGTCTCGTCAATCGAACGGATCGCCGCATCCAGGCTTGCTTCATAGCGGTCCAGCAGCGCGCTCCAGACGGACGCACCAGGTGCGCTTCCAAGATCGATGACGGCCATTCGAACGAACTCGTCGACACTGACTCCCAGCACTTTGGCAGTCTCGGCAATAGACGCCTTCTGGGCCGGTGTCATCCTGACTACAATCTCTTCGGTTTCCGCTTCCATGCCCGCCTCCAGGATCATCCAAATTACCGAAGATAGACACACCGGCGGCGAGTTGGTTCATTAGGGGCGCGAGGCGCACAGCTATTGCAAAACATAATTTGCCATCTTGCAACAAGATGCAAATAAGATTTGCACTCGAGCTGGAACCGGATCCTTACTCGGCGGCGATGGCGCGGTTGATGTCGGCAACGATCCCGGGGAGGGATTCCTTCGAGTAGCCGCGGTGGATCGCAACCACCTTGCCATCGCGGCCGATGACAACCATGAACGGCAGCCCCTTCACGCCATACGCATCCCGCCCCTTCCGGTCCGGATCGAAACCATGGAACAGCGACAGCTTCTTGAGGATGCGCTTGGCATCGCGGAAGGTGTCCTCGTCCTCGGTATTGATGGCAATGACGTTGATGCGCTCGGCGCCGACCTTTTGCTGGATGTTGTGCAGGATCGGCAGCTCGTCCAGGCAGTATTTGCACCAGGTCGCCCAGTAGCTGAGGACGATTGCCTTGCCGGCGTGCTGGCTGATCAGCACGGGAGTCCCATCCAGCGTCTCGCCGACGTAATCCGGCGGGGCCTCGCCCACTTTCAGCTCGGCCGCGGCGCCGGTTGCGAAAACGAGCGCGAAAGTCGCCACCAGCACCCGCAGGCGCGAGAGGTTCATCAAGCTGTTCATGGGTCTCCCTTATGGTGGGCAACGAGATGTTGCCTGTGAGAACCAGTTTAAGGGCCTTGCCTACTTCCTGTCCACCACTGACACAAGAGCTTACGAATTCGCGACGCTATCAGGAAGTGAATAATATTTGCCTTCAGCAACTAATTGGCAAATTATATTCACAATGAAAAAAGGCAGACGAATCGTCTGCCCTTCTTTTGCCGCAAGCCTTCCGGCTTACTTTTTCTTCTTCGGAGCGATCACCATGATCATCTGGCGACCTTCCATTTTCGGGAACTGCTCGACCTGGCCGTGTGGCTCGAGGTCGGCCTTCAGGCGTTCCAGCATGCGGAAGCCGATGTCCTGGTGCGCCATTTCACGGCCGCGGAAGCGCAGCGTGATCTTGGTCTTGTCGCCGTCCTCGAGGAACTTGATCAGGTTGCGAAGCTTGATGTTGTAGTCACCATCATCGGTACCCGGACGGAATTTGACTTCCTTCACGAGGATGATTTTCTGCTTCAACTTGGCTTCGTGGGCCTTCTTCTGCTCCGAATACTTGAATTTGCCGTAGTCCATCAGACGGGCAACAGGTGGGACCGCATTTGGTGCGATCTCGACCAGGTCCACGTTGGCTTCTTCAGCCAGGCGGAAGGCTTCGGCAAGGCTCACGATCCCCAGCGGTTCATTTTCGACCCCGTTCAGACGCATTTCGGGGGCGGTAATTTCGCCGTTGATGCGATGTTGCGACTTATCAGTAGCTATGGTTATTCCTTTTAATGTCTTTAAATTTACCGGTGCGAGGATATCACGCCTTGGTTTCGAGCTCCGATCGGAGTCGTTCCAGCAGTGTGTCGACCGACATGACGCCGAGATCGACATTGCCACGGGCTCGCACGGCCACAGTGTTGGCGTCCCGCTCCTTGTCACCGATAACTAGAATATATGGCAACTTTTGGACGGAATGCTCGCGTATTTTATAGGTTATCTTCTCGTTCCGCAAATCGGTCTGTACGCGGAAACCCGCACCGCGCAAGCGATTCGCCACTTCCTTGACGTAGTCGGCCTGCGCATCCGAGATGTTCAGCACCGAAACCTGCACCGGCGCCAGCCACAGCGGCATCGCACCGGCGAAGTTCTCGATCAGGATGCCGATGAAGCGCTCGAGCGAACCGACGATCGCGCGGTGCAGCATGACCGGCACCTTGCGGGTGTTATCGTCGGCCACGTACTCGGCGCCCAGGCGGCCCGGCATCGAGAAGTCGACCTGCATGGTGCCCACCTGCCACGGACGGCCGAGGCTGTCCTTCAGGTGGTACTCGATCTTCGGTCCGTAGAACGCGCCCTCGCCCGGCAGCTCGGTCCAGGTCACGCCGCAGGCGCGCAGCGCCGAACGCAGCGCTTCTTCCGCGGTATCCCACACTTCGTCGGAACCGATGCGGTTGTCCGGACGCAGCGCCAGCTTGACGTCGATGTTCTTGAAGCCGAAGTCGTCGTACACCTCCATCGCCTGCGCGTGGAAGGCGGTCACTTCGGCTTCGATCTGTTCTTCGGTGCAGAAGATGTGGCCGTCGTCCTGGGTGAAGCCGCGCACACGCATCACGCCGTGCAGCGCGCCCGAAGGCTCGTTGCGGTGGCACTGGCCGAACTCGCCGTAGCGCAGCGGCAGGTCGCGGTAGCTCTTCATGCCGCTGTTATAGATCTGCACGTGGCCCGGGCAGTTCATCGGCTTGAGCGCGTAGGAACGGTTCTCGGACTCGGTGGAGAACATGTTCTCGCGGTAGTTTTCCCAGTGGCCGGTCTTCTCCCACAGCGTGCGGTCGAGGATCTGCGGCGCCTTCACTTCCTGGTAGCCGTTGACCTGGTATTTGTGGCGCATGTACTGCTCCACCTGCTGCCAGATGGTCCAGCCTTTCGGGTGCCAGAACACCAGCCCCGGCGCTTCGTCCTGGAAGTGGAACAGGTCCAGCTGCTTGCCCAGCTTGCGGTGGTCGCGCTTTTCCGCTTCTTCCAGGTTGTGCAGGTACTGCTCCTGGTCTTCCTTCTTGGCCCAGGCGGTGCCGTACACGCGCTGCAGCATCTCGTTGTTCGAGTCGCCGCGCCAGTAGGCGCCGGCCAGCTTCATCAGCTTGAACACTTTCAGCTTGCCGGTCGATGGCACGTGCGGGCCGCGGCACAGGTCGGTGAAGCCGCCTTCGCTGTACAGCGACACGTCTTCATTGGCCGGGATCGAGGAGATGATTTCCGCCTTGTAGGCTTCGCCGATCGACTTGAAATATGCCACCGCTTCGTCGCGCGGCAGGACCTTGCGCGAGACCGGCTCGTCCTTCTTGGCCAGCTCGGCCATTTTCTTTTCGATCGCGGTGAGGTCGTCCGGGGTGAACGGGCGCTTGTAGGCGAAGTCGTAGTAGAAGCCGTTTTCGATCGTCGGGCCGATCGTGACCTGCGCATCCGGGAACAGTTCCTTGACCGCATACGCCAGCAGGTGGGCGGTCGAGTGGCGGATCACGTCCAGGCCCTCAGGGTCCTTGTCGGTGATGATCGCCAGGTCGGAATCCTTTTCGATCAGGAAGGAAGTGTCCACCACCTTGCCGTCGACCTTGCCTGCCAGCGCGGCTTTCGCCAGGCCGGCGCCGATGCTGGCCGCTACCTGCGCCACGGTGACCGGCCCGTCAAATGGGCGCTCGGAACCGTCGGGGAGTCGGACTTTCAACATGTTGTTCTCCAGTAGGATGCTGCTGATATTTTATTACGGAATGTATAGACGAAAAAAAACGCGGACTAGCCGCGTTTTTCTCTCTTTTGTAACAGCCAAAGAAGACCCACCGCCGACTAGCGTCGCTCCCACAACTGCGTTGTAGTTCGCGGTGTCATAACCGTGGTGCCTTTCTCGCTCTTACATATGTACTGGTGGGCGGTGCAGAATTCGAATCTGCGACCCCTTGGATGTCGACCAAGTATTCTAACCAGCTGAACTAACCGCCCGATGCCCAGCATTATAGAGACTCATTCTGCGACTGACAAGGGTCTTTTTGCACGAGGCATCAAAACCGGGTGTAATGTCTTGAGCAAGATCTTTTGGATTACACTTCCGCCAATTATTTAACTCCTGTCTTTTCGATGTCCGCTCATCATTCCCATTCTTCCGCCCACCTGCACGCGCACGGTCATGGCGACGCCGTCCATAACCATTCGCACACCGGCGGCAAGCCCGGCGTGCTGGCCTGGGCGCTCGGCCTGACGCTGGCGTTCGCGGCGGTGGAAGTGGTCGCCGGCTTCATCGCCAATTCGCTCGCGCTGATTTCCGACGCCGGCCACATGGTGACCGACGCCGCCGCGCTCGGCCTGGCCCTGCTGGCGCAACTGATCGCGCGCCGCCCTCCTTCGGCCAAGCACTCGTTCGGCCTGGTGCGCGCGGAAGCGCTGGCGGCCTTCGTTAACGCGCTGGCGATGCTGGCACTGGTGGCGTGGATCGGCTGGGAAGCCTTCCAGCGCCTCTCCAACCCGAGCCCGGTAGCGGGAGCGACGGTCACCGTGGTCGCCGCGATCGGCATGGCGATCAACCTGGTCGTCGCCTGGTTCCTGTCGCGCGACAAGGACAACGTCAACACCCGCGCGGCGCTGGTCCACGTGATGGGCGACCTGCTCGGCTCCGTGGCCGCGCTGTTCGCCGGCGCCGTGATCTATTTCACCGGCTGGTTCCAGATCGACCCGATCCTGTCGATCCTGGTGTGCCTGCTGATCCTGCGCTCCACCTTCGACGTGCTGCGCGACGCCTATCACTTCCTGATGGAAGGCGTGCCGCACCATATCGATTACCTCCAGGTCGGCGAAGACCTGGCGCAGGTCCCGGGCGTGTTAGACGTACACGACCTGCACGTGTGGGACATGTCGCCGGGCCAGCCGGCCCTGATCGGCCACCTAGAAATCGGCGACCTGTCGCAATGGCCCGCCATCCTGGTGCAGGTGAAGGCGATGCTGCTCGACAAGCACGGCATCGACCACATTACGCTCCAGCCCGAGGGACGCAACGACTGTAGTCCGCCTCCGACCGCGACAGGGCCGTCGCACCGATAGCCCAACCCTTGCGCCAGAGGCAATAATCCATGCATGGCGCTTACCGACGACCTTTATGACGTGCTCATCGTGGGCGGCGGCCCTGGCGGGCTGACCGCCGCGACCTACCTGCGTCGCTTCCGGCGCTCCGTCGCCGTCATCGACAAGGGCCACAGCAGGCTCTCGCTGATCCCCGTCAGCCACAACTACCCCGGTTTTCCCGCAGGCGTGAACGGCGCTGAACTGCTCTACCGGATGCGTGAACAGTTGCGCCAGTACGGCGGCGAAGTCACGCAGGGCGAGGTGCATGAACTGGCGCGCGACGCGGACCTGAACTTCGTCGCGCAGACCTCGGAAGGTGAAGTGCGGGCGCGCGTGGTGCTGCTGGCGAGTGGCGTGGTGGACGGCGGCATGCCGATGGAACGCTGGCACGACGCGGTCGCCTGCGGCGCGGTTCGCCTGTGCCCCGTGTGCGACGGCTACGACGTCAAGGGCCAGAAGGTCGCGATCCTCGCGTGCGAGCAGAGGCCCGTCAATCACGCGCTGTTCCTGCGCACCTTCAGCGACAGCGTGACGCTGTTCGACCGCGAGAAGCAGCCTGCCTATTCCGAAGCCGACGAGGCTCGCCTGAAAGCGGCGCAGGTGCGTCACATGGGCTCCGCCAGTTGTGCGGTCACGCTGAGCGACGAAGACAAGCCGGTCGTGCACACGGCGGACGGCAAGGAATACGAATTCGACGTGGTCTATCCGATGCTGGGCGAGACCGCGCGTTCCAGCCTGGCAGTCGCGCTTGGTGCGCAGGTGAGCGACTGCGAAAAGCTGGTGGTCGATCACAAACAGCAGACCACGGTGCCGGGCCTGTTCGCGGTCGGCGACGTGGTGCGCGGCCTGAACCAGATCGCGGTCGCGACCGGCCAGGCCGCCGTCGCCGCCACCTGCATCCACAACTGCCTCCCCGCCCGCTACGCGTAGTTGGGTGGGGACTGTCCCCAAAGGGGACCGTCCCCTGCTCTTTCGCTGGCCGATACGCAAACTACAGATCTGGGGAAGGTCCCCTGCGGGGACAGTCCCCGGGCTTCCTGCGCCATGTTGCGCCGCCAAGGATCGCAAGTCCCGCCAACAGCATGGCAAATTTTGACGGTTCCGGAATCGCAGCGATGTTCCCTTCCCCATAAATGAAATTGTCCAACGCGACCTGCTGCCCGCTGTGAATCCGCAACTGTGTCAGGGGTGCCCCCGTGACGATTACACCCAGAAATCCTTCGCTACTGCCGTCGGCCATCGGTATCAGGTCCAACGATCTGCTCGCCAACAAGCCGCTGTAGATATAGACCTCGATCGTCCCGCTCGCTGGCGCAAGCAGGCTGCCAAACCAGCCACCGGCTGCGTTGGTATCCAGCGGTAATGAAACGATGAGCGGATCCCCCGCGTACTGGGTATACAGGATATCGGAGGCATAAGGAGCACCCGGCAGTGCCGCGTGTTGGCCCGCAACGATAATGTCGTCGCCGCGCACAGTGGACAGCGAGGCCTGGAATTGCACCCCGTCGAGCAGGAACGCCGGTGCGGCAAAGTAGCCGGTATCCGGAGGCATTCCCTCAAAATCAAGCGTGGCCGATGAGGTCAACGCTGCCTCGAACGCAGCACGCGTGGTAAAGAACGTGACCGTTTGCGCGCTGGCGGACATGGAGGGCAAGAGGCAGGCTGCGGCAACGGCAGCGATGAGAAGTCTGCGGATGGTTCGGCGCGCTGCGGCGCGCGTCGTAGCTGCTCGAATATTCATCGTATGCTCGCTCGGAAGAATTGAAGGAAGGCACAAGCCTGCGTTTCACTCGTCCGGATCAGTATAAATCGATGAAATGTCGCGGCCGCCAATCGTTCGCTATCGTGCTGAGGCGTACGATAGCCCGGCCTTGGTGGGGTTGGGGGACGGTTCCCTGCGGGACAGTCCCCCATGCTTTTGCTACTTCGGGCCCGGTGGGGACTCGTCGGGCAGCGTCACCGCCGGCTTCATGCTGCCGGCGAGGTCGATGCGCCGCTGGATCTGCGCCGCCGCCACCGTATCACCAGCCGCCTGCGCGCGCTTGAGCTGCACGCCCAGCCACGCCAGCAGCGGCCTGCGCCAACCCTGCGCCGACGCCGTCTCGACTGCCGCCGTGATGTCAGCGGGCGTGATCCGACCCGCACGCATCAGCGCACCTGCCGCCACCAGCCGCGCCAGTGGATCCTGCACCGCCACCGCCGTGCCGCCCGTCACAACCGGCCGGTGCTGCTCCGCCAGCAACGCAACATTCACATCCTGCCAGCGCCCACCGATGTACGCCGCGTAGGATCGCTCCTCGGGCGCAGCATCCTGCGCCAGCGCCTGGTAGCCCTCGCAGTTACCGAAATCGAGCGAGGCCACCTGCGCCGCGCAGCGCACCAGCTCAGTGCGCGCCACCAGGTCCGGCCGTCCGGTGCTGGACACCTCCGCCCTCGCCCGCGCAAACTCGGTCTCCGCGATCGACGTGTCGCCCCGCAGGTAAGCGTTGCTGAAGCTGTTGATGGAACCGTAGGCGTTGGCCTTCCACGCCGGAGGCACCGGCTTGCTGGAGCAGGCGGCAAGCGCGCAGCCCGCGATGATCAGGGTGAGTCGCTTCATGGCAGCTTGATCTCCTTCTCGCGGGCGAATGGCCACTTGCGGTTGATTTCATCAACTAATTGGGTGACCTTGCGCAGGCTTGCGTCTACCTCTGCGCGCAAGGCACCCAGGTCCTTGGTGGCGACGCGCACATTGGAACCGACCGCCTGCGCCTCCACCAGCACCGCGTCGGCCTTCTTAAGCGTGTTGCTCGCATCCTTGAGCACGACGTTCAGCTGGCGCACGCTGGCCTGCATGTCGTTCATCAGGCCGGCGTCGCCGTAGATGCGCTGGTCGGTCTTGGCCAGCAGCGCGTTCAGGCGTTCGATGGTCTCGACCAGCTTGCGTGCTTCGGCGTCGCTGCCGAGCGCCCCACCCAGGATGCCGTACTTGCCGCCCAGCCGCCCGGTCGCGGTCTCGATGTTCGCCAGGCTGGCGTTGATGCTCGATCCTTCCTGCGTCATCGCCACCAGGTTTTCCAGCAGCGTGCGCGCGCTGGCCACCAGGCGCGGGATCTCGGCCGCGGTGTCGCCGCGCAGCACCTCGCGTTCCGCATTGTCCGGCAGCGGCGGATCGGTCAGGATGCCCGAGAACGCCTTGATCTTGGTGTCGCCCACCATGCCGCGCTCCAGCGTGAAGATGCTCGAGGTGCGCAGCCAGTGCGCGTCCTCGACCGGCACGTCGACCAGGATGCGCGCCTTGCCGTCCTTGCCCAGCTCGACCTGCTGCACGCGCCCGATCGGGAAGCCAGAGAAGGTCATGTCCATGCCGACCACCACGCCTTCCGAATCGTCGGACTTGAGCACCAGGCGCTGGGTCGCCTGGAACACGCCGCGCGCGTAGGCGATGTAAAGCAGGAAGATGCCGATCAGCGCCGCCATCAGCACCAGCAGGATGATCGCTTTCGCCTCCACGTTGGCGACCGGTTCCGGCGCCACCTCGTTTTGCGGTTGCTGCATGTATTCCCCTCAGATGTATTTGATCAGGAGCGACAGCGCCTCGATCATGAACAGTACGAACAGCAGCCCGATCGCTCCCGGCTGCACGGTCGATTTGCGCTTGCGCCCGGTGCGCTGCAGCTGCAGCAGCGCGGCGGCCGGGATCACGGCGACGGCCAGGCCGAACGCGATGGTCTTGCCGACAAAGCCGATCGTCACCACCGGCTCGAACACCCGGCCGACGGTGCGCGTGTAGTAGCCCAGCGCCCA
>DASTVB010000019.1:0-12114 GCA_035759315.1 Telluria sp. | reverse complement strand
TTTACCGCCGGGCGAACTGATCCAGGCGCGGGCGTTCGTGCGGCCCGCGTTCGGTTGCCCAGAGTACTTAAATCGGTGATAATGCGGGTCGCGTTGCCGGGATGGCGGAATAGGTAGACGCACGGGACTCAAAATCCCGCGCCGCAAGGCGTACCGGTTCGATTCCGGTTCCCGGCACCACCCTCACATTCGCGTCATGAAATATCAGGCCCGCGCTTCTACATAGAGCATGGGCTCGTTATTGTCCAAGCGCGAACGGTTAATTTAGCGAACGCAGGAAGTCGCGCACCCGCGCCGGGGCCACCGGTTTGGTGAAATGCATGTCGAATCCCGCTTCCTTTGAACGGATCAGATCCTCTTTCGTGCCCCATCCCGACACGGCGACCAGGATGCAGCGGGCGCGCTCCCCCCTTGCCCTGAGCTGGCGCGCGACCTCATATCCGGTGATGCCCGGCATGCCGATGTCGAGGAAGACGACGTCCGGCCGGAATTCTTCGGCGATCTGCAGCGCCTGCGTGCCATCGTGTGCGATTTGCAGCTCATGCCCATGCATCGCCAGCAGCGAGGCCAGGGTCGTCGCGGCATCAACATTGTCGTCGGTAACCAGGATGCGGAAGGCTTTTCCAGGCGCGCTCGCCGATCCCGATTCATCCTTGCCCGCGCCTGCGGCGCCATTGCTCAGGTCAACCGGGAGCCTGACCACGAACGTGCTGCCGGTGCCCGCGCCTTCGCTGAACGCGGCCGCCGTGCCGCCATGCAGGGCAACCAGCTGGCGTACCAGCGACAGGCCAATCCCCAGCCCGCCTTGCGAATGCGGCATGTTCCGTCCGACCTGACTGAACATGTCGAACACGGATTCCAGCGACTCCGGGGGGATGCCGATGCCGGTGTCGCGGACCGAGATCACCGCTTCGTCGCCATCACGCTGGACCGACAGCTCGATCTTGCCGCAATTGGGCGTGTATTTCGCGGCGTTGGTGAGCAGGTTGCTGATCACCTGGGCGATGCGGGCGGCATCCACGCTGACCGGTAATGGCGATGGATCCAGCTTCATGCTGAATTCATGCTGGCCCTTCTCGATCTGGGGGAGGCTGGTTTCAACCGCGTTCGACACGACCGCCTTGAGGTCGACGGACTCCTTCTTCATGTCGATCTTTCCGTTGGTGACGCGGGCGATATCGAGCAGGTCGTTGATCAGGTGCGACAACTGCTTGACCTGGCGCTCGATGATGCCGCGCACCTGCGTCACGGTTTCCACACTGTCGACGCGCATGCGCATGATCTCGAGCCCGGTCAGGATTGGCGCCAGCGGATTACGCAGCTCGTGCGCGAGCACCGCCAGGAACTCGCTCAGGTTCTTGTGCGATTTGGCGACTTCCTCGAACAGCGCGCGATGGTTCGCCTCGGACAGGCGAAGCGCCGCCTCGGTGCGCTTGAAGGCATCGATGTTGGTGATGATCGACACCTGGCCGTTGGGTGCGCCGCTGCCGTCTTGCAGCGGGACCGCGGCAAACTGGGTCCAGATCTCGGTGCCATTGTCGGTCGTATAAAGGATCTCGATACCGGGAGCGACCCGTTCGCCCTGCAACGCACGCACGCCAGGGAAATCCGTGGGTGCGTAAGGGCGGCCGTCCGCGTGGAACGCACGCCAACGGTGGTGGCGCTCGTTGTCCAGTGCCGGCATCGTGTTGGTCGGCATGAACTGCTGCATTTCGCGGTTGGAGAACAGTACTTCGCCTTCCTGGTTGGCGACCGCGATGCCGACGGGCAGTGCTTCAAACACCGCGGACAGCATGCCCTGCGTCGCATGCAGCGCCTGCTCGGTCTGCTTGTGGCCGGTGATGTCGAGGACGTTGCCGACGAAACCGAGGAAGCGTCCGTCAGCGGAGAACCTGGGGCGACCTGCATCGATCACCCAGCGGTAGCTGCCGTCCGCGTGCTGGAGCCGATGCTCCATGCTGAATTCCTTCTTCTCCGCGTTTGCCTTCAAAAAGGCGGCGCTGGCCGCCTGCCGGTCTTCGGGGTGAACCGCCTCGGTCCAGCCAAAGCCAAGTCCCTGTTCGGCGGATTGGCCGGTGAACGCATACCACTCGCGCGACAGGAACGAGCGGGCGCCATCGGGTTCGGTTACCCACAGCATGGCCGGGGCCGCGTTGGCAAGGTCGAGGAATCGCGATTCGCTGCGCTGGAGTGCCTCCTCGGTCAGGCAGCGCTGCAGTACGACAGCTGCCTGGTTGGCCGCGACGCCGATCAGCAGGCGCTCGCGTTCGGAAGGAAAATCGGATCGGTCGCAACTACAGACAATGGCGCCCATGTCGTGGCCCAGGCTGATCCGGGCGACACAGATGCGCATCGGACCTCCGCTGACCGGATCGACGAGCGTGATCGGTCCGCTGACCGCATCCGACGCCGGGTTCAGCGCAGACGCGGCCCGTACCGCTTCAAGGTAAAGCCCCTCCGTGTCCTCGCGCCCGGTCCGGATGGCTTCCAGTGCGGCGGCGGTGTCGACGCCAGGCAGTCGGGCATAGGCCAGGTCGAGGTCGAGCGTGGAAAACAGGACCTTCGACAGGCTCTCCAGCACGCCCTGGGAAGAGAGCTTGCTCCATACCGATGGCAGGGTCGAAATGGCGACCAGGTCGCGCGCGACCTGCCTCAAGTAGCCGACCTCGGGAACGTCTTGTTCAAGCATTGTAAAGATCGATACGCTTACTCAGGCTTGCCGGCACCAGCATGTTTCGACGCCTTCCGCGCCTTGATCTCCTGCAGCATTTGTTCCGAGGGAATGAAGAACGGGTTTTCCTGAAGAATGCCGCCGATGATGACCATCGGGTGCGTGCGCATGATGTCGATCACCACGCTGGCATCGAACTTGGACAGGTCATAGGCGCAGATGACAGGATCGTGCTGTGGAGGAAGCGCCTGGTTCAGCCGCGCCTCGTATTCGACGATATCGTGCACCCCGGGACGATCCTCGAGCGCCCATTCCATGTTCGCGATGTTGCGCGACACTTTTCCAGGTGGGTTGTTGCCGGGGGCAATAATCTTTAGCAAGGTTTCGATCATCAGGTGCTGGTCGAAGCGGCCATCCTTGATGTAGGTGTCCTGCCAAGTGAGCACTTCGAGTTCGCCGCGCGATTCGGCCGCGGCGGTGTCGATCCCTTCCTGGCGCAGGCGAGCGAGATGGGCGGCGCGGTGATCCGGACTGACGATATGGAAGGCGCGGTCGCCCCGTTCAAAACCCTCGAGGATGAAGGGCATGAGCACGTCGTACTCTTCCTCTTTGCTGTGGAAAAAGGCGCAGGCATGGCACGAATGCTTGAGCGCGGAGCCCGCCACGTGTACGGTGTTTTTTGCAGTTTCCATTTTACCCACGAGTTACGACGATGAAGGCGTCATGCTACCAGCCTGGTAGCCGAATTGACATACTTCTTATGCATGTTTATGGACCGGGCGGAACGCCATTTGCAGCGGCGCGACGCAAGGCGGGAGCCGGTGCTATATTGCGCTAGTTGGAAACGATTCCATTCTGGAAGCCGGCCGACTTGAAAGGATCCCGTGAACATCTCCAAATCCAGTGTCTTAATCGGCGCCTTGTGCGTGCTCTCGGCCAGTGCAAGCGGCGCCGCGCCTGAGGAAGCATTGCCGCCGGCGGCCATTCCGCCGGGGTGGAAACTGGCGTGGGCCGACGAATTCGACAAGCCTGGCCTGCCCGACCCGTCGATGTGGGACTATGACACCGAGCTCAACAAGCGCGGATGGCACAACGAAGAGCTGCAGTATTATGCGCGCGCGCGGCCCGAGAACAGCCGCGTCGCCGACGGCAAGCTCCTGATCACGGCACGCCGCGAGACGCTGTCGGACGCACCGGATTTCGGCGGCCAGCCCTACACTTCGGCGCGCCTGTTCACGCGCGGCAGGTACGAATTCACCTATGGTTACGTCGAGGTGCGCGCCCGGCTTCCGTGCGGCCTTGGCACCTGGCCGGCGATCTGGATGCTCGGGTCGGAAGGAAAATGGCCGGAGCGCGGCGAAATCGACATCATGGAACACGTCGGCAAGAAGAAGGGCGAAGTGCTCGCCAGCTTCCACACCGGCGCCTTCAACTGGCCGGCAAAGACGCAAAAGACGGCGGTCACGCGCGTCGAATCGGCCTGCGACGCGTTCCCACCTACCAGCTGACCTGGACGCGCGACAGCATGCTGATCGGCGTGGACGGCCGCAACTACCTCGAATTCAAGAACCCGAAGGACGGCGACTTCAGGAAATGGCCATTTGATAAGCCGCACTTCCTGATCCTCAATGTCGCGATCGGCGGCTTCCTTGGCGGTCCGGTCGACGACAGCATCTTCCCGGTGACCATGGAAGTCGACTACGTCCGGATCTACAAGCCTTAGCACTGTCATCCCCGCGCACGCGGGGACCCATAGTGAGCATGCAAAACGCTCAGCATGGGTCCCCGCGTTCGCGGGGATGACAGGTTCAGGCGGCGCTCGCCGGCTCCGGAACGCTCGCGGCCTCCGAACAGACGTCGACCCACTGCCCACCCGTCACCTCGGCAAGCTGCGCCAGCCCGATCCGCACGCAGCTGTTGACCGACCCGGCGGCCGGCAGCACCTCATCGAATTTTTGCAGCGACTGGTCGAGCCATACCGGCAGCGGATGCGCCAGGCCAAACGGGCAGACGCCGCCGACCGGATGCCCGGTCAGCCGGACCACATCCTCCGCGCCCAGCATCTTGCCCTTGCCGAAGGCATCCTTGAACTTGCGGTTGTCGATGCGCGCATCGCCGCTCGCCACCAGCAGGATCACGCTGTCGTCGCTCAGCCTGAACGCCAGCGTCTTCGCGATCCGTCCCGGTTCCACGCCATGGGCTTCGGCCGCTAGGGCGACGGTGGCGGTGCTCACTTCCAGCTCGAGGATCGGGATGTCGAGGCCCTTGGCGACGAAGAATTCACGGACTGACTGCAGGCTCATCGAATAAGGTGGGACGAGTTCAGGGAGTCTTATCTTACCCGATCGGCATGGCGCCGCTGGTGCCTCAGGCGCCGGGTTTGACCGCGCTTTCGATCACGCCGCGATCCAGTTGCGGCGCGAACTCCAGGATGAAGTCGACCATGTAGGAACGCAGGTAGGCGCCGCGCCGCACCGCGAGGCGGGTCAGGTTGGGCGCGAACATGTGCGCGGCTTCAAGCGTGACGAGGCCGTTCGCCGGCGCCGGCTGCACCGCCATCGACGCCACGATGCCGATCCCGAGGCCAAGCAGTACGTACTGCTGGATCACGTCGGAATCCATCGCGGTCAGCACGATGTCGGGCGAGTGCCCGGCGCGCGCGAATGCGTCGTCGATGTGGCCTCGTCCGGTGAAGCCAACATCGTATGTAATCAATGGGTACTCGGCGAGATCGGCCAGCGTCACCTGGCCACGTGCGGCCAGGGGATGCGCCTCGGGTACCACGATCATGTGGCTCCACTGGTAGCAGGGGAAGGACACCAGTTCCTCGAACTGGCTCAGGCCCTCGGTCGCGATGCCGATATCCGCCTTGCCCGACAAGATCCATTCGGCGATGTGTTCCGGCGAGCTTTGCTGCAGGGCGATGCGCACGCCCGGGAAGGCCGCGCGGAACGACTGCACCACGCGCGGCAGCACGTAGCGCGCCTGGGTGTGGGTGGTGGCGATGGTCAGCGTGCCGCGCTTTTCGTCGGCGTACTCGTGCCCGGCCTGGCGCAGGTTCTCGGCCTCGAGCAGCAGCCGTTCGATGATCGGCAGGACGGCCTTGCCCGGCTCGGTCATGCCGGTCAGGCGCTTGCCGTTGCGTTCGAAGATCTCGATACCCAGCTCGTCCTCCAGCTCGCGGATCTGGCGGCTGACGCCGGGCTGCGAGGTGAACAGCACGTTTGCCACCTCGGTTAGGTTGTAACCGCGCCGCGCGGCCTCGCGGATCGAGCGCAACTGCCTGAAGTTCATGGTCAATCGCCTTTCTGCTTATGCGGGGTGATCGTCGAAGACACGCATGCGCTTCGGCCGCACGGTGAGCAGGTCGCCCTGCTGCAGGCCAAGCGCCGCGTAGCGTTCCGACGGGATGACGGCGTCGATCAGCTGGCCGTCGTCGGTGCGTTCGAGTTCCAGCTGCGCGAGCGGGCCGATCGCATGCGCCCGGCGCAGGCGGGCCACGGCGCCAACCGCGCCGGCCGACGCGCGTTCGATCTCGATGTCGTGCGGCCGTACGTAGCCGACGCCCTCTTCCAGCAGGCCGTCGCGCGCGCGGCCGTGGAACAGGTTCACGGTGCCGAGGAAGCCATACACGAACGGCGAGGCGGGGTTGTCGTAGACCTCGGCCGGCGAGCCGATCTGCTCGACGCGGCCCTTGTTCATGACCACGATGCGGTCGGCTACTTCCAGCGCCTCTTCCTGGTCGTGCGTGACGAAGATGCTGGTGACGTGCAGCTCGTCGTGCAGGCGGCGCAGCCAGCGCCGCAGCTCTTTGCGCACCTTGGCGTCGAGCGCTCCGAACGGCTCGTCCAGCAGCAGCACGCGCGGCTCCACCGCCAGCGCGCGCGCCAGCGCGATGCGTTGCCGCTGGCCGCCGGAAAGCTGCGGCGGATAACGGCCGGCCAGCCATTCGAGCTGCACCAGTTCCAGCAGCTCGGTCACCTTACGGCGAATTTCGGCCTCCGGCGGACGTTCCCTGCGCGGCTTGACGCGCAGGCCGAAGGCCACGTTCTCGAACACGGTCATGTGCCGGAACAGTGCGTAGTGCTGGAACACGAATCCCACCTGCCGTTCGCGAACGTCTTGGCTGGAAGCGTCCTCGCCGCTAAGCAGCACCGCGCCCTGGTCCTGCCGCTCCAGGCCCGCGATGATGCGCAGCAGCGTGGTCTTGCCGCAGCCCGAGGGCCCGAGCAGCGCAGTCAGCTCGCCCGCGGGGAACGACAGCGACACGTCGTCCAGCGCCGTAAATGCGCCGAAGCGCTTGTGGATATGCCTGACTTCGATTGCCATTTATGCTCCTTCCGGTGGCGGCAGCGCCGCGCTGTCTTCGCGCGCGCGCCATTCGACGTAGCTCTTGAGCGCCAGCGTCACCAGCGCCAGCAGTGCCAGCAGCGAGGCGACCGCGAACGCGGCCGCGAAGTTGTATTCGTTGTAGAGGATTTCGACATGCAGCGGCATGGTGTTGGTCTCGCCGCGGATATGGCCCGACACCACCGACACCGCGCCGAACTCGCCCATCGCGCGGGCATTGCACAGGATGACGCCGTACAGCAGGCCCCATTTGATGTTCGGCAGCGTCACGTGCCAGAACATGTGCCAGCCGGAGGCGCCCAGCACCAGCGCGGCCTCCTCTTCTTCCGTACCCTGCGCCTGCATCAGCGGGATCAGCTCGCGCGCGACGAACGGGAAAGTCACGAACACCGTCGCCAGCACGATGCCCGGCACGGCGAACAGGATGCGGATGTCATGCTCGCGCAGCCACTCGCCGAACCAGCCCTGCGCCCCGAACAGCAGCACGTAGATCAGGCCCGAAATCACGGGCGACACCGAGAACGGCAGGTCGATCAGCGTCAGCAGCAAGCTCTTGCCGCGGAATTCGAATTTGGCGATGGCCCACGACGCAGCCACGCCGAACACCAGGTTCAGGGGCACGGCAATCGCGGCCGTCAGTAAGGTCAGGCGGATCGCGGACAGCGCATCCGGTTCGACGATCGCCGACAGGTAGGTGTCCCAGCCCTTCCTGAACGCTTCCGTGAACACGGCCACCAGCGGCACGAACAGGAACAGCGTGAGGAAGGCGAGCGCGCCGGCGATCAGCGCTGCCCTTACCCAGGCCGGCTCGGTCGTAGCATCGCGGGTGCCGCGCGACGCCAACGAAGCGGGACGGCCCAAGGCAATGGTTGCGGCGGCGCCGGCCATCAGCTGTCTCCCGTCTGGCGCCGCGAACGCGACCACGCCTGCAACAGGTTAATCGCCAGCAGGATCAGGAAGGAAACCACCAGCATCACGGTGGCGATCGCCGTGGCGCCCGCGTAGTCGTACTGCTCCAGCCGCGTCACGATCAGGAGCGGAGTGATCTCGGAAACCATGGGCATATTCCCGGCGATGAAAATCACCGAGCCGTATTCGCCGGATGCGCGCGCGAACGCCAGCGCAAAGCCGGTCAGCAGCGCCGGCGCGACGGCGGGCAGGATCACGCGCGCGAAGATCTGCAGGCGGCCGGCGCCCAGGCTGGCGGCCGCTTCTTCGAGCTCGCGCTCCGATTCCTCAAGCACCGGCTGCACCGTGCGCACGACGAAGGGCAGTCCGATGAAGGTCATCGCCACCAGCACGCCAAGCGGGGTGAAGGCGACCTTGATGCCGAGCGGCTCGAGCGCGCCGCCCAGCCAGCCGTTCGGCGCGTACAGGGCGGTGAGCGCGATGCCGGCGACGGCGGTGGGCAGCGCGAACGGCAGGTCCACCAGGGCGTCCACGATGCGCTTGCCTGGGAAGGTGTAGCGCACCAGCACCCAGGCTACCAGGCCGCCGAACACGGCGTTCAGGGCTGCCGCGACCAGCGCCGCGCCAAAGGTCAGGCGGTAGGAAGCCATCACCCGGTCCGAGGTGACGGCAGCCACGAACGCATCCCAGCTCATGTTAAAGGTCTTGGCGAACACCGCCGACAGCGGGACCAGGACGATCAGCGCGAGATAGAACACGGTGAATCCGAGCGCGAGCCGGAAGCCCGGGAGCACCCGCGCGGGAACACGTGCGAACAGTGGTGATGCGGCCAGAGCCATGCGACCTCTTATTACAAATTTGACTATCAGGGAGCCATGATTGCATCGGCCTGTTATTTGGAAAACGACTTTTTTCGCATTTGCATAGAACACAGGCAGATAAGCGAACCCCGTCCTAGCGCGCCTTCGGCTGGTAGATCTGGTCGAAACTGCCGCCTTCCGCGAAGTGGGCCTTCTGCGCGCGGCTCCAGCCACCGAACACCTGATCGATCGTGAACAGGGTCAGCCGGGGGAACTGGCCGGCATATTTTTTGGCGATCGCGGGCGACACCGGGCGGTAGTAGTTTTGCGCGGCAATTTCCTGCCCCTTGTCCGAGTATAGGAACTGGAGGTAGGCTTGCGCCGCTTCGCGCGTGCCGCGCTTGTCGACCACGCTGTCCACCACGGCCACGGGCGGCTCCGCCAGGATCGAGAGCGGCGGCGCGACGATGTCGAACTTGTCCGGGCCCAGTTCCTTGACCGCCAGGATGGCTTCGTTCTCCCACGCCAGCAGCACGTCGCCGATGCCGCGCTCGACGAAGGTGGTGGTCGAGCCGCGGGCACCGGAGTCCAGCACCGGCACGTTGCGGAAGATGCGCGCAACGAACTCCTTCGCTTTCGCTTCGCTGCCGCCCGGCTGCTTCAGCGCGTAGCCCCACGCCGCCAGGTAGTTCCAGCGTGCGCCGCCGGAGGTCTTGGGGTTGGGCGTAATCACGGAGACGCCCGGCCTGGCCAGGTCGCCCCAGTCCCGGATCGCTTTAGGATTGCCTTTGCGGACCAGGAACACGATGGTCGAGGTGTAGGGTGAGCTGTTGTGCGGGAAGCGCTTCTGCCAGTCGCGCGCCAGCAGGCCGCGCCCTGCGATCTCGTCGATGTCGTAGGCCAGCGCCAGCGTCACCACGTCCGCCTGCAGTCCGTCGATCACCGAACGCGCCTGTTTGCCCGAGCCGCCATGCGACTGGCGCACCGTCACGGCGCCGCCCTTCGCCTGCTTCCAGTGGGCCGCGAAGGCCTTGTTGAATTCCTGGTACAGCTCGCGCGTCGGGTCGTAGGAAACGTTCAGCAGCGAGACGTCGGTTGCCTGCGCCGGCGCCGCGAAGAGCGTGGCCACGAAAATGGCCTGGAGCAGCCTGGTGAAGAGCATGGTGTTCCCCTGTCTGTTGTTCAAACCAACAGCTTAGGGAAGCCGCCCCGGAATCAGAACGAATAGTTTCGCAATCCCTTATGCGGCAAACACATAAGAAGACGCCCCTTACTCGCAGTTGGGGGACGAGGTCTCGGCCGGAAGCAGGCAGGGCGGCCGGCGGGTCCGGCGCTCCGGTGGCGGCGCGCGGTGTCCGGCTTCGCGTTCCACCGCCTCCGCCGCACTGTTCATGCGCGCGACGACGCTGTCGGGCACCGCGCGATTGCATGCGAGGTACAGGCGCACGGTGTTGAACTTGAGGACAGGGACGACGGAATCGGGCGGGTAGTTCACGGAACCCGGCGCGGTCCCTTTCGGCATCGCCATGGCCCACAGGTCGATGCGGCCCAGCAGCAGCTTCGGCAGGTTGGCGCCGTCGCTTTGCGCGGGATCGAGCGTGAAGCCGCGCGCGCGCAGGTATTCGTGGCGCGCGTCGCCGCTGTAGGTGCCGATCCGGTAGGCGCGTGCATCCTCCAGCGTCCTGATCTGGAATTCGCGGCCGGCGCGGCCGGCCAGGTACCACTCGCTTTCCTCGATCGGGCCGATCCACTTGAACAGCGCCTCGCGCTCGGGCGTGCGGGTGGTGGCGAACACGCAGCCGTTCGGGCGCGACAGCGCCATCGCGTAGGCGCGCTTCCAGGGATACTGCTGCATGGCGTAGCTGACGCCGGCCCGCTTCGCGATCTGCCGGACGCGCTGGGACAGAACGGTTTCGTCCTCACCGCGGGTGCTTTGCACCGTGTGTTCGGTGGTGATGTACAGCGATGGCTCAGCGCTGGCGACGGCATGGAAACCGGCCAGCACCAGCGCCAGTTTGATTGACGACATGCGGATCCCTTGGCTGCGTAGAAGGACTACCAACCAAGAATAACAGGCAGTTCCGCCGGCGGGCAACCCGCGGCGGCCCGGGATTGTAACAAGCGGCCGCGTGTTGGTTATTTGCTACGCATCCGCCGGCCGGTTTTACGCGCCGACCTGGCTCGCTTCCGGCGCGGACGGCAGCACCGGCACCGCGAAGCGGCCCGCCACCACATCGTCGTACAGCGCGCGGTAGTTGAGCGCCATTTTCTCGGCGGTGAACAGGTCCCAGTAGCGCGCCTCGGCGCGCTTGCCCATTTCGGCCGCCAGGATCGGGTTTTCCCACAGCTGGCGCATGGCGTCGCCGAAGGCTTGCGGATCGGACGGCGGCACCACCAGCCCGGTCTCGTTGTGGATGTTGATGTAGGTGGTGCCGGTGCCGATCTCGCTGGAGATCATCGGCTTACCGTACATCGCCCCTTCCAGCAGAGAGATGCCGAACGCCTCGGAGCGCAGGTGCGACGGGAAAGCCACCGCGTAGCACAGCTTGAGCAGCGCCACCTTGTCGGCGTCGTTTACCGCGCCGACGAATTTCACGTGCTTCAGGCCCAGGCGGCGGGCGTGTTCCTTCAGCTCGCGCTCGATCGGGCCGGCGCCGACGATCACCACCGGGTAGTCGCTGTTGGCGACCGCGTCCAGCAGGATGTGCAGGCCCTTGTAGTAGCGCAGCACGCCGACGAACAGGAAGAAGCGGTCGCCGACTTCGGCGCGCCACTTGTCGAGCAGCGGCTGTTCCGGCTCAGGATAGGTCGACTTGTCCAGGCCGTAGGTGATCACGCGGGTCTTGTCGCGGAAGCGCTCCAGCACCGGCGAGGACGCCATGTAGTTGGGCGAGGTGGCGACCACCGCGTCCACGCTTTTCAGGAAGCGGTTGCACAGCGGCGTGTACAGCTTGAGCAGGTACTTCTGGCGCACGATGTCCGAGTGGTAGGTGACCACCGAAGGCTTGTCGATGCGCGCCAGGAAGTGCGCGATGTCCATGAACGGCCACGGGAAGTGGTAGTGGATCAGGTCCGCGTGGCGCGCCATCGCCGCCAGTTCGCGCACCGCGTCGAACGCGATGCCGGTGGAGGCGAATTCGAAATCGAGCGGGACGCGCCGCACCAGGTGGCCTTCGAACTCGTAGGGCGCGGGGTTGCGCTCGCGGGTCAGCGACAGCACTTCGTTGCGCACGCCGAGGCGCGCGGTTCCGACGCACATCTGGCGGATCACCTGTTCGACGCCGCCGAGCGAGTCCGGATAATAGGTCTTGTAGAAGTGGAGGACGCGCATGGATTCGGGGCTTCAAATAGCTGGGATGACGCTTAATGCGAAAGGACCGCGTG
>DASTVB010000018.1:0-11113 GCA_035759315.1 Telluria sp. | reverse complement strand
GCTCGACCTGTGGCCCAAGGTGGACTGGAAGCCGGACACGCAGAAGAGCCAGCGCGTGAACCTGGACACGCTCACGCGCGAGGAAGTCGCCGCTTGGAAGCCGGGCCAGACGCTGCTGCTCAACGGCAAGATGCTGACCGGCCGCGACGCCGCGCACAAGCGCATCCAGGACATGCTGTCGCGTGGCGAGAAGCTGCCGGTGGACTTCACCAACCGCGTGATCTACTACGTCGGCCCGGTCGATCCGGTGGGTGACGAAGCGGTCGGCCCGGCGGGTCCTACCACCGCGACGCGCATGGACAAGTTCACCGACATGATGCTGTCGCAGACCGGCCTGATCTCGATGGTCGGCAAGGCCGAGCGCGGCCCGGGCGCGATCGAATCGATCAAGGAGCACAAGTCGGCCTACCTGATGGCGGTCGGCGGCGCGGCCTACCTGGTCTCCAAGGCGATCAAGACCGCGAAAGTGGTCGGCTTCGAAGACCTGGGCATGGAAGCGATCTACGAGTTCGACGTGGTCGACATGCCGGTAACGGTGGCGGTCGATTCCCAAGGCACCTCGGTGCACAACACCGGCCCGAAGGAATGGCAGGTCAAGATCGAAGCGCTGAAGTCGACGAAATAACCGTCGTCCCAGCGAAGGCTGGGACCCATACTCAGCGCGCGGACGCTCACCCTATGGACTAGCGACGCATGGGTCCCAGCCTTCGCTGGGACGACCGGGGGTTTTTAAACGCTACCGATGCTTATGACTTCTTCCTCTCCCGCCGACGCGCCGGTCGGCGTCTTCGACTCAGGCGTCGGCGGCCTGTCCGTGCTGCGCCACATCCGTGCACTGCTGCCGCACGAGCACCTCCTCTACTTCGCCGACTCCGGCTTCGCGCCATACGGCGACAAGCCGGAGCAGGTGGTGGCCGAGCGTTCGCTCGCCATCGCCCGCTTCCTGGTCGCGCGCGGCGCCAAGGCGCTGGTGGTGGCCTGCAATACCGCCACGGTGGCCGCGATCCGCCTGCTGCGCCAGCACTATCCCGATATGCCGATCGTCGGCGTCGAGCCTGGCCTCAAGCCGGCGGCCGCTGCCTCGCGCAACGGCAAGGTCGGCGTGCTCGCCACTGAAGGCACGCTGTGCGGCGAAAAATTCAGGCTGCTGATGGACCAGGTGTCGGAGGCGAGCGGCGCGCAGTTCCTGCTGCGCGGCTGCACCGGGCTGGCCGACCGGATCGAGCTGGGCGAACTCGGCTCCGAGGCCACCATCTCCATGCTGGAGGGCTATGTGACCCCGCTGCTGGACCAGGGCGCCGACACGCTGGTCCTCGGCTGCACCCACTACCCGTTCGTGCAGTCCGCGATCGAAGAGATCGTGCACCGGCATGCGGGACGCGCGGTAACCCTGATCGATACCGGCGACGCGGTCGCGCGCCAGCTGGAACGGCTGCTGGCGGCGGCATCGCTGCTGCGCGCTCCGGCGGGAACGGCCACCATCGAATGCTATACGACGGCCAGCGGGGCCGCCCTGGGCGCCGCGTTCGAGAACCTGCTGGGTTATTCCGGCGTGGTGCGGGAAGCGGAACTGCCCTGAAAACGGGGGGCTGGACAATATCGCTACAGTTTATTTGCCAGTTCGCCCAGACCTTTGTATAATAGCGAGCTTCTCGGCAATCATTTGTCGGGAGATGTAGTTCAGTGGTGGCTGTAGCTCAGTTGGTAGAGTCCAGGATTGTGATTCCTGTTGTCGTGGGTTCGAGCACCATCAGCCACCCCAAAGCATTCAAGCAAAAAGCCCAGCCTCCGCGCTGGGCTTTTTGTTTTCCGGCGCCCGCTCCCGTCTCCTTTCGTGGCGGATTCGAACATGAATATGCCGAATCCGCCAAAATCCCCGCCCTCCAGACTGGCAGCCAGTCGAGGGCCGGTGTGGCGGATCTGAACATGAATATGCAGAATCCGCCAAAAGTGTCCGGCGAATCGAGCGGCATATTTCCGTGCGGAAACGAGAGCGACGACAACTGTCGTTTCCGTGTGGTATTTCTTGTTCGACATTTCCTTGCCAGTTGAATTCTGGCAAACTTCCTCCGGTTAACTATAGGAGGTAAACGATGGTCGCGAACGCAGCGGATTATTACAAGGTGGTCTTCGGGCAGATCGCCATGCCTGCAAACTCTGTGCAGCAGGCGGTGCCCGAGATCGTCGACGCGAACCGCGACGGCATCCCGGACATCCTTGTTTTCGGGGCCTACTATCCCTTCAATGGTACGACCCCGACCGGCCAGCCCAGCGTCCTGATGCTGGGCAAAGCAGACGGCACGTTTACGGCCAACACATCGCTGATCCCAGCGTCGATGACGACCATCCACCCGCGCGAGGTGGTGCAGGCCGACTTCAACAAGGACGGCATCCAGGACCTGTTCGTGGCCGGCCACGGCTACGACACCACCCCCTATCCCGGCGAACAGAACCGCCTGCTGCTCGGCCTGTCCGGCGGCGGATACGCGGATGCCAGCGCCAACCTCCCGCAGCTCTCCGATTTCTCGCACAGCGCCACCGCGGCCGACATCAACGGCGACGGCAACCTCGATCTATTCGTCGGTAACATGAGCAGCAATGCCAGCCAGGTGGAGCCGTACGTCCTGCTGGGCGACGGCACCGGCAAGTTTTCAATGACTACGGCCGGCCTGCCGGTCGGCCCCGGCGGCTACCTGAACCGCCAGACCGGCACGACCGGCCTCACGTCTTCGCTGCTCACTGACCTGAATGGCGATGGCCGTCCCGACCTCGTGATCGGCAACGAAGGAAATCCGTACCAGACCGACCACCGCTCGCTGGTGTACTGGAACACCGGCGCGGGATTCAGCGCATCGAACGTGACCTTCCTCCCGCAGGGCTACTTCGGCGACGCGCGCATCGTGCACGACATCTCCGCCATGGACATCGACGGCGACGGCGACAAGGACCTGATGCTGCTCAGTTCCGAGTCGGTTCCAATGGACGCCTATGCGGACGGCTGGTCGCTGGAAGTGCTGCGCAACGAGGGCGGCGCCTTCGTGAACGCGACTTCCAGCCACTTCCAGGCCGGCGAGACCCAGGAAGGACTGCCGAACACGAAGAGCAATGTCGGCGCCAGCCAGTTCATCCGCCTGATGGACGTGAACGGGGACGGCACGCAGGACATCGTGATCACCCAGTTCATGAACCAGCTGCCGGGCGCGAACACGCCGATCGTCTGGACCAATGACGGCTTCGGCCACTTCGAGGTCGCGCTGCGCGCCGGCCAGCTGACGGCGCTCACCAATGACAGCTATTTCGTCGGACCGTTCAGCCTTCCCTACATGAACGAGAAGGGCCTGAACTTCGCCGGCTTCGGCATCAACAACGGCACCATCTATTACAAGACGGTGCAGGCGACCCAGATGCTGCCGGCGGCCGCGAAGATCACCGCGACCACGCGCAACGACACCATCGTCCAGAACCGCGCCGACAACCAGATCGACGGCGGCGCGGGCCTCGACAAGGTGGTGTACCAGAAGGCCGCGAGCAGCTACACGGTCACCGCGCAAACGGGCGGCTTCCGCATCGTCGACAAGTCGGGCGCGGACGGCACCGACACGATCACCGGCGTCGAGCGCCTGCAGTTCGGCGACACCGCCGTCGCGCTCGATATCGACAGCGTCGGCGGCCAGGCCTACCGCCTGTACAACGCGGTGCTCGGCCGCACCCCCGACGCCGCCGGCCTCGGCTACTGGATGGCGAGCATGGACAAGGGCATGAGCCTGGGACAGGTGGCCAGCTACATGATCGCCGGCGAGGAATTCGTCAAGAACTTCGGCGCCAACCTGAGCAACCAGGCGCTGGTGCAGACCCTGTACCAGAACATCCTGGACCGCACGCCCGAGCAGGCTGGCCTGGACTACTGGGTCAACGCCCTCAACGACGGCAAGATCAGCCAGGCCGAGGCGCTGGCCTTCATCAGCGAAGGTTTCGAGAACCGCGCCAACGTCGATCCGACCATCGCCAACGGCTTCGCCTACGCACCCTGGGGCTAAGCCCTTCCACCCAACGACATAGACCCGGACCCGAAGCATGGCGACTTATAACGGCACAGCACAGAACGACACCATCGACGGCACCAAGGTAGCCGGCTCCGGCGACTGGATCGACGCACGCGAAGGCAACGACGACGTCACGGTCGGCCCATGGCAGACCTTCGTGTCCGGCCCCGGCGACGACACCGTGCGCGGCACCGGCGGCAAGGGCGGCTACGGCCTGTGGTTCGCCACCGGCCCGGCCTACGTTGACCTGGCCCAGGGCTATGCGCTGGACGGCTTCGGCTTCCGCGACACGCTCTCCGCCATCGATACGGTCCACATGACCGCCAAAGGCGGCACGGTGATCGGCACCGGCGCCGCGGAACACGTGATGATGTTTGGCGGCTCCAGCACCATTGACCTGGCGGGCGGGCAGGACAAGGTCACCTACCACGAGCAGTTGAGCAAGGACTTCACAATCGCCGCAGTCAACGGCGCGATCGAGGTACGCAACTCGAAGAACGGCACCGTGGACACGCTCAAGGGCGTGGAGCAGCTGGCGTTCGCCGACAAGACGATCGACACCGCGTTCTTCACCGCGCCGCTGAAAGCCGGGTTCCAGTACGTCGCCCACAGCTTCCGCGAGACCACGCGGGTGCCCGAGTACGTGTACGCCGGCGTCACCTACCCGTCAGGCCTTCTGTCCTGGATCCCGCAAGCCGTATTCCAGCTCGAAACCGACGGCGACGGCCGCAAGGACGTGATCATCCCGATGAACAAGGGCTACGCTTCGGGCACCGACACCCGTACGCCTTTCATCGCTCTCTCCACCGCGACCGGCAAGCTGGCGTTCGACCCCGCCATCAACGCGAAGATGCCGGTGACCGCCGGCGCGCGCCGTGCCGGCGAGATCGACCTGGCCGCTGAAGGCCGCAGTGCAATCGTCACCATCGCCCACGATACCCACGACGGCAAGCTGGCCGACCTGCACCTGCTGCGCGAAGGCACCGGCCAGATCGATGCCAATTCCTACGTGCCGGCGCTCCCGCTGGCGCTGCCCGGGCGCCCGACCGCGGTCGATGCCCACTCGATGGCGACCGGCGACCTGAATGGAGACGGCCGCACCGACATCCTGGTCGGCGACTGGAATACGCAGGGCGCGTACGCACTGCTGCAGCAGGCCGACGGCAGTTTCGCGATCAACCGGCAGGCTGCATACAGTGCCATCACCTACAACTGGCCATTACTCACCCCGGGCGGCGGCGAGGGGCACAACGTGCTGGTGGACCTGGCCATCCTCGATGCGAACGGCGACGGCTTCGGCGACGTGGTCGCGGGCTGGGGGCATGGCAGCACGCACAGCTACCTGTTCCTGAATAACCGCGGCAGCTTCTCGACCGATAACAAGATCGCCCTGCCCGACTCCATCTACGGGCCCGACCAGCAGATGCACATGAAGACGCTGGTGGCGGACTTCGACCGCGACGGCCGGCCCGACATGGCGGTCCTGCGCACGCGCCTCGAACCCTACTACGGCGGCAACTACATGCAGATCCTGCATAACGACGGCGGCGGCAAGTTCACCGACGTCACCGCTGCCAACGTGGACAAGCCCTTCCTCGATGCCTACGGCGCGCGCCTCCAGTGGACCGACTTCTGGCAACTGCTCGACGTGAACAAGGACGGTGCGATGGACATCGTCGGCCACCGCAGCACTGGCAGCATGGCGCCGCTGGTGTACGTCAACGACGGCACCGGGCGGTTCACGGTGATGGAACTCGCCGTGGACGCGGAAGCCGGCAGCCCTGTGTCGTGGGGCGACTTCGACGGCGACGGCAAACTCGAATTCCTGTCCTTCCACAGCACCTGGGAAGACGCTGCGGGTACAGCGTCGATGAACAGCTTCAAGGTGTTCGAGGTGCCGGAAGCACTGGGCACCGGCCCGGACATGAAGAGCGCGGCGCTGCTTGGCGCGCCGGCGTTCAACGAAGGCTATTACCTGAACCAGAACGCGGACGTGAAGGCGATGGTGGCCTCCGGCCAGTACGCCAGCGGCCTGGCGCACTTCCTCGCCGTGGGCCAGGCACAGGGCCGCCACGGCATCGTAGCCGGCGCCATCGTCAATGGCGACGCGGGCAACGACGTGATCGCGCTGCGTGAAGGGAACGAGACTGCCTACGGCGCCGCCGGCGCCGATACGCTGAAAGGCATGGGCGGCAACGACGCCCTGCATGGCGGCGCAGGCAACGACACGCTGGACGGCGGCGAAGGCCTCGACCGCGGCCTGTACGATGGCGCGGCCGCCGGCTACACGATCGCCAAGGCGGGAACCGGTTTCACCGTGACCGACAAATCGGGCGCAAGCGGCGTCGATACGCTGGCCAACGTCGAGCGCCTGCAGTTCGGCGACACCGCTGTCGCGCTCGATATCGACAGTGTCGGCGGCCAGGCCTACCGCCTGTACAACGCGGTGCTGGGCCGTACCCCCGACGCCGGTGGCCTCGGCTACTGGATGGCGAGCATGGACAAGGGCATGAGCCTGGGCCAGGTGGCCAGCTACATGATCGCCGGGGATGAATTCGTCAAGAACTTCGGCGCCAACCTGAGCAACCAGGCGCTGGTGCAGACCCTGTACCAGAACATCCTGGACCGCACGCCAGAACAGGCTGGCCTGGCCTACTGGGTCGATGCGCTCGACAAGGGCCTGATCAGCCAGGCCGAGGCACTGGCCTTCATCAGCGAAGGCTTCGAGAACCGCGCCAACGTCGATCCAACCATCGCCAACGGCTTCGCCTACGCCCCCTGGGGCTGAACGCAGGGGCCGGCGGCGGTCGGCCGCGCGAACAGGGATCCAGTGCGGCGCGCATGTCGCCGCGCGCCCATCTGTGAGGCGGAAAAATGCTTGCGCGTGCTACATTGTGCGCCTCGCCGCCAGCCGGGGCTCCACCCGGTGGGCCGTGTGCATTGGCGGGACTCCCATAAACTCACTACGCATCGATGAGCAGCAACACCGAAAGCGCGCGCCGCTACCCCCACGCAACGCAGGACAACCGTTATCAGGACCTGCTGCGCCTGTTCGAGCAGGCGCCCGGCTTCGTCACCTACTTCCGCGGCCCGGACCACGTCTACGAACTTCAGAACGAAGCGCACGCGCGCCTGGCCGAATACCGCGACATCATCGGCAAGCCGGTGCGCGAAGCCCTGCCTGAACTGGCGGGACAGGGATTCTTCGAACTGCTCGACCGCGTGTTCGAGACCGGCGAACCCTTCGTCGGGCGCGCGATGCCGCTCAAGGTTAAGCCGTCCAGCGACGCGCCGGCCGAGGACCGCTTCATCGACCTGGTCTACCAGCCGATCGTCGGCGACGATGGCGCGGTGATCGGCATCATGTCGCAAGGCAGCGACGTGACCGAACAGGTGCTGGCGCAGGCGGAGGTGCGGCGCAAGCAGGCCGAACTCGAAGCGCTGGTGCAGGAGCGCACGCGCGCGCTGGAAGAAACCAGCAACGCGCTGTCGCTGGCGCGCCAGCTCCAGGTGGACAAGAACAAGCTGCTGCAGCTGTTCGGCCAGGCGCCCGGCTTCCTCGCGGTGCTGCGCGGTCCCGGGCACGTCTACGAACTGACCAATACCTCGTACGACCAGCTGATCGGCCACCGCGCGGTGGCCGGCAAGCCAATCCGCGAGGCGCTGCCGGAGCTGGCCGGCCAGGGCCTGTACGAACTGCTCGACAAGGTCTACCAGACCGGCGAACCATTCGTCGGCTACGACGTCGAGGTGCACCTCGGCATACCGCTCGAGACGGTGTTCGTCGACTTCATTTACCAGCCGC
This sequence comes from Telluria sp., assembly GCA_035759315.1. Taxonomy (GTDB): domain Bacteria; phylum Pseudomonadota; class Gammaproteobacteria; order Burkholderiales; family Burkholderiaceae_D; genus Telluria. The sequence goes on along the minus strand of DASTVB010000018.1, from coordinate 3,265 downwards.
TGCTGGGGCCGGACGGCAAAGCCAACGGCATCCTCGTCCAGGGCAATAACGTCACCGAGCGCAAGCTGGCGCGGGACGAAGTCAAGCGCTACCAGGCCACGCTCGAAATGCAGGTGGCCGAACGCACGCAGGCGCTGGAAGAAACGCGCGCCGCGCTGCAGCAGTCGCAGAAGCTGGAATCGATCGGCAAGCTGACCGGCGGCGTGGCGCACGATTTCAACAACGTACTGCAGATCGTCGGCGGCAACCTGCACCTGCTCGAAGCGCATATCGGCGGCAACCCCGAGGCCGCGCAGCGACTGCACGCGGCCATCGACGCGGTCCACCGTGGCGCCAGGCTGTCCTCGCAACTGCTGGCCTTCGCACGGCGCCAGCCGCTGCGCCCCCTGGTGGTCGACCTGGGCCGCAGCCTGGCGGGCATGGAGGGCCTGCTGCGCCAGGCGCTGGGCGACGGCATCGAGCTGCACACCCGCGCCGGCGACGGCCTGTGGCGCGCGCTGGTCGATCCGCACCTGCTCGAGAGCGCAGTGCTGAACCTGGCGCTGAACGCGTCCGCCGCGATGGAATTCGGCGGCCGGCTCGACATCGCGATCGCCAACTCCACGCTGGGCCGGCAGTTCGTGGAGTCGCAGCCTGACGTGGCGGCGGGCGACTATGTGATGGTGGCGGTGACGGATACCGGGTCCGGCATGACGCCGGAGGTGCTGGAACGCGCGATCGAACCGTTCTTCTCGACCAAGCCGGAAGGCCGCGGCACGGGCCTCGGCCTGTCAATGGTGTACGGCTTCGTCAAGCAGAGCGGCGGCCATCTGCAGATCGACAGCGCGGTTGGCCGCGGCACCACGGTGCGCATGTACTTCCCGCGCTCGTGCGAAGCGGAGACCGAAGTCCCGGCCCCCGCGCCGGGCCCGATCCAGGGCGGCACCGAAACGATCCTGGTGGTGGAAGACGACAAGGCGGTGCAGGAAACCGTCGTGGCGACGCTGGCCGGCCTCGGATACCGCGTGATCAAGGCCGACAACGGCGAGAGCGCGGTGGCGATCCTGCGTTCGGGCGTAGCGCCGGACCTGCTGTTTACCGATGTGGTAATGCCTGGACTGCCGCGCAGCCCCGAGCTGGCCCGGCTGGCGCGCGAGTTCGTGCCCGGCATCGAGGTGCTGTTCACTTCCGGCTTTACCCAGGACGCGATCTCGCAGGATGGCCGGCTCGATCCGGACGTCGAACTGCTCAGCAAGCCGTACCGGCACGAGGAGCTGGCGCGCAAGCTGCGTGAGATGCTCGACGCGCGCAGGCGACGCAGCGCGGAGCCCGGGGCGCCTGCGCCAACGGCGGGCAAGCCGCGGGTACTGGTGGTGGAAGATAACGAGGATGCGCGGCAGATGGCGTGCGACGTGCTGAACGCGTTCGGCTACCCGAACCAGGCAGCCGCCGACGCGGAACAGGCACTGGCGCGGCTCGCGGCCGGGAGCTTCGACGTGGTGTTCACCGATTACATCCTGCCAGGCATGAACGGCGCGGAGCTCGCGCTGCGCTGCCGCGAGCTGTATCCGCGGCTGCGGGTGATCGTTACGTCCGGCTATGGCCAGGCGATCGGCGAGCGCTATCCCGGCGCGTTCAGCGTGCTGCCCAAGCCCTACCAGCTGGCGGACCTGCAGGCCCTGCTCGAGGGCTGAACGGAGGCGGCGCGCCTGTCAGCGCACGTAGGCCGGGAACGTCACTTCGAACGTGCTGCCGCACCCGGTGCCCGGGCTTTCGGCCGAGACGCTGCCGTCATGCAGTTCCACCAGGCTCTTGACCAGCGCGAGGCCCAGGCCAAGACCGCTGGTGCGTTCCGACGTATTCTCGGCCTGCACATACAGGTCGAACAGGTTCGGGATCAGCGCGGCGGGGATGCCCATGCCGTTGTCCGACACCTTGACGTTGACGTTGGCGCCGGACGCCGCCACCCGCACCAGCACGCGCCCGTAGTCGGGCGTGTAGCGGATCGCGTTGCCGAGCAGGTTGACGATCACCTGCACCAGCCGGGTGCGGTCGCCGGAGATCAGGCAGCCGGATTCCGGCAGCGACACTTCGACATGGTGATTTTTCTTCAGCGCCGCCGACATGGTCTGTTCCACCGCCGCGCCGACGACGTCGCGCAGGTCGATCGGGCGCCTGTCGATCGAAACCAGGCCGCGGCTGATGCGCGAGATGTCGATCAGGTCCTCGACCAGCTGGGTCATGTGGGTCACCTGCCGGTTGATCATGCCGGCCAGCTTCAGTGTCTGGTCCGGCGCGACCGGGCCGCGCTCGAGCAGCGTGCCGGCCATCGACACGGTCGACAGCGGCGCGCGCAGTTCGTGGCTCAGCATCGACAGGAATTCGTCCTTGCGCCGGTCGGCCGTCATCAGCCGCCGGTTCAGCGACTCGACGTTGCGGTTGGTTTCCTCCAGCCGCGTCGACAGGTCGATCAGCTCGGCCTGTTTCAGCTGGATCGCGGCCAGCGCATCGCCCAGTTCGCGGTTCTGGTGGTGGGCTTCCGACAGCGCGACGTTGCTGGGCAAAGGGTCCAGCCGCTCCAGGGCGCCGTCGATCTCGGTGCGCGACAGGCAGGCCGCCTGCGCCGGCAGGTGCTTGTGCAGGACGATCGCGGTGCCGTCGCTGCGGGCCTTGATGTCGCACGCATCCATGAAGCGGCGCGCGGCGACGATGCCGATCGCGCGCTCTTCGCCCGCAGGCTGCGCGGCGCCCGTGGTGCGCATGGATTCGGCGACGCGGTCCTCGACCACCACCACCAGGGTCTGGCGGGTGCCGGGCCCGGAAATCGAAAAACTAACTTCGCCCACGGATGCACTGTCGAACACATTGCGCGCAAGTTCGGAAATGGTGGTGGCGATGCGGGCCTGGTCCTGCGTGGCGAAGCCGCACAGCGTGGCGATCTGGCGCGCGCGCTGGCGCACCGCGATCACGTCCAGTTCGCTGCGCACGGGGAGGCTGAGGATGGAGAGCACTGGACGATTGCCGTTTCTGGCCGGGGGCCTGGTTATCGCGTGCCGCACCACGGGACCCGCGGCACGCATCTGATTGAACTTCCTTGCGCTTGGGGAAGTAATTAGCGCCGCCGCATTATGCGCCCTTTCCGGTTTCCGGGTTGCTTTGCGTAATAAATACTCAGGGAAAATAATTGGTTCAGGGGAATATTTACGTATGGATTCTGAACGCGCGAGATAAGTTTCAATTGTGTGCGATTAATTTGGACTTATCGAATAGAATCAAAAGGCTTACG